>NZ_JCAKKP010000004.1:0-468882 GCF_059509755.1 Aquamicrobium sp. YD-1-mutant5
CTAGGCTCAGGACCTATTAATTTGGTTTGATCTGTGATTCACGGTCTTTGCTGAAGGAGGCCGTGATGGGTGATTTGTTTCTGCTGAGCGAGTGCCAGATGGCGCGCATATCGCCGTACTTCCCGTTGTGGCACGGGGTTCCGAGAGTAGATGACCGGCGGGTTGTGAGCGGGATCGTCTACGTGATCCGCAACGGCTTGCAGTGGAAGGACGCGCCGAAGGATTACGGCCCGCACAAGACGCTCTACAACCGCTTCATCCGCTGGAGCCGATTGGGTGTCTTCGATCGCATCTTCGCCGGGCTGGCGGGCGAAGGGCCGAAGCCAGAGCGCATCATGATCGATGCGACACACCTGAAGGCCCACCGCACGGCGGCGAGCCTGCTCAAAAAGGGGATGTTCCCCGTCGTATCGGGCGAACCAAGGGCGGACTGAACTCCAAGCTTCACACTGTCTGCGACGGCGACGGCCGGCCGATCATCCTGCTATTGTCGGAAGGTCAGATGAGCGATCACAAGGGTGCCCGCCTCGTGCTCGATGCATTACCGACCGCGTCGCATCTGATCGCCGACCGAGGCTACGACAGCGCCTGGTTCCGCGCTGAACTCAAAGCCAGGGGCATCGAGCCGTGCATCCCATCGAGCCGCAGTCGCAAAGTCCCGTTCGATTACGACAAGACCCTCTACCGTCAGCGCCACAAGGTCGAGAACCTGTTCGCCAAGCTCAAGGACTGGCGCCGCATCGCCACACGCTACGACCGATGCGCTCACACCTTCTTCTCAGCGATATGCATCGCCGCAGCCGTCATCTTCTGGATCTGACCAATGAGTCCTGAGCCTAGAGCGCTCGCTGCGTCGAGCGTGATTGCACAAGCGCCAGAACCGCTGGTCAGGGCCGCGGAGCCGCCTGCTATCTCGATCAGCGCCGCGATGTCTTCGAGTTCGCGGGACGGATCGTACGGCTGAGGGTCACCGCTGGCGCCGCGGCCCCGCCGATCAAAACTGACCACGGTGAAGTGCTTAGAGAGGGCCTCGGCTAGGCCGGCGACGCCGGTGTGATCCTCCGCAACGTTACTGATTACGATGATGGCCGGGCCGGCCCCTATCTTCTCGTAGGCAATCGTGGTCCCGTCTGCGGACGTGATGGTCTTCATGGCAGTGTGTGCCTCCAATGTTCCAAGCAAGTGGCCGAGCCGGTCCAAGGCCTCCGCGTAGCCTTCGGCCATCCGCAACCGGACAGCTCGCCGCAATGCCTCTCCGTCCGGGAAGCTCGCGATTATCTCGACGCGGCATCCTGCGTCGGCGGCGGCAAAGGTGACCGAAGTCGGGAAGGAGCCGCTGCCGTCCGGCTGCCACGCCTCATCCGCGAAGGCGTCTTCGTAAGCCAGTTCAGCATTCGGGATGACACGCTCATAGATAGCGACGCCGCGGACCGGTTTCGCCGATCCGTCGACCGGGGCGAGCTGGAACCGCCAACGACCGCCAGGGCGAACGTCCATCTCGTATACAGTTGCGGCCCAGCCTGCCGGACCCCACCACTGTGTGATCGCCTCAGCATCGGTCCATGCCCACCACGCTCGGCTAACATTGGCGGCGTAGATGCGAATGATGCCGATGGTGTTACGTGCTCGGTCGATCACAACGCCGTCTTCGGAGAAGCGCTGAGCCATCACTGTTCCGTTCCTTCAAGGAAGGAGCCGAGGCGGTCCATCCGTTCGGACCACAGGCTGGCGAACTGCTGCGCCCAATCGCTGAGCTCGAGCATCGTGTCTGGTCGGAGCCGATAAATTCTACGCCTTGCGTGTCTCGCGGCCTCGACCACCTCTGCCTCCGCGAGCAGCCGCAGATGTCGAGATACCTGCGGCTGTCCCATAACAAGGGCATCGACAATGGCGCCGACGGAGCGTGGGCCATCTCTCAGTAATTCGACGATTTGGAAGCGGTTTGGCTCAGAAATCACCATCAACCGCTGCTGCACAGTGCTTGTCATAGCTAAACATACGCCAATATATATATGTCTGCAAGTGTATGTGTTTAGCTACAGCGGGCGGGCGGCAGCGCTGCTGGACGTACCGTCATTGTCGCAGTGGCTGCTCGGAGATGGCGGCTATGACGCCGTCCGCATCTGAGACGCCGCCTTGCTGGCGAGGGGTGACGGCTCGGAGTCAAGCAGCTTTAATCCCGGCGGAGTTGATCGGGCGTAGAGATGGCGCTTGAGCGGAGCTTGTCGGAAGCGCGCACCGTCGTCTCGGTCAGCATGCGCCGGATCTGATAGGGTTCCTTGATCGCGTCGCAGACCTGCTGCTGGCGAGCATGGTCGTCGGAAACCGTGAACGCCATGAGTTGCTCCGGCGTCATGTCATTCTCGGCGTAGACGTCGAGGAGCGCCTGAGAGACCGAGGCGAGCCTCCGGGCCGATGACGGCGCGCAGCTCGACGCGGCCGCTATCGGTTTCGAGCGTCTTGATCTGCTCCGCCCGATTGGACGTCAGGCCATATTGCAGGTTGATCGCGGCGAGCGGCGCCGGGAGCTGGCGCAGATAGGCGGCCGGCGCCCCGACTAGGCTGGCCAGTTGGCCGAAGCTCCAATTGGTGGGGGCGATGGGCGTATCCGTGCCTGGCAGAATGAGCGCAAATCGCTCTGCGTCGCTGCGGTTTGCCTCCACATGGATGAGCGCGCTTTCCACCACGCGCGTCCGGTCGCGAACGGAGTGCGCCAGTTCGGACAACGACAGATACCGCTCGTCTGCCGGCCGGGAAAACCACTTCGACGAAACACGGCCGATCCGCTCGCCGCGGCCGACATCGACCTTGTAACCGCCACTGTCGTCGCGGCGCGCATCGAGAACTGAAACCTGGGTCATGGGACCAATCTCCATGACGGGCGCCGGACACCTCTTCTCCAGCCCTCAACCCGTCACGGAAAATCCCTCCGCACTCTCACTCTCAGGGGGCGTTGCGGGGTCTCCCCGCAGAAGGGGTCGGCCGAGACCGTGGGCTCGGGCGCAGGGGAAGGCTTTCCCCCACCCGGTGCGAACGTACTCTGGTCCTTTCCTCGCCCTACGAAGAGTGATACAAATCCTCGGATAATAGGCTCTATGTTCCGAGTTTACGTATCGTGCTGCCATCCATGTCCCAACGCCAGATTGCCCATGCCGTGCTGACCGCGCGCGGAATTTCGCGCCTGGCAGAGCTGCGCGCGGCCGGTGTAACGGCTGCCACCATGAGCCGTATGGAACGCGACGGCGAGGTGCTTCGGCTCGCGCGAGGACTTTATCAACTTTCAGACGCGCCGCTCGACATTCACCACAGTCTCGCTGAGGTGACTAAACGGGTTCCGAAGGGCGTGGTCTGCCTCGTTTCGGCCCTGTCGTTCCACAGGCTGACCGATCAACTGCCGAGGAAGGTTTGGCTCGCCGTGGGTCAGAAGGACTGGTCCCCGAAATCTGGCGGCACACCCATTCGGCTGGTGCGTTTCACAGATCGTCTGCTTGCCGAAGAGGTTGAAACCCACCCTGTCGAGGGGGTGCCCGTGAAGGTCTTCGGCATCACAAAGACGATCGCCGATTGCTTCCGGTATCGGAATAAGATTGGCCTGTCCGTGGCAATGGAAGGCCTTCAGGAGGCGCTGCGCCAGCGCAAGACGACGCCGGGCGAGATTGCCAGGCAGGCTGAGCGAGGGGCGGTCGGCACGATCATGCGGCCCTATCTCGAGGCGCTGACCGCAAATGGCTAGGAAGATCAGGAACATGATTTTCCCCCAAGATGCCGAAACGAAACGCTCACGCTGCCGGGAGTACGGCTGGAAATCTTGATCCAGGCGTTAATTAGCCATATATGACTAATTCAAAGCTGTATTTCGTCAGATATGGATGGTTAATGTGGGTTCCCCTAAGGCAAAACCCGCACTGGAACGACTGGGCCAGGATATCCGCAACGCGCGTCTGCGACGTGGTATCGCTGTGGCGGATCTCGCCGTGCGCGCAGGAACCTCGCCGAGTTCCATCGCCCGCCTCGAACGGGGTGATCCCGGTGTCGCCATTGGAACGCTTGCCGACATTCTTGTTGTTCTGGGCCTTCTGGAACGGCTCGCTGACCTGATCGACATCCGCAAGGACGATCTGGGCCTGGCGCTGACGGCGGAGCACGGACTGCGGCGTGGCCGCTCATTCGCGGCAAGGCTGAAAAAGCAGAAGGCTCAGACGGACGAAGGGCAGGATCGACAGGACGTTGTCGACCCTGACGGGGCTTCCTTCTGATGGCAGATTTCATCGCCCATGTCGCGCTTGGCGAAGGCCGGGCATCGGTGGGGCAGTTGCGTTTCACCCATACCGGGCCACGGCAGTTCTCTACTTTCGCCTATGGTCCAGAATGGATCGAAAACCCGCGCGCCTTCGCCATACAGCCCGATTTCCCTCTTGAGGCCGGCCCGTTCCACACTTCGGGACAGCCCGGCAACATGCGTGACGCATTGGCCGGCGTTTTCGCCGATGCGGCTCCGGACAGTTGGGGACGCCGGCTCCTCGAACGTGCCTATGGCAATGGTCTCAACGAATTCGAATATCTGACGCTTTCCGACGATACCTGCCGGCAGGGCGCGTTGCGCTTTCTGGATGACAAGGGCGAGGTCATTCGCGGCAAGGCAGCGGACGCCGTTCCGCGTCTGGTCGATCTGGAAACCATCACGGCGATCGCGCGGGCCTATGAGCAAGGCAAGGAAATCTCGCCAGAGGAAATGCAGGCTCTGGCCGGCGCCGGCGGCTCCGGCGGTGCTCGCCCCAAAGCCAATGTCAGGGACGGCGATGCGCTGTGGCTGGCGAAGTTCACCTCGGTCCACGATCAGCAGCCGATCGAGCGCGTCGAGGTCGCGACGCTGCGCTTGGCGGCGGCCTGCGGTATCCGCACGCCCGAGGCACGGCTGGAACTGGCGGACACGCCGTTCCCGGTTGCGCTGATCCAGCGGTTCGACCGCCGTGGGGCCGCACGGATTCCCTATATTTCCGCGCGCACTGCACTCGGCAAGACAGGAGCGGAACTGGGGTCCTATATTGAGATCGTTGATTTCATGCGGGCTTACTCACCCGATCCCTCTGACGATTTCCGCGAACTCTATCGGCGTCTGATCTTCACGATCCTCGTGTGCAACAAAGACGATCACCTGAAGAACCACGGCTTCCTCTATGTGGGGGCGGGTCAGTGGCGCTTGTCGCCGGTATTCGACGTGAATCCGGCACCGGACCGCAACCCTCATCTTGAGACGGCGACCCGTGTATCGCCAACGACGATGGCGCCGCTGTCGAAGCCCGTCAGCGCATTCAGGCAGCGCAGCAAAGTGCTCTTGCCGGAACCGGAGGGCCCGATGATGCAGCGGACCTCTCCACTGCGGACATCCATCGAGACCTCATTGAGGACCTTTGCGCCACCATAGAATTTCGAAACAGAGCGAACGCGGATGAGCGTGGAGCCTTACCTCGCGCGCGCCGGCTGCACAGTTTGCGCTGCTGAAATCTATGGATTTAGTAGAGTATGCGGCTCGCACGGGTCGAGAACGTACGTCGCGTATGGACCGGCGCCGGAGGAATGGGATTTCAAAGATCGAGCCGGGATGAAAACGGCATTTGAACGGACAGTCTTATGACCACCATGGCTGCAGTTTGCACGGATGCTTTCGGTTTCTGACTTTCAGGCCCAAGGCATCAGGACAGAAAATCAGTGAGGCCGATGAGTCGGCCAGCGCCCATTTCAGAAGGTTTCCAAAGAACGAAGGCTTGAAAGAGGAGTAGCGTGAGGGTGGGGATCACTCCGGAAAACGTCTGGCCGTGCCTTTAAGGAGTATGGCCGCGCGCTGTTTCGGACTATAACCACTTTACCCAGCGCAGATGCCGGGCTTCGTGCCCGCAGGCGACAGCCGTCCGGATCGCAAGGTAAGGGAATATTATTCGCAATTGCACCGAAGCCGGAGCCAGCCATGCTGCGAGAAAAGGGCATCAGCTGTCATCATGATCCCAGCGATGCCGAATTGCTGCCTCTCGATGTCATCGGCTGCGATGCGTTTGAGCAGGCGCTTCTGCCGCTTTTGAGGGGACTTGTGGAAACGTGTCGTAATCCCGGGCGAGGTTCGTGGAATTTCGCCTACCGCGCCGCTGCAGCCCGCTGGGGGGTGCGAACAGGTCTTCCGCTGGCTTATGGCCTTGCCCATATTTCGGACGCGCTTTTGCGGGTGAAGGGCGACAGGCTTCAGACGCTGGACATGGCAGACACCGCTCATGCGGCCGAGGTGACCCGCGACGAGAGGCTGCTGCTCCTGCTCCTGCATCAGTTGCGCAGGAACCATGTCGAGGCAGGCAACGATTTCCTGCTCGATCTTACCGAAGGCGAGATGGATGAGGAACTGATGGCGCTCGCACTGGATTTCGGTCGCCGGCATTCCTGCGGGGCTCCCCGCGAGGTCCGGCACGATGGCAAGACCGGCCCGCATCTGCTTGTGGTCTGATGGATACAGCGCAAAGCCGAAGCGGTAACGATGCTGAACGATAATCCGGTCATCGAGGTTCACAACCTCACAAAGACGTTCCACGCCCCCGGCAAGGGCGGCCGGACTGCGGCGCTCTCAGACATCAGTTTCCGGGTGGGCCCTCGCGAAGTTCTCGGCGTCGTCGGCAAGAGCGGCGCGGGCAAGACGACGCTCCTGCGCGTGCTCAGCCTGCAGATGCCCCCCGACAGCGGCACCCTGAATTTCGGCGCCACCACAATTGAAGACAGCACCCCCAGGTCGGTCGTGCGCGATGTAACGCGAAGGACCTCCACCGTATTTCAGGGGTTCAGCCTGCTCTACAATCGCAGCGTTCTGGAAAATGTTGCCCTGCCTTTGAAGCTGCGGAAGGTGGGGCGCACGGAAGGCACGCAGAAGGCGCGTGAGATGCTGGATTTCGTCGGCCTCAAAGCGAAGGCAGAAGCTTATCCCATCACCCTCTCCGGCGGCGAGGCGCAGCGCGTGGCCATTGCCCGCGCTTTGGTCACGGATCCGCAGGTGCTGTTTCTGGACGAGCCGACCTCGGCCCTCGATGCTCAGACCAGCAGGGAAATACTGGACCTTCTGAAAAAGGCGCAGCGCAACTATTCCATGGCCATGATACTGGTGGCCCATCATCTGGACGTTGTTCGCTACATGTGCGACCGGGTGCTGCACCTTGAAGACGGTGCGGTCCGGCGCATGGGCCCGATCAGAAATTCCGTGGATTTCCGCGTCGATCCGATCGAGGCGCTGTGGGGCACGCCGCACGATGTTTGACTGGTTCACGCAGACCTGGACCCGGTTCGGCGGCCAGATCGCTACCGGGTTTGTCGAGACCTTCTACATGGTCGCGGTGTCCTTCGCGATCGCCGCGGTGCTTGGCACGGCAGCAGGGATATTCCTGTCGCTCAGTCAGCGCGGCGCCATCTGGGAAAGCCCGGTCCTTGCCGCTCCGCTGTCCGTCGCGGTCAACCTCATACGCTCGGTGCCGTTCATCCTGCTGCTGATCATTGTGGCCCCGCTGGCGCGGTTTCTGGTCGGAACGGCCTACGGAATCTACGCCTCGATGGTGTCGCTTACGATCGTAGGGGTTGCCGTCGTCACACGGCTGGTCGAGCAGGCTGTCGCAGACATCAATCCGCAGCTCTACCACACGGCGCACGCCCTCTCGGCGAACCGCTGGCAACTGATAACGGAATTCGTTCTCGTCGAAGCGCGCGCGGCGCTGATCCTGGGCTATACCTCCGCGATCATCAGCCTGATCGCCTATTCGACGGTGGTGGGGGTTATTGCCGGCGGCGGAATCGGCTATCTGGCTTTGCAGGAAGGTTTCTATATGTGGAACCAGCAGCTCATGTGGGTCATCATTCTCCTGATGACCCTGTTCGTGCAATTTATCCAGCTTTCAGGGTCCGCCCTCGCCAGAAAACTCGATGGAAAAGGGAAGGCCCGGAATTCATGAAAAACATAGCAAGACTAGCCGCAACCATGCTGGCTGCATTATCTCTGCTTACAGGCGCCGCGCAGGCGCAGGAGACGATCAGGCTGGGCGTGTCGTTCTTTCCGTTCCATTCGGCCGACGACACGAAACCGGACATTCTCACCGCCATCGCGCCGGAAATCGAGGCCGCGGGTTACAAGGTCGAGAAGACCGTTTTTCTCAATTACGCGGAGGCAAACCCTGCGCTGGCCAATGGCGAGATCGACGGAAATCTGATCCAGCACAAGCTCTACATGGACATATTCAACGACCGCACAGGCGCGAAGCTGGCGATCGCCCAGCCGGTCTATCACGCGACCTTTGCGCTCTATTCCGGGGCCTATTCCAGTCTGGACGCCATTCCCGACGGTGAGACGGTCTTCATTCCCAATGATGGCGTGAACACGGCCCGCGCCCTGCTGCTGCTGCAGAGCGCCGGTCTTGTCGAACTGGGCGAGGGCGCGATCTATGAAGCCTCACCTGCCGATATCACCGCCAATCCCCGGAACCTGAAATTCGTCCAGACGCCTCTTGCGGCCACTGCCGGCGCCTATGACGAGGCGGGGCGCAAGCTTGCGGTCATGTATCCGACCTTCGCCCGTTCGCTTGAACTCGAAGGCGATGCCGAGCGTCTTTATGTCGAAGAGCGCAACGGGATTACCGACGCTTACGCGATCAGCTTTGCGGTGAATGCAAGGGATCTGGACGACCCGAAGACAAAAGCTGTGGTGCAGGCGCTGCGCTCGGACGCGGCGGCCGAATTCCTGAAGCAGAACTACGGCTGGGCTTCGGTTCCGGCGCGGTAGCGTTTCGCCGCTTCGGATGAAACGCAGAAGCCGCCCGGGGCAGAGCCCTGTGCGGCTTTCATCTCAGGGCAGCTTGTAAAGCCATTCCTCAGTGCCGTATTTCGATTCAACCAGCGCCGCTGCCGCCTGATATTCGGCCTCGGTGATATCGCCCGCAACACCGCCGTTTAGCTCCACGAAGGTGTTTTTCATCGCGGCGATGACGTCGTCGCGCGACAGGCCGCTCTGGCTGCGCACTGGGTCGACGCGCTTGCCGGCACTTGCCGTTCCCTTGTCCGACAGCTTTTCGCGGCCGATCCGCAGCACCCGCATCATCTTGTCGGCGTCCATGTCATAGGCCATAGTCACATGGTGCAGCACGGTGGTGCTGCCAAAACGCTTCTGTGCGGCGCCGCCGATCTTGCCGTTCGGGCTGCTGATGTCGTTGAGCGGCTTATAGACGGCTTCGATGCCGATGGCGTTCAGGGCCTTCAGCACCCAGTTGTCGAGGAAGGCGTAGGAATCGGCAAAGCCCATGTCCGCCACAAGGTCCACGGGAGCGTAGAGCGAATAGGTGATCGCGGAGCCCGGCTCAACGAACATCGCACCGCCTCCCGTGGCGCGGCGCACGACCTCGACACCCAGTTCCTTCGCCGCCTCCAGATCGACCTCGTTCTTCAGCGACTGGAACGATCCGATGATGATGGCGGACCTCTCCCATGTCCAGAACCGCAGCGTCGGAGCCCGCCTGCCGCTGGCAACCTCACGCGCCAGAACCTCGTCCAGCGCCACATGCATGGCGGGTGTCACCGCCTTGGCGTCGATGATGTTCCACTCAAAATCCTGCCAGGTCTTGGCGATACCAAGGGCGCGGCGCACGGCGATGGCCACGGCTTCGGGCGTGAAGCCGAAGAGCTGCGCGCCTTCTGGCAGAGCCGCGCGGATCGCTGCTGCGATCTCCTGCACGGAAGCTGTTCCGGCAAGACCGACCAGCGCCTGAGAAAGGGCGCCGAGAGCCTCTTCCGGTTCAAGGAAGAAATCGCCGGATATCTGCGCCGATGCGATCCGCTCATGCGCCGTTTCGATGTCCGCGACGATCAGCTTGCCGCCGGGAACCTTGTACTCACCATGCATCTGCTACGCTTCCTGGAACCGGGTCTGAGAGAAACGGCTGAGACCGGCCGGGGTGACAGAGGCAGGTCGTGGCTGGCTTTTCCTCCGGATATAGTCCTGCGGCTGCCGATGCAACCATCGGCCGGTGCGAAGGTGACCGGCCGATGAATCCGCAAGGCACAAGGCCGACGAAGGGCGGAACCACAACCGTCAGCTTTTAAGGAACTTGCGCAGGCACCGGAAGCAGCCCGCCACGTCGGCAGGCTGCTTTGATGATCAACGAGACGGAATCCTAGAAATGGACCGACAGGGAATCGATCGGAGTGGTTTTCGGCGGCGCGAATTTCGTCAGGTCGATCCCCTCGACTGCGGTCCTGTATTCCTCGGCGCTCGGCGTGCGGCCAAGAATGGCGGAAAGCACCACGACCGGAGTGGAAGCCAGAAGCGACTCGCCCTTCTTCTCGGCGGTGTCCTCGACCACGCGCCCCTGAAACAGGCGCGTCGAGGTGGCAAGCACGGTATCGCCCTTCTCCGCCTTTTCCTGATTGCCCATGCACAGATTGCAGCCGGGGCGCTCCAGATAGAGGATGTTCTCGTATTCGGTGCGCGCCTGGCTCTTCGGCATCAGGTCGTCGAACTCGAAGCCGGAATAGCGCTGCAGGATTTCCCAGTCGCCTTCTTCCTTCAGCTCGTCGATGATGTTGTAGGTCGGGGCGGCGACAA
This sequence comes from Aquamicrobium sp. YD-1-mutant5, assembly GCF_059509755.1. Classification (NCBI taxonomy): domain Bacteria; kingdom Pseudomonadati; phylum Pseudomonadota; class Alphaproteobacteria; order Hyphomicrobiales; family Phyllobacteriaceae; genus Aquamicrobium; species Aquamicrobium sp. YD-1-mutant5. The sequence goes on from NZ_JCAKKP010000004.1 coordinate 10,613, forward strand.
CCAGCGGCGCCCTGAACTCGACCTTGCCTTGGGCCTTCTCGATGTTCTTCAGCATCTGGGCGACGATCTTCATGTCTCCCTTGTGCACCATGCACGAGCCGACGAAGCCGAGATCGACCTTCTTGGTTCCGCCATAGTAGGAAATCGGGCGGATCGTGTCGTGCGTATAGCGTCGCGACACATCGGCATTGTTGACGTCGGGATCGGCGATCATGGGCTCGTCGATCAGGTCTAGATCGACGACGACCTCGGCGAAATATTTCGCATTCTCGTCGGGGGCGAGCGCCGGCTTTTCGCCGAGGCGGATCTCGGTGATGCGGGCATCGGCCTTGGCGATCAGGCCCTTGAGAGTCTGGGCGGCGTTGTCCATGCCCTTGTCGATCATGATCTGGATGCGCGACTTGGCGATCTCCAGCGACTCGATCAGCGTCTCGTCCTGACTGATGCAGATCGAGGCCTTGGCCTTCATTTCGGCGGTCCAGTCGGTGAAGGTGAAGGCCTGGTCTGCCAGCAGCGTGCCGATATGCACCTCGATGATGCGGCCCTGGAACACGTTGTCGCCGTGCTGCTTGAGCATCTGCGCCTGTGTTGCATGGACCACGTCGCGGAAGTCCATCCACGGCTTCATCCGGCCCGTGAACGTGACCTTGACCGATTGCGGGATCGGCATGGTCGCCTCGCCGGTGGCCAGCGCCAGCGCAACGGTGCCGGAGTCCGCGCCGAAGGCTACGCCCTTGGACATGCGGGTGTGGCTGTCGCCGCCGATGATGATGTCCCAGTCGTCCACGGTGATGTCGTTCAGCACCTTGTGGATGACGTCGGTCATCGAGTGATAGACGCCCTTGGGGTCACGCGCGGTGATGACGCCGAAATTGTTCATGAACGACATGAGCTTCGGGATGTTCACCTGCGCCTTCTTGTCCCAGACGGAAGCCGTGTGGCAGCCGGACTGATAGGCGCCGTCGACCAGCGGCGAAATGACGGTCGCCGCCATCGCCTCCAGCTCCTGCGCGGTCATCAGGCCGGTGGTGTCCTGCGATCCGACGATGTTGACCTTGACGCGCACATCCGAGCCGGCATGCAGAATCTTGCCGGGGGTGACCCCCACGGCGTTGCGGTTGAAGATCTTCTCCACCGCCGTCAGGCCCTGACCCTCGACGGAGATTTCCTTGTTGGGGGCGAACACCGGCGTCGGCTCGACCCCCAGCGTGGCGGCGGCGAAGGTCTGCAGCTTCTTGCCGAAGACGATGGCGTAGGAACTGCCGGCCTTCATGAACTCCATCTTCTGGGGCGTGAAGGCGGAGGCGACGTCGACGAGCTCGGTGCCGTCCTCATCGCGCAGCTTTCTGTTCTTCGTGTCGATCTTGAGGACAGTTCCCGTTTCGACCGAGAACTGCTGCTCCAGCACGGGGTTGCCGTCGTTGTTGAGGATCGGCTTGCCGTCCTCGCCGAGCTTCTTGGTCCAGTTCTTGAGGTTGATGCCGATGCCGCCGGTCACGTCGACCGTGGTCGCGAAAATCGGGGAGATACCGTTGGTGCCGGCCACGATCGGGGCGTAGTTGACGAAGGGCACATAGGGGCTGGCCTGCTTGCCGGTCCACAGCGCCACGTTGTTCACGCCCGACATGCGTGAGGAGCCGACGCCCATCGTGCCCTTCTCGGCGATCATCATCACGCGCTTGTCCGGGTGCTGCTTTTGCAGCGCGACGATTTCCTGCTGCGCTTCCGGCGAGATCATGCACTGGCCGTGCAGTTCGCGGTCCGAGCGCGAATGCGCCTGATTGCCGGGGGACAGAAGGTCGGTCGAGATGTCGCCTTCGGCGGCGATGAAGGTCACGACCTTGATCTCATCCTCGACATCGGGAAGCTTGGTGAAGAACTCGGCCTTCGCATAGCTTTCGAGGATGTCGGTGGCGACAGCATTGCTGGCCTTGAAGGCATCGCGCAGGCGGAACATGTCGGCGTCGTAAAGGAAGACCTGCGTCTTCAGCACGTCGCCGGCTTTGGCGGCGATGGTCGCGTCATCGCCGAGGGCGATGTCGAGCAGCACGGCAACCGAAGGCCCGCCCTTCATGTGGGAGAGCAGTTCGAGCGCGAAGTCGGGAGTGATCTCCGGCACGAGGGTTTCGCGAAGCACGATCTTCTTCAGGTAGGCCGCCTTGACGCCGGCCGCGCTGGTCGTGCCCGGCAGCGTGTTGTAGATGAAGAATTTCAGGGCGTCGTCCCGGTGCGGGTTCCCGCCATCCTCGATCAGGGCGATGATCTCGCTGGTGAGCGCACCGTCGTCGATCGGCTTGGGGGCCAGCCCCTGATCTTTCCGGTTGCTGATTTCGGCCAGATAATCCGCGTAGAGTTTCATCTCATCCCCAACGTCATGAACTGTGTGAAGCTGATGATCGGTCCCATTTACCGGGACCTCCAGTCAGCCCAAAAATCCGATGGCTTCCGAGTACGCCAACGCAAGCCTGCGGACAAGGTCTTCCGTGGGTTGAAAAATAGTACTTTGGATTCGGCTTCGGGCGGTTAGAAAGGGCCTGCATGGGTGTCGGACCGGAATTATGAAAGCCAGTGATTTTATCCCGCTCGGATTTTCCGATCTGACGGATGACGAGGCATTTGTCGTCTCGGTTTTCCGGCACTGGCAATCTTGCGGCGCGACTTGCACAGAGGCAGAGAGCAGCCTGAGCCAACTGTTGAAAAATGACCGCTTGTACAATGGTCTGCGGTTGCTGTTCGACCTTTTCGGAACGCTTCCCGACCAGCACAGACGAACAACGAAAAATGACAGTGCCGTTTTGACTTCGGTTGAGGAAGCGTTGCTTGACGAGATCGGCTCGACCGATGCCATGGGAAAGCGATGCGTCGAAGATTTCCGGCAGCTTCTGGCAGAAGCAGGCACGACAATTCGTCCCGCGCCGAAAATCCCCCGATCCGGCTATGACTGCCTTGTCGAGACGATCGACCGAAAAGCGGCGAAAGTTTACGAAGCGCTCTACTCCTGATCTCGTGCCGCGCGATTGGCGATGACGCGGCTTGTTCTCTCCTGCATGGGAACTGAGCGGCCCTCCGATATCATTTTTGGCATCGCGAGTTGCAGAAACGGAATTGGCCTTTTCGCGCGGCGATTGTCATCACTCGACCATGCGCCCATGTGGTGGCGCGGCAGTTCTCAGGGAGCATCCGTGATGGCCTATGTCTATTGTGATCAGCGTTTCGTGCCTGAAGACGAAGCCAGGATCAGCATATTTGACCGCGGGCTGCTGTTCGCTGACGCGATCTATGAAGTCACCGCTGTCATCGGCGGGCGCATGATCGACAATGAGCTGCACCTGCAGCGTCTCAGCCGTTCGCTGGGAGAGATCGGCATTCCGCTGCCCATGCCGCTGGAAGACATCGAAGCCATCCAGAACGAGCTTATTTCGCGCAACGCGCTGGATGAGGGAACCATTTACATGCAGGTGTCGCGGGGCGTGGCAAAGCGCGACTTCCTTTACGCCGATGATCTGAAGCCCAATCTGTTTGCCTTTACCTCCGCACGCAAGCTGACCGGAACGAAAGCGCAGACCGATGGTATTGCTGTCATGCTCGCTCCCGATCCGCGCTGGGTACGCCGCGACATCAAGACCGTGATGCTGCTCGGACAGGTCATGGTCAAGCAGGCGGCGCGCGCGGAAGGTTATGATGATGTGTGGCTGGTCGAGGACGGGCTGATCACCGAAGGCGCATCGGCCAGCGCCTTCATCATCACGCATGACGGCACTGTCGTCACCCGTCCGAACTCGCAGGCGATTTTGCCGGGCTGCACGCGCCGCGCGGTCCTGCGTCTTTGCGAGGAACAGAATATCCGGATGGAGGAGCGCGCATTCTCCCCCGATGAGGCATATGGCGCGGCGGAGGCTTTTCTGACTTCGGCGTCGAGCTTCGTGACGCCGGTGGTGAGGATCGGCGAGAAGCTGGTGGGGGAGGGCAGCCCCGGTCCATTGACACGGCGTCTCCAGAAAATCTACGTCGATATTGCGCTGGACGACAGCGGTCAGGTCGCGCGTGCCTGAGCCGGATCTGCCGCGCATTTGTCAGGCGCGGCATTGGGGATGGTCACCACGATGAGCTCAGCACGGCATTTTGGCCTTACGGTCGGGCAGTTGCCCACCGGTCCGCACAATGCCATCACCGACGTCGCCGGTGTCATGGTCGGTCACAGAACGCTGTCCGGCAATGGTCTGGCAACGGGCGTTACAGCGATCCTTCCGCATGGCGGTGATCTGTTTCGCAACAAGGTCCGGGCCGCGGTGGAGATCATCAACGGCTTCGGCAAGTCGGCCGGGCTGATGCAGGTGGCCGAACTCGGGCTCATCGAAACGCCCATTCTGCTGACCAACACCTTTTCCGTGGCCCCTTGCATGGAGGCGCTGATCAGGCGGGCTGTCGGGGCAAACCCGGCCATCGGGCGGGAAACCTCCACGGTCAATGCACTGGTCTGCGAATGCAATGACGGAGCGATCAACGACATTCAGGCCATGGCGGTGACGCCGCAGGATGCCTTCGCGGCGCTGGATTGCGCGGCATCCGGCCCGGTGGAGCAGGGCAGCGTCGGCGCGGGATGCGGCATGACCTCCTTCGGCTTCAGGGCCGGCATCGGCAGCGCGTCGCGGCAGATCGGGATCGCAGACGCTTCCTTTGTGCTCGGGGCGCTTGTGCTGTCCAACTTCGGGCGGGCGGGCGACCTGATCCTGCCCGACGGGCGCCGGCCTGATCCTGAACGTCTGTCGCAGGCCGAAAAGGGATCGATCATCGTCGTTCTCGCCACCGACATTCCGCTCGGCGACAGGCAATTGCAGCGGCTGGCTCGCAGGGCAGGGGCGGGCATCGCCTCGCTGGGCTCGTTCTGGGGCCATGGCAGCGGCGATATTGCCATTGCCTTCACCACGGCAGATCATGTGGCCCATAAGCCGAAACAGGCTTTCCAGTCCATCGGGCGTCTGGATGACGACCAGATCGACAAGCTGTTTCAGGCAGCGGCCGAAGCGACTTCCGAAGCCGTGCTGAACGCCATGTGCGCAGCCAGGGCGACGATCGGGCGCGATGGCCGGCGTTTCCCTTCCCTCGCCGACTGGCTTGCGGCATTTGCCCCGGACACATAGGCGCGTAAGCTGCCGTGCGATGGTAATTTCGTCTGCAGGAGGGGTTCCGGAACCATGAAAATCTTCATCTCGGCCGATATTGAAGGCACTGCCGGCATTCTGACGTGGAGCGAGGCGGAGCGCAGCCATGCCGACTACGCCGAGTTTCGCGCGCTGATGACCGCAGAGGTCGTGGCGGCCTGCGAGGGCGCGCGCGCTGCCGGCGCAACCGAAATCCTCATCAAGGATGCGCATGACAGCGGCCGCAACATCATTCTCGACCGTTTGCCCGCCTGCGCACGCATCGTCAGAGGCTGGCCGGGCCATCCCGATTCCATGATGTTCGGGCTGGATTCCGGTTTCCGCGCCGCGCTCTGCACGGGCTATCATTCCAAGGCGGGCACGGAAGACAATCCACTCGCCCACACATCCAACCTGCGCATTTCCCGCCTGATCCTGAACGGTGAAGTTGCTTCCGAATTCACCGTCAATGCGCTGTGCGCGGCGCGCCATGGCGTGCCGGTGGCCTTCATTTCCGGAGATGCCGGCATCTGTGCCGACGCACGCGCCATGGTGCCGGGAATTGCCACGGTCGAAACGCTTCAGGGCTTCGGCGCTGCATCTTTGTCGCTGAGCCCGGCAGCCGCGCGGGCGGCAATCGCCGAGGGGGTGGAAAAGGCACTGGGAAAAGCCAGCCTCCCGGATCTTCCGGCCCTTCCGCAAAGCTGCGAGGTCGTCATCGAGTTCAACAATCCTGTCGATGCCTATCGCGCGTCCTGGTATCCGGGCGCGAAGGCCAGCGGCCCGCGTGCGGTGGCTTTCAGCTCCGCCGATTTCTTCGAGATCCAGCGGGCATTGCGCTTCATGAATTCCTGAGCGCAGGCTCGCCGGCCGCCCGCCACAGCGCTTCCACCATGGGGCCTGACTTTCCGGTGCTGCGGTAAAGGCGGATTTCGAGATCGAGGGACCATGCCGGGTCTGCCGCGCACAGCACAAGCAGCCCCTGTTCCAGCTCCCTCTCGACGAGGCTCTGCGGCAGCCAGCACAGGCCGGCCCCGGTCAGCGCCAGTTCCTTGAGGCTGGCACTGATCGTGCTTTCATGGACGGTGGAGCGCCGGAATGGAGGGTTCTTCGCGAACATGCGGCACAGAGCGACACCGAAGAAGGAACTGTAACCGTAGCCCAGATAAGGCACGGCCAGCTTCGAGGAACCGGAGCGGTCCAGCAGGCCGGCCATCGGGGTGATTTTCCTGTCTATGCGCAATTCAGGTGAGGCGACCGGGATGAGCCGGTCGGTCCCGATGGCGATCGACGCGAACTTCTCGCGATCGAGGTGAAACGGAACTTCACGATGGGTGTAGGTGAGAAAGAAATCCGTCTCGCCGTCCGTCAGCGCCTGCAGATTGGCCTCGATGCCACCGCGGTCCGCAATGAAGGACGTGCCAAAATGGCGCGCGCGCGATTGCAGCATCTGCAGCCAGCCCGGAAAGAAGGTGACGGTGAGCGTGTGCAGAGCGGCAAAGCGCACCAGCCCCTGCTCGGCCGGCGGGCGCAGCGTTTCGCGAACCGAGCTGAACATGCGGATGGTGTCCTGGGCAAGCGGCAGAAGATTGCGCCCGGCGGGTGTAAGCTCTGCCGGCATCGTGGCACGGTTGATCAGTGGCGCGCCCACCCATGCTTCCAGTTGACGGATGCGCCGGCTGAATGCCGGCTGCGTGACATTGCGTATTTCGGCTGCGCGCGAGAAACTTGATGTATCGGCAAGCGCGACGAAATCCTCAAGCCACTTTATTTCCACGCCGGGTACCTTCCCTTGTGTCTGCGGACAGACACCAAGCCGTATATTTCTATACTTTTCATGTATTATGCAAATAATGCATAATACCTTGCCAAAACCGTATTGGCCATGTCGGTTTTCAACCAGCACCTTGGAAAAACGACGCTCAATGTGATCCTGCATGCCGGCAGGGCTGAGCAGAAGTGTAGGGGAGGTTGAATGACATCTCTACCGGTGGCGGATCTGATCCTTCACAATGGTCGGATCTGGTGCGGCTACACCGATGGCTGGGCAGAAGCAGTTGCTGTCTGGCAGGGCAAGGTACTAGCAGCCGGCCGTGATGCCGAAATGATGGCATTGGAAGGCCCCGGAACGAAAACGATAGATCTTGAGGGGCGCTTTGCCTGCCCGGGTCTCAACGACAATCACCTTCACCTGATCTCGACCGGCCTGACCATGGGATGGGTGGACGTCACGCCCGCGGCCGCGCCGACATTGCAGGCGCTGCTCGACCGCCTTTCCGAACGGGCCGCGGCGTTGCCGCAGGGCGCATGGATCCGCGCGCGCGGCTACGACCAGACAAAGCTCGACGTCGGCCGCCATCCGACGCGCGAGGAGCTTGACCGCGCCGTTCCCGGCCATCCGGTCCTCGTCACGCGCGCCTGCGGCCACGTCTCGGTGGCGAATTCCATGGCGTTTTCGCAGGCCGGCGTAAGCGACGGGGCCGAAGCGCCGGACGGCGGCGTCATCGGCAAGGCGAACGGCAGGCTCGACGGTTTTCTGGCCGAAAACGCGCAGAACCTGATCACGAAAATCATACCCCACCCCACGGTGGAGGAACTGATCGAGGCGATCGAACGCGGTGGCAGGCATCTGCTTTCGTTCGGCATCACAAGCTGCATGGAGGCCGCGCTCGGCCATGTCACCGGCTTCGACGAGATGAAGGCGTACCAGCTGGCAAAGCTTGCGGGGCGGCTTCCGGTGCGCGTGTGGCTCACGCTGATGGGCGATCCCGGCGTCTCCATCGTGGAGGATTGCTGGAGCGCGGGCCTCGTCACCGGAACGGGCGACGACATGATGCGCATTGGCGGCGTCAAGCTGTTCCTCGACGGGTCGGCAGGTGGACGTACTGCCTGGATGAGCAAGCCCTACAAGGACGAGCCGGACAATATCGGCGTGCAGATGCTGCCCACGCAGGAAGTCGGGCGGCTGGTGATGCAATGGCACCGCTGCGGCTATTCGCTGGCCTGCCATGCCATCGGCGACGCGGCGATCGACCAGCTCGTCACCGCCTATGAAAAGGCGCTGGCGCAGATGCCCGATCCGGACCGCCGCCACCGCGTCGAGCATTGCGGTTTTCTGGCTGACGGCCTCAACGAGCGCATGAAGGCGGCGGGCATCTATCCGGCTCCGCAGCTCGCTTTCGTGCATGATTTCGGCGACAGCTATATCAGCGTCATGGATGAGGAACGTGCACGTTCCTGCTATCCTTCCGCCACATGGAAACGCATGGGACTGGGCGCATCGACGGGGTCGGATTCACCGGTCTGCTCGCCCAACCCGTTCCCGAACATCCATGCAATGATCACCCGCCAGACGTGGAAAGGCACGGTGATGGACGAGGCCGAGCGCCTTGCCCCGGACGAGGTCTTGCAGGCCTACACGGAAGGCGGCGCCTTCATGGAAAAGGCAGAGCATGTGAAGGGCCGGCTGGTGCCCGGCCAGCTGGCCGACATTGCCGTTTTCAATCAGAACTTGCTGGAAGTCGCACCGCACACCATACTCAACGACACGCACTGCGTTCTGACAATTCTGGGTGGAAAGGTGGTCTTCGACAGCCGCGGCTGAAGTGGCTGAGGTCTGAAAACTCATAAAAACGCGGCCACCATTCAAGGCGGCGCATGCAACAAGGGGAAAATCATCATGTTCAGGAGATTCACACTCGCGGCCTTTCTTTGCGCCAGCGTTTCGGGCCTTGCACTGGCCGAGGAGCCCAGACAGGGCGGCACTTTCAACTTCACCGCGCCTTATGGATCGAGCTTCGCAACGCTCGATACGCATGCCAGCCCCAACATTCAGGAAGAGTTCATAACGCAGGCGATCCATCGCTCGCTCTACGCCTGGGATTCCAACAACAACGCACCTGTTCCTGAACTGGCGACCAGCGTCGATGAATCCGAGGATGGTCTGGTCTACACCTATCATCTGCGCAAGGACGCGAAATTTCACAACGGCAAGGCACTGACGGCTGACGACATCATCTACAGCTACAAGCGCATCGCCGACCCGAAGAACGCCTTCCCCGGCGCCAGCTATGTCGCCATCATCAAGGGGGTCGACGACTTCGCCGCCGGCAAGAGCGAAGACATATCCGGCCTGAAGAAGATCGATGACAACACGCTGGAGATCACCTTCGCATCGCCGGTCAATCCGGGCTTTTCCCTGATGCAGAATACAACGGCGATCTATCCCTCCAACGTGGAGGATGAGGCGACCTTCGCGACGGCGCCCGTCGGCCTTGGTCCGTTCGTTTTCAAGGAACACATCCCCGGCTCGCAGCTTGTGGTGGAGAAGTTCGGGGACTTCTATGAAGAAGGCAAACCCTATCTGGATCGCGTCAACATCATCCTGATGAGCGAGGACAGCGCTCGTGACGTTGCCTTCCGCAACAAGGAGATCGACGTCTCGGTTCTTGGCCCCACCCAGTATCAGGCCTATCAGCAGGACGATGCGCTGAAGGATCACCTGCTTGAAGTGGCGGAAGTCTTCACGCGCAATATCGGCTTCAATCCAAAGGTGGAAGCGCTCAGGGATAAGCGGGTAAGACAGGCCATCAACCATGCGATCAACACGCCGCTGATCGTGGAGCGCCTCGTCAAGAACAAGGCCTATCCGGCAAGCGGCTGGCTGCCGATTTCCTCGCCCGCCTTCGACAAGGACAAGGCGCCCTACGCCTTCGATCCGGACAAGGCGAAGGAACTGCTCAAGGAGGCCGGCTACGAAAACGGCTTCACGTTCGAGGTCACCGCAAGCCCCAACGAAAGCTGGGGCGTGCCGATCGTCGAGGCGATCCTGCCGATGCTCCAGAAGGTCGGCATCACGGTCAAGCCGAAGCCGGTGGAAAGCTCGGCGCTGGGCGAGGCGGTGACCACCAACAATTTCGAGGCCTTCATCTGGTCGAACCAGACCGGCCCGGACCCGCTGGCGGCCATGCGCTGTTACTGGTCGAAGACCGCGCAGTCGGCCTGCAACTACACCAGCTACTCGAATCCGGAGTTCGACAAGCTCTACGAGGCGGCGCGCGACGAGCGCGATCCGACCAGGCAAACGGACCTTCTGCGGCAGGCGAACAACCTTGTGCAGGATGACGCGCCGGTGTGGTTCTTCAACTACAACAAGGCGGTGATGGCCTACCAGCCATGGGTGCATGGGCTGGCGCCGAACGCAAACGAGTTGGCGCTTCAGCCTTATGAGGATATCTGGATCGACGACAGCGCCCCCGACAATCGCAAATAGCGATGCGCAGGTAATCCGCCGGTCGGGTTGCGGCCCGCCGAAAGAGCTTTTCCCGGATATGGCTGACATATCCGGGATCAGCCTCACACCAATCGGGACCAGCGATGCTTCGGTTCACCATCCGCAGGGTGCTGCAGATCATTCCCACCATCGTCGTCGTGGCACTGCTGATTTTCGTCATATTTTCAGTGGTGCCGGGCAGTTTCGCCACCAGTCTGCTTTCCGATGGCAAGACGGCTCCGGACCCGCAGCTCATGGCCCGGCTCAACGAGCAGCTTGGCCTCGACAAGCCGGTGCATCAGCGGTTCATCACCTATGTGGGTGACCTTGCGCAGCTTGATCTCGGCACATCGTTCCGCACGCGGCGGCCGGTGCTGGAACTGATCAACGAGCGCATCTGGGCCTCGCTCCAGCTTGCGGTGGCGGCCATGATCTTCGCCGTGGTCGTGGCCGTGCCCCTGGGGTTTCTCGCCGCGCTGCGGCCCGGCTCCATCCTTGACACCGTCACCATGGTGGGGGCGGTTTCCGGCCTGTCGCTGCCCCAGTTCTGGCTCGGCCTTCTGCTGATGTATGTGTTTGCGCTGCAACTGAACTGGCTGCCCTCTTTCGGCTATGGCGACGGCTCGCTGCGCAATCTCATTTTGCCTGCCATCACGCTGGGCGTCACGCCGCTGGCGCTTCTGGCGCGCACGACGCGGGCCGGGGTGCTCGACGTGCTCAACGGTGATTTCGTGCGCACGGCCCATGCCAAGGGACTGAGCGAGGCGCAGGTGGTGCGCCGGCACGTTGCCCGCAACGCGCTGGTTCTCATCATCACCACCGTCGGCCTGCTGTTCGGCTCGCTGATCGGGCAGGCTGTGGTGATCGAAAAGCTCTTCGCATGGCCGGGCATCGGCTCGCTGCTCGTCGACAGCGTTGCGATGCGCGACATCCCCGTGGTGCAGGGCACCATCCTCGTCATCGTCGTGTGGTTTCTGGTCATCAATACCGCGGTCGATATCGTCTATGCGCTGGTCGATCCGCGCATCAAGCAGGAGTGAGCGGCATGAAGCTGGGCTTCAACCTCATTCTCGGCGGGCTGCTCACCGCGCTGGTCATTCTGGCGGGGCTGCTGGCCCCATGGCTTGCCCATTTCGATCCGGTGCTCGACGCCGACCTGATGAGCGCGGAACTGCCTCCCGATGCCACATACTGGTTCGGAACCGATGCGCAGGGACGCGACGTCTATTCGCGTATTCTCTACGGGGCGCAGATTTCGCTCACCGTCGGCATCGTTTCGCAGATCATCAACACCATCATCGGCGTCGCGCTGGGGATGTCGGCGGCCTATTGGGGCGGCTGGTGGGACGACCTCGTCAACGGCCTCACCAATGTGATGCTCGCCATTCCCTCGCTGATCTTCGCGCTGGCGGTGATGGCCGTGCTCGGCCCCGGCCTGGTGTCGCTGCTGATCGCGCTTGGCCTCACCAACTGGAGCTGGACCTGCCGCATCGCGCGCTCTTCCACGCTGTCGCTGAAATCGCTCGGCTATGTGCAGGCCGCGCAGACGCTCGGCTACAGCGACCCGCGCATCATGTTCACGCAGATCCTGCCCAACATCATGGGCCCGGTTCTGGTCATGGCAACACTCGGCATGGGCTCGGCGGTGTTGTCGGAGGCTGCCCTTTCCTTTCTCGGGCTCGGCATCCAGCCACCGTTCCCAAGCTGGGGCTCGATGCTCACCGATGCGCGCCAGATGATCCAGATCGCGCCGTGGACCGCCATCTTCCCCGGCATGGCGATCTTCTTTGCCGTGCTGGGGTTCAACCTTCTTGGCGACGGCCTTCGCGACATGCTCGATCCGCATATGAGGACCCGGAAGCTGTGAAACCGCTGCTCGACGTCAGGAATCTGGAACTGGGACTGCGTCATGGCGGTCAGGCCCATCGCATCCTCAAAGGCGTGTCGTTCCAGATCATGCCCGGCGAGACCTATGGGCTGGTGGGCGAATCCGGCTCTGGAAAATCGGTCACCTCGCTGGCCATCATCGGCCTTCTGAAGAAGCCGCTTCAGATACTGGGCGGCGAGATCTTCTTCGAAGGCCGCAACCTGCTTGCGCTGCCCAGACGCGAGATGCGCAGCCTGCGCGGCAACCGCATCGCCATGGTGTTTCAGGAGCCGATGAGTGCGCTGAACCCGTTGCAGACGGTGGGACGGCAGATCGCCGAAATGTATGTCCAGCATCAGGGAAAGAGCTGGGCGCAGGCGGAGAAAATGGCGGTGGAGGCGCTGGCCAGCGTGCGGGTGCCGACGCCCGAGCGTCGCGTGCGTGACTATCCGCACCAGATGTCGGGAGGCCTGCGCCAGCGGGTAATGATCGCGATGGCCCTTGCCTGCGATCCGGCACTGCTGATCGCCGACGAACCAACCACCGCGCTCGACGTTACCGTGCAGGCGGAGGTGCTGAAGCTGATCAGGGAACTGTGCGCCGAACGCGGTACAGCGGTGCTGTTCATCAGCCACGACCTCGGCGTCATAGCCACCATGTGCCAGCGGGTGGGTGTGATGTATGCGGGCTGTCTGGTGGAGGAGAATGCCACCCGCGACCTGTTCGTCAGCCCGCAGCATGAATATACGCGCGGTCTTCTGGGAGCGCTGCCGAAGCTGGGGTCGCGCCGGCTGCACGGGCGCCAGCGGCTGGTCGACATCGACAGCTTCATCGCCGATCGCTCGCGGCTGACCGAGACGCGCTTCATTGCCCCCCGAAACCCGGTATCCGGCGAGGCAGGATGATGGGCGCGCCGCTTCTGTCTGTCGAAGACCTGCATGTGCGCTTTCCGCTTTCAGGTAGCTGGTTCGGGCGCGGGCGAAAGATGCTGCATGCCGTCAACGGGCTGAGCCTCGATCTGGCAAAGGGCGAATGCCTGTCGATCGTGGGCGAATCCGGCTGCGGAAAATCAACGACGGCGCTCTCCGTGATGGGATTGCAGGAGCCGTCGGAAGGATCGATCCTGTTTCGCGGCAAGCCGTTTTCAGGGTCGCAGGCGCCATCGCGCATGGAGCGCGCCATGGCGGCACAGATGGTGTTTCAGGATCCCTATGCCTCGCTCAATCCGCGCCAGACGGTGTGGCACTCGCTGGCTCAGCCGCTCCGGCTCCATAACGTCACGGCCCGTTCGGAACTGTCGGATCGGATCGAGCGCGTGATGCACAGCGTGGGGCTGACGCTCGAGCAGGCAGAGCGCTATCCGCATGAATTTTCCGGCGGCCAGCGCCAGCGCATCGGCATCGCGCGCGCGCTCATCCTGCAACCCGAAATCGTCGTGCTCGACGAGCCCGTGTCGGCGCTCGACGTCTCGATCCGCGCCCAGATCATCAACCTTTTGCTCGACCTTCAGGAGGAGTTCGGCCTTTCCTATCTGATGATCAGCCACGATCTGAGCGTGGTGGAACATATGAGCGACCGGGTTGCGGTCATGTTCTTCGGCCAGATCGTGGAGACAGGTCCATGGTCGGCGATCTTCTCCGATCCGGTCCATCCCTATACGCGCCGCCTGATCGCAACTATCCCCGATCCCGGTGCGGTGCTGGGCCTGAGCCGGGAAGCTGTCGTGGAGGGTCCCGCGCAGGCCCCGGCAGGCTGGATCTTCGCCGATGACGGCTCATCCGCACCCGATGTGACGGTGGCGCCGGAACCTTCGGAACTGGTGGAGATCAGCCCCGGCCATTTCGTGCGTCTGGCGCGCTCATAGACACGGTTTTACGGATGCACGCGCCGGAGGCTGTAGGCCGTCACCTGCACGGCGTGAATGACTGTGGAAATCATGAACCGCAAGCATCCATGAAAACCAGCCTATCTCTTGCGCTGTGGCAGCGCCACCACGCAGGCCGCTGCGGTCATCAGCGCAAGGCCGATGAAATCGGCAAGCGAAGGCGTCTCCCCAAGGAAAATAACAGAGCTGAAAACGCCGATCGCAGGCACCATCAGCGTTGACAGGCTGACCGTACCCGCCGGCAGGCGAGCCAGCATGCGGTACCACATCAGGTAAGCGACACCTTGCGAAAACACGATGTGATAAGTCAGAGCGACCCATATCCGTGGCTGGAAATTTTGCACGGGCAGACCCTGAGACAGAACCCAGGGTTCAAAAATCAGCATCCCGGCGGCTGATGCCAGCGCACCGGCTGCGAGCTGCCAGCCAGCGATGCTCATCGGTGGTGCGGAAGTGGGAAATCGTTTGATGACAATCGTACCGAACGCCCACGAGATACCGGCAAGCAGAGCCAGGAACAGGCCAAAGGAGAATGTGCCTTCCACGATCAGCGGCCACCCCAGCGACACCAGTCCCGCAATGCCGAATCCGAGACCGATCAGGCGTTGCCTGTTCAGCTGCTCGCCCAGAAATATACGCGCAAGGATGACGGTCCATATGGGAAGCGTGAAAGTCACGATGACCGCGCGGGAAGTCGGCGCGGCCAGTTGGGCGAATGCCAGCAGGAGATTGAACGCGGTTATGGTGAAGAAGCCGGCGGCGAAGACCGGAAGCATCTCTGATCTCTTCAGCAGGAGCCGCTGTCCGAACAGACGGGCCATGAAGAACAGAAAAAGCGCACCTGACCCCATTCCGATGGCGCGAAAGGTCCATGGCGGAAATGCAAAGAGAGAAACTCTCACCGCCGGCCAGTTCAGCCCCCAGAGCGTGGCAAGGGTCAGGACCGCCAGCAGGTCTGTCCAGCGTCTTGGCATTACCGGCATTTCAAATCTTCTCCCGCAAGCCCGTCATGAAAACCCGATTGCCGACCTTCCCCCATCAGAGGGCCTGTGTGGTGTGCCATGCGCAGGCATCGCATGGCATAGCGCGCCTTCCTCAACAAACGGCACCCTGTTCATGGAGATCGGCTCAACGAGAAGCCGTCATCGCAATTCACCCTCGGGAGAGGCGAATTGCCAACGCCGGTGTGCGGGAACACGGGCGGTTCATTCTGAAGAGACCCTGCTCTGCCGTCAGAGTCTCCTGCCGCAATTTTGTTTTTGTCGCTGCACCCAGACAAGATCGCTCGTTCAGACCCGCAAGCGTGTCTGAACGAGCAATATGAAGGGCAGGTACTTTCTGCACTGAGAGTTTGAGGTTTCGGCCTTCCGCTCAGTCGTCGACGTGATCGTGACCGCCGATGCGGCCGGGTCGCCAGTAGCCTTCGGACGAGATCTGTGATTTTTCCAGGCCGCGCTCGACAAGGTGGCGGCGCTGCGCCCGCACATTGCTGGTCTCGCCGATGATGTAGGCATGGCCACGGCCTTGCGGCAGTTCGAAAGCGGCCAGCCGGTCGAGCAGCAGCGTGTTCGGCCCTGCTTCCTTGCCGCCGCGATCGACCCATGTCACGGATGCCGCGAACGCCTCCGGCACCTTCTGACGATCGTCGGGGCCGCCAACCTCAAGGAAAACATGCACCTTCGCGTTTTCCGGCAGGCTTTCCAGCATATGCAGGATGGCGGGCAGGCAGGTTTCGTCGCCGCAGAACAGATGCCAGTCGGCGGTTTCGTCTATCACCGTGCGCCCACGCGGGCCGCGCACCTGCAGCATGTCGCCCGCTGCCGCGCGACGTGCCCACTCCGGGGAAGGCGTGGTGCCATGCAGCACGAAGTCCATCGCAAGCTGTCGTTTCTTCCTGTCGAAGCTGCGGATGGTGTAATCGCGCCGACCGGTGCCGCCCTCCGGAAGAGGCATGGCCAGCACCAGCGCCTGCCCCGGCCGGTAAGTCATCTCGTCCAGATTGTCGCCCGTGAACACCACGCGGCGCATGCGCGGCGTAACATCGAAGGCTTCGACCACGCTCAGCGTCCATTCGGGCAAAGGAGGCCGCTTGCGTGGGGCCTTTTCGGTCTGTTGATCCATGATATCTGCCTTATCCAGGTTTCAGGAAAGCACGAGAGACTGGCTGGCCAGCCCCTTGTGGAAGCCGAGCAGCGTGGTGAGGTAGCGCGGGCTGGAGTCACCGACATAGGCGAGGAAGCCTTCATCCGGCGGCAGATGATCGGCATTGTCGGCAATCACCAGCGCGCCGGGCCGAAGCCTGTCTTCCAGCATTTTCAGGATTTCGATGTAGAGATCCTTTGCCCCGTCAAGGAAGAGCAGGTCGATGGGGCCTTGCACGTCGGCCAGCGTCTGCAGCGCATCGCCGGCGCGGATTTCGACGAGCGGAGCGAGCCCCGCATCGGCGAGATTGGCGCGTGCCTTTTCCACCTTGTTTTCATGGAATTCCGAACCTGTCACCCGGCCGCCCGTGTCAGCCGCTGCTGCCGCGAGATATAGCGTGGAAATGCCGAAGGAGGTGCCGAACTCGACGATGTTGCGGGCATTGATCGCGCGCGCCGAGGCATAGAGAAAACGCCCCATGCGCGGCCCGATCGACAGGTAGTTCGTCTTGTGGCGTTCGGAGGTGCGGAAATCCAGCGTGTGGACGGGAGGCGCACTGTCGTCGCGCGGTGCGGCCGCCTGTGCCTCGCGCATGGAGCGGGCGGCGGCATGTTCGCGAGCGAGGATCGCGGCGACGTCGGCCCGATGCAGAGTGCAGGTCATGGGAAGCTCCTTGGTTTCAGGTAGTGAGCACGACCGGGCAGCCGCGCACCGGATGTTCCAGTATCCGCACCGCCTGCCGGTAGACGTTTTCGATCAGGTCCTGACGCAGCACCTCCCATGGCGGACCATCCGCTGCGACGCGGCCCTGCGACAGGAGCACGATCTTGTCGGCATGGGCGGCGGCCAGATTGAGGTCATGGAGAACGGCCACGACGGTCGCGCCACCGGCTGCCATCTCGCGTGCCATGGCCAGAACCCGCTCCTGATGGCGCAGGTCGAGCGCTGCGGTCGGCTCGTCCAGCAGCACGACCGGTGTGGCCTGCGCCACGACGCGCGCGAAGGTGGTGCGCGCCTGCTCGCCGCCGGACAGCGTCTGGGCATTGCGGAACGCCATGTCCCGCACCTCTGAAGCGTTCATGGCGGCAAGCACGGCGCGCTCGTCCTCATCGGGCGGCAGGTCGCGAAAGGCGCGGCCCATGGCGACCACCTCCTCGACGGTGTAGCCGAAGCGGATCACCGACCCCTGCGGGAAGACGGAACGGACCTGCGCCAGCTCACGCACCGAATAGGCGTGAACCGCCTTGCCGGCCAGCTCGACCGATCCCTTGTCCGGCTTGCGATCACCGGCGATGACGGAGAGCAGGGTAGACTTGCCGGCGCCGTTGGGTCCGACAAGCGCTGTCAGCGTGCCGGGTTCGCAGCGGGCAGACACGTTCTCCAGCAGATTGCGGGTGCCGACCGTAACGGTGATGTCGAAAATGTCGATCATGTCGGCGCGATCCCGAACCTGCGGCTGCGGTAGATCATCCACAGGAAGAACGGCCCGCCCAGCGACCCCATGATCACCCCGATCGGCACTTCGGAAGGCGGGTCGAGCGTGCGCGCGGCAAGGTCCGCCAGCATCACCAGCAGTGCGCCGCCGGCGGCGGAAAAGGGAATGAGCAGCCGGTGCGCCGGGCCGATCATCAGCCGGAACAGATGCGGCACGACGAGGCCGACGAAGCCGATGGTGCCGTTGAAGGAGACGGCAGCCGCCACCAGCAGGGCGGTGACGAAGATGAGCTTGCGGCGCAGCAGGGTGACGTCGACGCCGAGATGGCGGGCCTGCCGCTCCCCCAGCGCGAGAAGATCCAGCGGGCGTGCCCAGCGGCAGAGCAGGGCGATGCCGATGATCGTGGGCGGAGCGGATATGGCAACGGTAAGCCACTTTGCGCTCGACAGCGACCCCATCGACCAGAAGGTGAGGCTCTGCAGCTGATCGGCGGTGGCAAGATAGGTCAGGTAGCCGGCAAAGGCGCCGCCGATGGCGTTGACGGCAATGCCGACCAGCAGCAGTTTCGAATTGTCGCTGCCTTCCTGTCCGGGACGCGCCAGCGCGTAGATCAGGAAGGTGGTGCCGACGCCTGCGAGAAATGCCCCGACTGGCAGGGTCCACATGCCGAAGGTGGAAATCTGGAGAACCACCACCATGATGGCGCCGAGCGAGGCTCCGCTGGAGACGCCGACGATGCCTGGGTCCGCGAGCGGGTTGCCAAACAGCCCCTGCATGGCGGCGCCGCAGGTGGCAAGGCTTGCCCCGACGATGACGGCGGTCAGCACACGTGCCAGCCGCAGATCCCAGACCACGGCCTGATTGAGAGCGGCTGTCTGGTCGAGCGGAGCTGAGCTGAAGCGTGAGACGACGGCGTCGAACACATCGCCCGGCGACAGGGAAACGGCACCGATGGCAATCGAGGCGAAGAAGGCAAGGACCAGACAGGCGCCCATGCACAGCGCGATCAGCGGCGTGCGGTCGGCAGGCCGCGCCAGCCGGTCGGGCGGGCGGTCGGCCAGTTGGTCGGCCGGTCGGTCGGTTCGCGTGTTGCTCAAGGGAACATCTCGTGCAGGGCGCGCGACAGCGCACGCGTCGCGATGCCTGAAGAGGCGGCATCCGCCCGCACATGCAATTCGCGCATGATGATGACGTTGCGGTTGCGCCCCGCCGGGGTCAGGGAGACGCCCGGATAGGCATCCCAGATGCCGTCCAGATCGCCGAAGGCCGGCAGTTCCGCCTCGGAAATGAGGATGACATCCGGCGCCATGAGAACCATGCCTTCGGGGGTGACGGGCCTGTAGCGGTCGCGGCCGACCTCGGCTGCTGCATTGATGGCGCCCACCCGCAGGATCAGATTGTGGACAGCCGTTTCCGCGCCGCCGGCCGTGAAGCTGGTGCCTGCTCCCATCTTCGAGGCATGGACGATGCGCAGGGGCCGCCCTTCGACGGAAACAGGCTCCATGGACTTGTAGTCGGCTTCCATGGCGGCAATCAGTTTTTCGCCGCGCTCCTCCAGGCCGAGCAGAGCGGCAAGCCGGGAGACCTTTTCCGTAGCCGGCAGGGTGCGGTCGATCAGGTCGGTGCGGATGCCAAGTCCGGCCAGCCCGTCCAGCAGACGCTGGTTGATGACCGTGGAGCCGATCACCAGCTGCGGGCGCATGGCCAGCACACCTTCCACACCTGCCCATTCGCGCACCTTGTGGGGGGTGTCGTCAATGCCGGGCAGATCGATGTCGGCCGGGCGTGCGAGAATGCGGTTCGCCGCGCCGAGCGCGACCATGATCTCGACCAGATCGGCGCCCAGCAGCACCACGCCGCGCCCTTCCGTTGCCGTCCCGCCGGGTTCCGCTGGCTGATAAAGTTGCGGATAGGGCTGTTCGCCGGACAGGTCGACAGTGGTGGCCGAAGCATTTCCCGCGAGCAGCGCGGACATCAGGCAGGCCAGCAGGGCAAAACGCATGAATATCACCTTTGAAGGGCGGCATGGGTGCGGGACCGCATGCCGCCGGTCATTCTTCAGAATGTGGTGCGCGCACCGAGCCAGAAGCGCCTGCCATCTTCGATATACTGGTAGGAACCGGTGCGGTCGGGATCATAGTTGGTCTTGTCTGTCAGATTATAGACAGCACCGTTGAGAGTGAAGCTGTCATTCACCTGCCAGGAGAAGCCGACATCGAGGGTCAGCAGATCGCCGGCGCTCTTGTTCATGGGATTGCTGCCGCCGCCCCAGTTGACGCCCTGATTGTCCTTGCCCCGGTAATTGGCGCGCATATAAGTGGCCAGCGTCTCGTAAGCCTGCCAGTCGAGCCGCAGGCTGGCGGCGTGACGGGGGGTGGAAACCGGAGCCAGCCCGTCGGCCTGCCCGAGGGGGAAGCCGTAGACGCTGATGCCGTCGGTCTTCATCTTGGAATCGGTGTAGGTGTAGTTGCCGCTCAGCGTGAAGGCGTCATCGATATTCCAGCGCCCCGCAAGCTCCACGCCCTGAATGATGGCTTCGGGCACATTGAAATACACACTCATCGGGCGCCCGTCCGGGCCGCTCCAGCAACCATTGCCGTCGGATGGCTGCCCCGACGGCGCGTTGAGGCAGCGTGATCCGGTATTGGCGATCTTGTCGTCGTAGTCGGTATGGAAATAGGTGATATTGGCCGAGAAATTGCTCAGATTGTCGTAATAGAGGCCGATCTCCTTGTTGAGGCTGGTTTCCGGCTTCAGCTCCGGATTGCCCCAGGTCGTCGCGCCGCCGCGCTGGCCATTGCCGATATAGGGCACATACTCCTTCATCGTGGGAGGCACGAAACCTGTCGCGACGCCGCCCTTGATGGCCCAGTTCTCGTTCGGCCGCCAGTTGCCGTAGAGGCGTGGGGAGATGTGATCGCCGAAGATGGAGTTGTTGTCGTAGCGGATGCCGCCCGTCAGGGAGAAGGTATCCGTCATCTTCCACTCGTCCTCGGCGAACAGCGCCCACTGGTCCACTTCGGCCGAAAGCTGGCCGGTTGCCGGGCTGCCGTCCGGCAGCGGCGGCAGTTGTCCGTTGCGCATGCCGCCGATGTCGAGAATCTGGCGACGCCACTGGCCGCCGAAGCTGAGCGTGTGCCGGTCTCCCAGCGGCGCGACGAAGCTGCCGTCAATGGTGTGGTTGGCAAGGTCGGGCATCCATGTGTCGGGAGCGCCTGCGGTGAAAGTGTCCCGCGAAGCGGTATCGTAGACATAGGAGAACTGGGAGGTGCCAAAATCCCACCGTCCCGTATGGGCAAGCGTGTAGCTCTCCCTGTCATAGTCCCGGTAGACGTCGGACGTTCCGGTTGCGCTGTTTCCGGCGGTTTCCCAGTAGCGCTGATGGCTCTTGTGCGCCTCGAACAGGATGTCGTGGTCGGGCGTCGGCGTGAACCACAGCCGTGCGGTTCCGTTGAGATTGTCGCTCTCGTTGAAGCCGCCCGGAATCTGGTCCTCGTCGCGGGCGGTCTTGTATCCCCAGACCTGAAGACCAAGAAGTTCGGGCACGATCGGACCGGTCAGGTAGAAATCGCCGAGATAGGCATTTCCCGCACGGGAATTGCCCTGCAGCGTCACATCCGCCCCGACCGAGCCGGACCATTCCTCGGCGACCTTGCGGGTGATGATGTTGATGACGCCGCCCATGGCGTCGGAGCCGTAGCGCGACGACATCGGCCCGCGCACGACCTCGATGCGGTCCACGGCCCCGATCGGCGGCATCCAGTTGTCTTCGACGGAATTGCCGCTCTTGGGGTTCAGTTCGCGGGTGCTGTTCTGGCGGCGGCCATCGACCATGATCAGCGTGCCGGCCGGGGGCATGCCACGGATGGAAATGTCGCCATTGTCGCCGCCCACCATGGTCACGCCTTCGACATGGCGCACGGCATCCATCAGCGAGCGATAGGGCTTCGTCTCAAGCTCTTCGCGCGGAATGAGGGTGATGCTTGCCGGCGCTTCGACAAGGGCCTGGGCAAAGCCGCCTGCGGTGACGGTGATGGCATCGAGAACGAGGGCTCCTTCGGTGTCCGGCGGCAATGTGCCGGTGCTGTCCGGCAGACCGATGACGGCGGTGCGGTCGGCGTTGATGCGAAACGGTATGCCGGTTCCCTGCAGCAGCTGGCTCAGGGCCTGCTGTGGCGTGAGCGTGCCTTTGACGGCCCGCGAGGTGACGCCATCCGAGGTCGACGAAGCAAGCGTCACCTGCAATCCGGATTGCCTGCCGAACGTGTTGAGCGCGCTGGCAAGGGACTGGGCGGGAATATCGAAGGCGCGGGCGGCAGCGACTTCGCCCGACTGGGCGCTGGCATGCTGGACGTGAAGCAGGGGAGCCGCGAAACCGATCAGCGCGGATGTGGCCAGCAGCCGTCCGGCAAGCGCGATGCGGGTGCGAGTGGTGTGTCTGCGGCGATGTGCGTGCGCGCCCATTTTGTCGGTCTCCGGCATATGACGCACAGTCAAGGCGTGCGTTTCCGGAGATACAGACGATCGGCTCGCGATTTTTTTTCATCCGACGGCATTTTTTTGCCGCCGGAAGAAAATTTCACAGGCGCGACAGGATCCGCAGGTAAGGCGAGACGGCGCGCACCCGGCCGCCATAGGGCTCGACAAGTGCGCGTAACGCACGCTCGGGATCGCGCAGGTCATAGAGACCCGTAACGCGCCTTGCCGCCAGATCGCGGTCCGGAACGCTGATCCAGGCCGGATGATAGCGCTGCAATTGTTCGGCCACGAAACCGATCGTGGCATCGCTCACGAACAGGTAGCCATTGCGCCATGCCGCAATATCGTCCTTCGCGATGGGATTGCGCGACATTTCGCCGGTCTGCCGGTCGACGCGCATCATCTCGCCCGGAGCAAGATGCGCGTTGCCGCCTGTGCCTTCCCGGCTGTAGCCGACATCGACAGAGCCATGTTCGAGCTGCACGGTTGCGGTGCTGGCGGTAAGCTGCACGTCGAAGGCTGTTCCCAGAACTGCGACGGTGACTTCTCCCGCCTTCACGGTGAAGGGACGCGCAGCGTCGCGCCTGACTTCAAAGAAAGCCTCGCCGGCCAGCAATGTGACGCTCCGTTCATGGCTGCCGACAGTCGCGGCAATGGCGCTGTCGGCGCCAAGCGTCACGGTCGAGCCATCCGCGAGGGTGATCACCCGGCTTTCCGCCGTGCCTGTCAGATGGTCTGCCTGCAACCGCAGCATGAGCGAGGGGGCTGACAGAGCGAGAAACGCCACGCAGGCTGCGGCAACGGCAATGCCGGCAATCCTGCGCCGCCAGCCTGATGCGGGATGTGTACTCCGCGGGAGGCGCCTGCGGCTCCGCGTCGGGTTCCTATGCTTCCATGCCGCCTCGTGCGTGGGCGCAACTTCGCCGATCAGCCGCCAGGATCTGCCGATGCTGGCCCATGCGCGCGCATGTTCAGGAGAACGCGCAAGCCACGTCTCGAATTCTTCTGCTGTGCGGGCGTCGCGCGGCGCTTCCTGAAGCCGCAGGAGCCAGTCTGCCGCTTCATCCAGCAAGGGGTCTGTGTGGTTTTCGTCGCCCAAGGTCATCTCTGTCGCGGTCTTTCGGTGCCGCCGCACCTGTTCGCACCCGGTTCATATCCCCCGGTTCATATCCAAAGACGACCGGAACAGGAATTTTTTTCATTGGGGCCGCTGTCTCAGGAGCGATCGAGTTGCGCAGCCACTTTCACCATGGCGGTGCGAATGTAGCGATGGGCCGTCGCCACTGAAATATCGAGATGGGCGGCGACCTCCTCCAGCGTGAAGCCGCCGAAGCGATACATCTCCACCGCCACCCGCATTTCGTCGGGCAAGGTGGCCAGCACATCCGACACGACACGGATCTGATCGCAGAACAGCAGGGACTGCTCCGGCGTGTGTGCATCGCGCGGCGCTGCCCAGAAGGGGGCATTCCTGCCTCCTTCACGCTGTTCGATCTTGCGGCGCTTGAGCACGTCGAAAGCAAGGTTGCGTACGATCCGGTAAAGATAGGCAAGCGTCAGTTCGGGCGCGCCGAGCGGGGCTCTTGCGGGAGAGAACCGCAAAAACGCATCCTGAACGATATCTTCCGCCGCATCCCGCGAGCCGAGAATCGGCGTGGCATAGTCGATCAGGGCGACACGATGGGTAAGATAGAGGAGATGGCGGTCTTCTGACTCCGTCATCAGGCTTAAGCTCTTGCAAGGGCCGCAGATATGACTTCTGGCTGCCCGTGGCCGGAGACGTTTTCGTTTTCCCGGACAACAGAGCATCCGGTCATCTAATATGAACGCATGGCTCAACTTTTCCTAGCAGGGCCGGATGGCCTCTGCAATAGGCAGGGCAAGCCGGGAACCGGTGCTTTTCATGGGGTGCCGCGACATGCACGCCTGCATGAACGTCCGCACATGAGCCGACCCTGCCAGCTGCCCCGTTGGCGACGACCCGATCCGGGGCGGCTGACAGGGATGCGTCCTCAGGGACAATATCGTTTCGGCTGAGCGCTCACGGAAATTTGCGGCCAGCAAGCGCGGTGCCTGCGTGCAGCCGCCAGAAGAAAACTTCTCTTTGGCGGGAAGGCCGAAATTATCGCGAAGGAGGGAGTGCCAGCCGCACCTTAATGAGGGACTGGCCGCCCGTTTGCCGGGCATGCGGCAAACGGGCAGGAGGGCTCTACGAAGCCGAGTATTTCACCGATACGCCGCGCTGGCGAAAATATGCCTGCATGAGCTTTCTGCCGGAGCGGTTGTTCTGCGCCAGTCTGGCCGGGTCGAACACGGCTTCCTTCAGGTCTTCCCGCTTCAGTGCCGCCTTGAGATCTGCGATATGAATATCGAGATCGAGATTGTCGGCTTTGAGAGATTCATAGATGCGGTTGGTGATGTCTTCCACGGTCGCTTCGCTCACCGGCTTGTTCCTTTTTATGGTCTGGTGGCGCTTGCCACATTGTTCGGCCCATGTCCCGCTTCGGAAAGCCGGCATGCTGCCGGATCAGCGGGAATCGATCTGATCTCGGCCCTTTAATGCCATCGCGCTGAAATTACCATTCGGGACTTTTTACCCGGGTGCTTCAGTCCCATGGTGCACGCGAAGCCAGCGCAAATCCGTTTGCCAATCAGCCGTGGTTGCCGCCTGTTGAGCGGGAGCCGGCTATGTACCGTCGGGGCGTCTGGCCCGTCATCTGCCGGAAGAACGCGACGAAGGCACTGTCGCTGGCGAAGCCGAGATCGGAGGCGACGCTGGTTACGCTTTGCCCGCAGGCCAGCAGGTCCACCGCCCGCAAAAGCCGCCAGCTTTGCCGCCATGTCTGGTAGGTCATGCCGGTCTCGCGCCGGAAGATGCGCGTGATCGTGCGGGTGCTGGCGCCAACATTGTGCGACAAGGTTTCGAGATCGGGAGGAAGCTCTTCGGGATCAAGCCGGGCGAGGCGCGGGTCCGACGGCACTGGCAGCAACATCGGTTCGTACGATGCGCTCCGCAGTTCATCTATGCACACCGCCAGCATGTTACGCGCGGGCCCTTGCGTCCAATCGGTATCGAAAGGCTGGAAGCTGATGCGTTCGAAGACCTCGCGCAGCAGAGGCGTCATGGTGACGATGGCGGTGGCGTGAAAGGGTGGCGCAATGCGTGTCTGGTCGAGATAGATCGACCGATACTCCACCTCGCCGCGGATGCGGACGCGATGCAGGGTTTGGGGCGGAATCCATGCCACGCGGATCGGAGGCAGGATCGAGATGGCGCCCGGCAGCGTGATCCGGATCGACCCGGAATAGGCAAAGAGCAACTGCCCGCGCCCATGGCGGTGCCAGCCGGAATCGTGCCGCACCAGTCGCGAGGCAATCCCCACGACCGGCGCCTCCATCAGGTCGGCATCAAAGGGATCGGAGGGAGCGAGCCAGACCACAGTTCATCCCGATTGTCC
This sequence comes from Aquamicrobium sp. YD-1-mutant5, assembly GCF_059509755.1. NCBI lineage: Bacteria > Pseudomonadati > Pseudomonadota > Alphaproteobacteria > Hyphomicrobiales > Phyllobacteriaceae > Aquamicrobium > Aquamicrobium sp. YD-1-mutant5. The sequence continues at coordinate 36,292 of NZ_JCAKKP010000004.1, forward strand.
GATTTCCGATATAAATTGTCATAATGTTTGTAACAAGCAAAACGGAACAGCGATAGAGCAGAAACCTCACCAGAAAGCTGAGGCATCCATGTTCCGCCGCCCACCCCTTCCGCTCGTCATTCTGCTGCTGAGTTTCCCTCAGATCGTGGAAACCATCTACAGCCCGGCCCTGCCGATGATCGCCTCAGCCTATCGTGCCACGCCGCAGCAGGCGGCCCAGACGCTCTCCCTGTGGTTTGTCGCATTCGCCTTCGGCGTGGTGGCCTGGGGACGCCTTTGCGATATTGCCGGGCGTCGTCCGGCACTTCTTGGCGGTCTGGCGCTTTATGCGGTGGGCTCTGTCTGGGCGATGATCGCCGGGGATTTTGGCCAGCTTCTCATGGCGCGGCTGATTTCAGCCTTCGGCGCGGCAGTCGGCTCGATCGTCACGCAGACGGCGCTGCGCGACAGCTATCGGGGACCGGACCTCGCTCGCGTTTTTTCCTTGCTTGGAATGGCGCTGGCGATCAGTCCGGCCATTGGCATGTTCGTCGGGCAGGAGATTGCAAAGCTTGCCGGCCATCAAGGCGTTTTCGCGGCTCTTGGCCTGCTGGCGATCGCTCTTCTCGGGCTCAGCTTGGTATTCTGGCCTGAAACACGCCCCGCCGGCACTCGGGCGGCACGCCTTCTGCCGAAGCTGAATGACATGTTGCGGGACCGCGATATCTGGCTCAACGCTGCGCTGATTGCGATCTTCAACCTCACCATTTTCGCTTATTACCAGATGGGACCCTTCCTGTTTGAAGGGCTGAAGACGCGCTGGTTTGAATTCGGGGAAAGCGGTCTGGTCCTTGCCGCCGCATCTCTGGCCGGCGCGCTGGCAAACTCCGCCTTGCTGCGACGGGGATGGAGCGCCGGTCACCTTGTCAGGCTTGGAGTCGCCCTTCTGGCCGCCGGCGCGGGGATTGTGTTCATCTGGTCGTCCAGCCCGGTTTTCATGGCCGGGATGGCGGTGATCGCCACGGCTTATGCTCTTGCGATCCCGAACATCCTCGCCGGAGCCTTGCGCAATTATACGGATCGCCCCGGAACCGCGGGAGCCGTGCTCAGCCTGCTCTATTACAACCTGCTTGGGTTGGGGCTGGTGGCTGCCGGGTTTGGCCAGAGGCTGGATCTTGTGTTCGTCGCCTGCGCCATGTGCGCAGCCCTCGTCATGGCGATCGGCTCCCTGATCCCCCGATAGCAGGCGGGGCCGGCGGGCTTCACAATGAAGCGGGCTTCTGATGACTGCGGGTGGTGGCTTCGATGCGGTCCGCCACCCGCACCAGTTCGGCGAGAGTGCGCACCTCCAGCTTGCGCATGGCATGGCCGCGCCGCACCTTGACGGTGATTTCGCTGAGGCCGAGTTCGCCGGCGATCTGCTTGTTGAGCAATCCCTGCGCCACCAGCCGCGCGACATCGCGCTCGCCCTGCGAAAGCCTTGCCCACCGCTTTTGCAGTTCCGATGCCTGCGCCTCCAGCGCCCGGCGCGCGCGGTCGGTTTCGATGCCGTGATGGATGGCGTCGAGCAGGTCCTGATCGCGGAACGGCTTGGTGAGAAATTCGATCGCGCCGTCCTTCATGGCCTTCACGCCCATGGCGATGTCGCCATGTCCGGTGATCATGATGGTGGGCATATGCAGGCCGAGTTCCTGCATATGGGACAGGAAATCCATGCCGCTCTGACCGGGCATGCGCACATCCAGAACCATGCAGGCGGGAGCATCCGCCACATCCTGATCGAGAAATTCCTGCACCGAGCCGAACACGCGGGCCTCAAGCGCCACGGAGGTCAGAAGGTCCTCCACGGCCTCGCGCACCGAGCGGTCATCGTCGATGACATAGACGACGGCTTTTTCGGGTTCGGCGTCGCTGTTTTGCCTGTTCATGAAACGGTCTCCACAGCAGCGGGCAGGCTCACCAGAAACATAGCGCCGCCCTCTTCATTGTTGTGCGACCAGATGCGTCCACCATTGGTTTCCACGATGGAACGGCAGATGGTGAGGCCAAGGCCGACCCCGTCCTTCTTGGTGGTCCAGAAGGCATCGAACAGATGGTCCGCTTCGCCCGGACGAAAGCCCGGCCCCTTGTCGGCGACACAGAAGCGGATAAATCCCGGCCCGTCCACCTCGGCGATGAGGTCCAGTTCGCGCGCTTTCCCGGTGGAGACGGCCATCGCCTCGATGGCGTTGATCAGCAGGTTCCCCACCACCTGCCCGATCTGGACGCGATCCGCCATCACCGGCGGCAGGCTTTCCTGAAGACAGAGCCTGAGATGGATGTCGTGGCGCTCGATCTGGTCGCGCGCCATGGCGACGATTTCATGCACCAGCGCGTTGAAATCGAAGGCGCTCTTCTGGGGCGGCTTGCCGCTGGCCAGTCCGCGCACGCGCGCGATCACCGCGCTGGCGCGTTCTGTCTGTTCCACCATCCGGTCTGCGGCGCGGATGGCCTTGTCGATTGCCGGTGGTTCCTGCTCCAGCCATCTGCGGCAGGCGCCGGCGCTGGTCGCAGCAGCTGCCAGCGGCTGGTTCACTTCGTGGGCAATCGAGGCAGTCAGTTCGCCGAGGCTGGTGACGCGCGCCATGCGCAGAAGCCGCTCGCGGCTTTCATGGGCGGCCGCCTCCGCCGCCACCAGTCTCAGCGACAGATAGGTGGTGACCCCGATGGCAACGATGCTGATGCCGGTGTTGACGATGCCGACATCATAGCTGCCGGAGCGGGTCAGCGCGAAGCTCAGCACCGTCAGCGCCACGCAGGCGACGGCCAGAATGACGACCAGACGCGGCGGCAGGATGCGGGCGGCAATGAGAATGACGGCGGTGTGGAAGACCGCCGCGGCAATGGCGTAATCCGTGACCGTATCGCCAATGAAGATTGCCACCATCACCCCCGCAAGTGCGGCAATGGTAAGGGTCTGGCTGTAGCGGAACGGGGTGGAGAGCCTGAACGTCATGTCATCCGGTGGCTAAGGCAATTCCGGCAAAAGTGCACAGCGGCTTTGCGTTTGGATTTGCGTCGAAACAATGTGTCAGAACGTTTCCTGCCGTTCAGAGAAAAGCAGAAATGATCCGAGGCCAGCCCATTATACACGCCGCAGGGCAAAGCGCATGGCCTGTCCGGCGGGTGGCGGTCAGTCGCGGGTGCTGCCATCCCAGCTTGCGTCGGAAACCCCCTTCTGCTGTTCCAGATAGCTGGTCACCGCTTCTATCTCGTGCGGATCGACGGCGGTTGAAACCAGTGTCGCCACGATCTCGACGGTGTTGCTGCCCCGGTCGGTTATCTCCACATCGCTGACCGGATAGTCGGCAGCCTCCAGACGTTCCACCAGAAGGTCGCGCATCTGGGGCATGGCCTCGCGGCTGGAAATGACGCTGACTTCATAGGTGGCCTCGGTGGAGCGGTCATCGATGGGAATTCGGTTGATCATGTTGACCAGCGGCCGCAGCAATGTGTTGCCGGCCAGAACGAAGCAGGTCAGGAGCGTGGCCTCGGCCACCATGCCGGTTCCGGTGCAGGCGCCCACGGCAGCGGAGCACCACAGGGTTGCGGCGGTGTTGAGGCCGCGCACGTTCATGCCTTCCTTCATGATGACGCCGGCGCCCAGAAAGCCGATGCCGGACACCACATAGGAGATCACCCGCACCGCTTCCGCATCGCCCGCTACCCGCTGGCCGAGATCGACGAAGGCAGCCGCGCCCACCGCCACCAGCACATTGGTGCGCAGGCCCGCAGTCCGCTGGCGATATTGTCGCTCGGCGCCGATCAGCGTTCCCAGAATGAAAGCCGCCGCAAAGGCCACAAAGGTGTCGGCAAAGGCTGTCAGCTCGAAGGTGGCCAGGGCTTTCATCTGCGCATTCTCTGTTGGATCGTGCCGGCACTGAAGCCGGTTCATGTACTCGTACGAGATGCCTTAGCAGCGAAACCCTGCGCCAGCATGACGGTTTCCGGACGGTGCGGCAGGGGCTCACCATTGCCCTCGCCGCAGGAGCCGTGACGCACGGGCATGAAGTGCGGCAGAGCAGCGGGCCAGCGCGCACCATTGCCGGCGGCTGATGAAGTCCTGCCGGAACAGCACCGAGGCCTGCCGCAGGAGCATGGTGCCAAGCAGCACGAGACACAGGCACAGGAGCCTCAACGGCAGGCCGCGTAATTTCGGATTTCTGCGAGGTCTGCGAATTCCGCTCTGGCGGCGGGCTGGACCGGACGTGCCGAAATCGCCATCGGGGGCAAAAAGGAGCATCGGAAGTTCATTGCGGGTCATGGCGTTTTTCCTGTGCTGGGGAACAAGGACGGGCGGCTTGTGCCGCCCGACTGACTTGCAGGTTGTGGGGAGCGCGTCAGCGCTGCGCCTCGCCCGTCAGAACCACTGTCCGAAGCGGCGGATGTAGATGGTCTTCATGCCCTGCGCGACGACGCAGTAGGCAAGCAGCGTGGCGATAAGCCAGGGGAAGTACTCCCACGGCAGCGGCTGCAGGCCGACCATCGCCCCGAAGGCCGAGAAGGGGATGTAGATGCCGGTCACGCACACCAGCACGGTCATCACCATGACCGGCAACGAGGCGGTGCTCTGGATGAAGGGGATTTTCTGGGTGCGCAGCATGTGCACGACCAGCGTCTGCGACAGCAGCCCCTCGATGAACCAGCCCGACTGAAACAGCGACTGCTGATCCGGCGAATTGGCCCCGAACACGTACCACATCAGCGCGAAGGTGGTGATGTCGAAGATGGAGGAGGTCGGTCCGATCCAGATCATGAAGCGGCCAATGTTCTTCGCATCCCATTTGCGTGGCTTGCGCAGGAATTCCTTGTCCATCCTGTCCCATGGCAGGGCAAGCTGCGAGATATCGTACATCAGGTTCTGGATGAGCAGGTGTATGGCCATCATCGGCAGGAAGGGGATGAAGGCGCTTGCCACCAGCACCGAGAACACATTGCCGAAGTTCGAGCTTGCGGTCATGTTCAGGTATTTGATGATGTTGCCGAAGGTTTCGCGGCCTCTGATCACGCCTTCTTCCAGCACCATCAGGCTCTTTTCGAGCAGGATGATGTCGGCCGATTCCCTGGCGATGTCAGTGCCGCTGTCGACCGAGATGCCGACATCGGCGTCGCGCAGGGCTGGTGCATCGTTGATGCCGTCGCCGAGAAAACCAACCGTGTGGCCATTCGCCTGCAACGCTTTCAGCACTCGCGATTTCTGCAACGGTGTGAGCTTGGCGAAGACGGTGCGTTCCTCGACCAGTTCGCGCAGAACCTCCTCATCCATCGCCTCGAAGTCGCGCCCAAGCACCGGCAGGCCGGGTTCGAGGCCGACTTCGCGGCAGATCCTGGCGGTGATCACCTCATTGTCGCCGGTCAGAACCTTGACCGCCACGCCATAGTCGGCAAGTGCCGCGATGGCTGCCCGCGCCGTTTCCTTGGGCGGATCGAGGAAGGTGAGGAAACCCTGCACCACCAGATCGCGCTCGTCGGCGACGCCATAGCTGGCTCGCGACTGGACACCCGGTATCTCGCGGGTTGCGACGACGAGGACGCGGAAGCCATCGGCATTGCAGCCCCGGGCCAGATGGGCGAGGCGGGCGCGGCCGTTTTCGTCCAGTTCGCGCACGGCGTCTCCCTCGCGCACATGGGTGGATATGGCCAGCATCTCCTCCACCGCGCCCTTGCAGATGAGCAGGTGCTCGCCACCAGCGTCTTCGACCACGACCGAGAGCCGCCGGCGCACGAAGTCGAACGGAAGCTCGTCGATCTTGCTAAACGAGGCGGCCTGCCGCACCACATCGGGCGTACCCGCCGCGAACTGGATGACGGCCTGATCCATCAGATTTCTGACGCCGCTCTGGTGATGGCTGTTCAGCCATGCCAGCCGCAGCACCCTTTCATCCGGCGTGCCGGTGGGATCGAGGTGACGCTCCAGAATGATGCGGTCCTGCGTCAGGGTTCCGGTCTTGTCGGTGCACAGAACATCCATCGCGCCAAAATTCTGGATGGCGTTGAGGCGCTTGACCACGACCTTGTGTCGCGCCATCGCCACCGCGCCCTTGGCAAGGTTGGAGGAGACGATCATCGGCAGCATTTCGGGGGTCAGGCCGACCGCCACCGCCAGTGCGAACAGGAACGCTTCCGTCCAGTCGCCCTTGGTGAAGCCGTTGATGAACAGCACAATCGGCACCATCACCAGCATGAAGCGGATGAGCAGCCAGCTGACGCTGTTGACGCCACGGTCGAAGGAGGTTTCGGCGCGAGAGCCGACGATCGCCTTCGCCAGCGAGCCGAAATAGGTGCGCGCGCCGGTGGCCACCACCACGGCGGTGGCGGTGCCGCTGACGACATTGGTGCCCATGAAGCAGATATTGGGCAGCTCCAGAAGGTCCATCTGGTCACCTGCCACCGCGTCTGCCGATTTTCCGGCGACGGAGCCCAGCGTGTCGTATTTCTCGACCGGCAAGGCTTCGCCGGTCAGGGCGGCCTGGCTGACGAACAGGTCGCGCGATTCCAGCAGCCTGATGTCGGCGGGGATCATGTCGCCGGCCGAAAGCCTGATGACATCGCCCACCACGATCCCGGCCATCGGTACCTCCTGCAGGGTGGGCGCCGCCGCCGGCTCCGCGCGCCGCTGCACGGTGGCCGTGGTGCGGACCATGGCCCTGAGCGCATCGGCGGCGCGGCCGGAGCGGTATTCCTGCCAGAACCGCAGCAGGGCGCTCAGCACCACCATGGTGACGATGATGCCGACGCCCGTGTAGTCGGCGGCCTCGCCGTCGCGCAGCGGCAATACGATGTCGGTGACAGCGCTGACTGCCGCCAGAACGGCGAGAACGGCGATGAACGGGTTCTGAAATGCCTGCAGGAACTGGATGAAGGCGGATGGACGCTTGTCATGCGCAACCCGGTTCGGCCCATCCTCGACAAGGCGGATGCGGGCTTCGGCTTCCGTCAGCCCCTGCAGATTGCCTCTGGTGTTGGCGAGCGTGGTCTCGATGCTGTTCTGTGCCTCGCGCACCGCCCGCATCGACAGTTTCCTGTCTTCCTTCCGCGTGGTCGCGGCCGGTGGCCGCTTGTTGATCATGTTCATCGCCTGTGGTCCTCAATGAGTGCCCCGGCAATGGCGAGGCGGCGCACGAGGCCGCCCGCGCCACGCACTGTCCGGGGCCGGTTGGTGGAATCGAAAAAATGGACGGCTGGCTGGCGGCGACGGAGCGCGTCCGTCGCCGCTTATTTTCAGCCCGGCGGGCGTTGCGCGGACATCATGTCAGCCCCGCTGTATTTCATGGAGTGGGGCAGGGGTGGTGTCGCCCGCCGCTGCACGGGCTGCTCCCGGCGTGTTGGCAATCACCGTCCAGCGGCATTCCAGCCGGCCGGTTGCCGGATTGACCCGCCAGCGCACAACCGGGCGAAAGGGATCATGGGGCTTTGCCTTACGCTGGAAGCGCACGATCTGCGCGCTGCGGGCGGGCACGGCCGGAAGGGCTCCGGCGCGAAAACGGAAGAATTTCGTGATGTTCATATCTCACCTCACTGACGCCGCCGCAGCGTGTCACGGGTGAGACGGCAAGGTCAGACCCGTTCCTGTGACCGCGACGGCCTTCTCTGTCGACTACTGTCGCTCGGCATGTTTCGGGTTCCTTCTGGTGCGGGCGCGGGCTGATCGAAGCTCTACGGCCGACAGGTGCCTGATTAGCCGCAGCAGCCCTGAAACGCCATCAGGCTGTGAGGCGGGATTGGTATATTCTGGCATCGCGCGGATATACGAAGGTATATCTCCCGGCTCACACAGCGCGCTGCGTCAGCTGCAGGGCGTCATCTGTAATACAGGGCGTAGATGCCGGTTTCTTCCCGGAAGATCGAAACGTCGATGCCGAAAATGCTGCGGATGATGCCGCTTTCCATGATCTCTTCCGGCGCGCCCTGTGCAGCCACCCTGCCGTCGCGCATGGCGACGATGTGATCGGAATAGCAGGAGGCGAAATTGATGTCGTGCAGCACCACCACGACGGTCTTGCCCAGTTCGTCCGCGGCGCGCCGCAACAGCCGCATCATGCCTGCGGCATGTTTCATGTCCAGATTGTTGAGCGGCTCGTCCAGCAGCACATAATCGGTGTCCTGACACAGCACCATGGCGACGAAGGCGCGCTGGCGCTGCCCACCGGAAAGCTCGTCGAGAAAGCGGTCGGAAAGCGCTTCCAGATCCAGAAACTCAAGCGCCTGCCGGATGTGTCGGTCGTCCTCGGCGGTGATCCTGCCGCGCGAATGGGGAAAGCGGCCGAAGGCGACCAGATCGCGTACGGTCAGCTTGGCCATCAGCTGATTGTCCTGCCGCAGCACCGACAGGCGCTTGGCCAGAACGTCGCTCGGCGTTCTTGTGACGTCCATACCGTCGACCGTCACCGAGCCGGCGCTCATCGGCATCAGCCGGCTGATCATGGACAGCAGCGTCGACTTGCCGGCGCCGTTCGGCCCGATCACCGACACGATGCCACCGGCGGGAAGCGACAGCGTCACGCCGTCCACCACCAGCTTGCCGCCATAGTCCTTGGAAACGTCGCGGATCTCGATCATCGCTTCACACCTTTGACGAGCAGGAACAGGAACACCAGCCCGCCGACGAATTCGATGACGATGCTGAGGGCGGAATTGAAGGAGAAGACCCGTTCCAGAATGGTCTGGCCGGCGACCAGAAAGATGATGCCGAGCATCACGGCCACGGGCAGCACCATGACATGCCGTCCGCCCGGCACCAGCTGGTAGGCAAGGCTGGCAACGAGCAGGCCGAAGAAGGTGACGGGACCGACCAGCGCGGTCGAAACCGAAACCAGAATGGCGACGACGATGAGCACCACAGACACGGTCCTGCGGTAATCGACGCCGAGATTGACGGCGATGTCGTGGCCGAGCGCCAGCACGTCGAGCTTCGGCAGCATGCGCCAGCCGATCACCGAGGCGATGAGGACGAGGAGTGCCGAGCTGATCAGCAAGTGCTGGTCGACGACATTGAAGGATGCAAACAAGCGGTCCTGCAGCACCACGAATTCGTTGGGATCGATGATGCGCTGCATGAAGTTCGACAGGCTGCGGAACAGCACGCCGAACACCACACCGACCAGCATCAGCAGATGCAGGCTGCGCGCGGTTCTGGCAAACAGCCAGCGATAAAGCGCCACCGAAAACGCCACCATCAGCCCGACTTCGATCAGGAACATCAGTCGCGGGTCGAGCGTGGAGACGCGGGCGGCGCCCAGCGTGAAGACGAGCACCGTCTGGATCAGCACGTAAAAGGCATCGAAGCCCATGATCGACGGGGTGAGGATGCGGTTTGCGGCAACGGTCTGGAACAGCACCGTCGACACGCCGATGGCATAGGCGACCAGCACCAGCGCGGCGAGTTTCCGGCCCCGGAACGGCAGCACGAAATCCCAGCGGCCCTTTGCGCCGATGGTCATGAACACGGCGATGGCCGCGCACATCACTCCGGCGAGGGCGAGCAGGACAAAAAGATTGCGCCGGGAAAGCCGCTCAGAAGACACGGGCGTTTCTCCTCAGCAGCAGGTAGAGGAAGGCCGCGCTGCCGAACACGCCGACCACAGTTCCGATCGGGATCTCGAACGGATAGAGCACGATGCGCCCGATGATGTCGCAGGCCAGCACGATGCCGGAGCCGAGGACGGCCACCCATGGCAACGAACGCCTCAGATTGTCGCCGACGATCATGGAGACGATGTTGGGCACGATCAGCCCCAGAAACGGGATCATGCCCACGGTGACGACGACAACTGCCGTGACCACCGAGACGATCGACAGCCCGAACAGGGCGATGCGGCGATAGTTCAGCCCGACATTGGTGGTGAAATCCTCGCCCATGCCGGCGACGGTCAGGCGGTCGGCGGCGAAATAGGCGAGGCAGGTGAGGCCGAAGGCGATCCACAGGAGCTCATAGCGGCCCCTGAGCACGGCGGAGAAATCGCCGGTGGTCCATGCGCCCAGCGATTGCAGCATGTCGAAGCGGTAGGCAAGGAAGGAGGTGACGGCGCTGATCACCCCGCCAAGCATGATGCCGACCAGCGGCACCATCAGGGTGGAGCGCAGCGGAATGCGGCGCAGGATGGCGAGAAACAGCATCGTGCCGGCCAGCGCGAACAGGGCCGCAACTGCCATGCGTCCGATCACCGGCAGGCCGGGCGCCACCAGCACGATGACGAGAAAGCCGAGGCTGGCCGATTCCACCGTGCCCGCCGTCGAGGGTTCGACGAAGCGGTTGCGCACCAGCATCTGCATGATGGTTCCGCACACCGCCATGGCGGACCCCGCCAGAATGAGCGCAACCGTGCGCGGCAGGCGGCTTGCCAGCAGCACATGCAGTGCCCTGCCATCGGCTTCGCCCGAAAAAAGGGTCGCCAGCGAAACATCGCTGACGCCGACGAACAGGCTGGCAACGGCGAGCACGAGGACCAGAAGCGCGGAAAATGCGAGGCCGGAGGCTTTCATGGCACCGAACTTGTAAAACGGACGATGCAGCGCCCCAAACAAATGAAGCGCTGCATCGACAGGATGAAGGGCAAAAAACCCTGTTGCGGGGGCTTATTCCTTGCGCAACGCCTTTGCAATCTGATCGGCGCTGGCGCTCAGCGCGGTGATGCCGCCGCCGACCAGATACCAGTTCACCGGGTCGAGATAGACGACATGCCCGTTCTTCCACGCATTGGTCTGGCCGACGAGATCATTGTCGAGCATCTGCTGCGCGGCCGATCCTTCGCGGCCGATCGCCGCGTCGCGGTCGATGACGAACAGCCAGTCGGGATTGGCCTCTAGGATGAACTCGAAGGAAATCGCCTGACCATGATTGCCGGCCTGCAGGTCTGCGCGCGCCGGCTCGACGCCGAACACCGAATGCAGCATGCCGAAACGCGAGCCCGGACCATAGGCGCTCATCTTGCCGCCGGTGGTCAGGATCAGCAGGCCCTTGCCGGCGCCGCTGGCCGCCTCGCGCGCGGCGGCGATGGACGCATCGAGCGCCGCGATCCTGTCCGCGGCTTCCTTTTCCCTGCCGAACACTTCGCCCAGCAGTGACACGTTCGACTTCACGCTGTCGACAAGGTTGGCGTTGTCGACGGTCAGGTCGATGGTCGGCGCGATCTTCGACAGTTCGGCGAATTTGGCGCTGGAACGGCCGCCGACGATGATCAGGTCGGCATCGGCGGCATTGACGGCTTCCAGATCGGGCTCGAACAGCGATCCGATCTTCGCATATTCGTCGCCTGCGTACTTCGCCAGATAGGGCGGGAAGTTGGACGCCGGAACGCCCGCGATCTCCACACCCAGCGCATCGAGCGTGTCGATCGAGGCCATGTCGAAGACAAGAACCGTCTTCGGGGCCGCGGGCAGCGAAATCTCACCCTGCGTATGCTTGACGGTGATGTCCTGCGCAACGGCAACCACAGGAGCCATTTGCAGGGAAAGCGCGCCAAGCGCGAGTGAGAACAATATAGAGCGTCTGTCCAGCTTCATCCCGAGTTCCCGTTCAAATGATACAAAGCTGGCCCGGACACGGTTTCGTGCCCGGACCATGTTTCTTCACTGCCGCAAAAGCAGCCGTTTCAGAGCCCCGACGCTCAGAAGTTCGTGGTCAGGCTGACCCACAGGCGACGACCTTCCATGGTGGTGTTGTAGTCGGTCGCCTCCACCTTCTTGTCGAAGAGGTTGTAGACCGCACCCTTCAGCACGACATTTTCATTGAAGGCGTAGGATGCACCGAAATCGACCGTTGCGTAGTCGCCGTATTTGCGGGCGATGACTTGTCCGGTCGCGTTATATGCGACGGGCTTTCCATTGTCTGTGAGGCGCAGTCCCGCATTGATTTCAGAGCCGTGGTAATTGAGGGACGCCCATGTGGTGAACCCGTCGATAGGCGTGATCCAGTCAGCGCGCAGATTTGCCATGTGTTCGGGCGTGCGCGCCAACGGGAAGCCTTTGTAGGCACCCGTTTTCTGTTTGGAATCCGTATAGGTGTAACTGCCACGGAATGTGAGGGTCGGGGTCGCCTCCCATGTGGCCGTCAACTCCACGCCCTGGACCACTGCATCATCAACATTGTAATTGTACCAGAGACGATAATTGTCATCTTCTGGCCAACGCTCCGGGACAGGCTTTCCGTCAGAGCCAATAATTACGTTCCCGTTACTGTCTTTCTTGAACACCTGAGCATTCTGGGTCTTGTCCTTGAAATCGGTATAGAAGTACGTTGCGCCCAGAGACAGGCCGCTGAAATTGTCCCAGATCGCGCCGATCTCGTAACTCGTGCTTTTCTCTGGCTTCAGATTCGGATCACCGATGATAACGCCGCAGGTTCCGTTGGGACCGTAGGTACAGGTGGCGCCACCGGTGGTATAGGCATAGCCGGGTGCTATCGAGCGTATGTCAGGTGCACGGAAGCCAGTAGAAACACCGCCTTTTACGGTCAGCTGCTCGGTTGCGTTCCAAACACCGTAGAGGCGTGGGCTGTAGTGAGAGCCGTAAACTTCATGATGGTCCATTCGCAGGCCACCTGTGAGGGCGAATGTATCGCTGAGCTTCCATTCGTCTTCAGCAAAAAGGGCCCACTGTTCGATCTGAAATTTTTCATCCACGCCCGTGCGCCGGCCAGGATTCTGGTCCGTAAGCGTGGCATCAAAATACTGTCCGCCAATCACCATCGTATGCAAACCGCCGAGTTCGAATGGTGTTGTGAACTTGGCATCCAGTACCGAATTACGGATTTCAGGAGAGCGTTGCTGCTCCTCAAAAGCGTTCTGCGCCGGCTCCCAGTTGAAACTGGTACGTTTTGCCCACTCCTGAGAGAAGGAGATCTCGGAAGTGGTCCAGCCCCACCGGCCGGTGTGTGAGACCGACCAATGATTCCTGTCATTATGGTTGTAGGTGGTTGGGGTTCGGGGGTTAAAGGCCAGAGTTTCGCCCTGCTCGGCTTCGCGCTTGACGCGGGTAACCCCGCCTTCGAGGACGAAATCGTGATCTTCGTTGGGCGTAAAGGTCAGCCGACCAGTGATGTCGCCCTCCCTCGCGCCGCTGACGCCACCGAGGAAGCTATCTTCTCCACGTTTGTAGCCACGGCCCCAGATCTGCATGCCGAGCTTGTCCTGTATCACAGGGCCTGAGCCGTAGAACGAGACCTGTCCGTTATTGCCGAACTGTGAATGCTGCTGAGCGGTGCCATCGACAGTGACAGAGCCCGACCACACGTCGGCGACCTTGCGGGTGATGATGTTGATGACGCCGCCCATGGCGTCGGAACCATAGAGCGAAGACATCGGACCACGTACGACCTCGATGCGCTCGATGGCGCTGATCGGCGGAATGAAGCTCTGCTCGAAGCCCGAATTGCCGTTGGTGCGGGCATCGCGCGTGCTCTGGCGCTTTCCGTCGACAAGGATCAGGGTGTAGGCACCCGGCAGGCCACGGATATAAATATCCTTCTCGTTGGCAACGCCAGTCACCGCCACGCCCTGAACCTCGCGCAGCGCATCGGTCAGGTCGCGGAACGAACCTTTTTCCAGTTCTTCGCGGGAAACCACGGTGATGCTTGCAGGGGCGTCTTTGACGTTCTGCTCGAAGCCGGTGGCCGTAATCACGATCTGCTTGAGAACCGTAACGCCGTTCTCCTCATCTTCCGCAGTCTGTGCGAAAGCAGTGCCCGGAGCACTGAGTGCGCCTGCCGCGACAAGGCAGGAACATGCTGCAAGAGCCCGTTTCCAGCGCATCACCGAGCCCGCAGCATTGCCCTCGCAACTGCGTTCTGTCGAACCCTCTCGCCACATGCGGATAACCCCTTTATAAAATATGAGCTTAATAGTCCTATTCAGAACTGGCGCTCACAGGGTCAATGCCGATGTTTTTGAACGATACTAAATTCAGAAAAACGCAATTTGGGGAGGGAAGGCGCGGACGTGCGCAAATACGGGCGCTTGCAGGAGCAGGATCATAGGAAATTCAACGACAAAATCGGCTAAAATTGGGCACCCTCCGGGCAGCCGGACGTCTCCCGCCAAGGAAGCGCAGGTCGAGGCGCCTCTCGGCAGGTTGCGGCTGATCCTTGCGCTCGATGCGCTGCTTGTTGAAAAATCCGTGAACGGGGCGGCTGCGCGCCTCGGTCTGGGCGCGCCGGCCATGAGCCGGCTGCTCAAGCAGATTCGCGAGCTGTATGGCGACCAGATCCTTGTCAGGACGGCGCAGGGCATGATCCCCACGCCTTTTGCGGAATCGCTGCGCCTGCGGGTGCGGGCTGTCGCTTCCGAGGCGGAAGACCTGACCAGCCCTGTCACGGAACGCCTGTCGCGGCAGATCCCGGAGTGGAAAGCCGGGCCGATCGTCGATGTGGTTCCTCTCGGCTATCGGCCGAAAAACCCTCTGGAAGGCCAGCCCCTGCCCATCCACCATGCCCGCCGGCTGGCGAGTATCGGGCATAACGCCGATCCGATGCAAAGATTGGCCAAGCATATCGCCACGACCGCGGCGGGCGTCGGAAGTTCACGTCCGCTTGACGCCGACGAGGCGCAGGAAGCGTTTTCCATTATCCTTGAGGGTAACGCTGACCCGGCCCAGACGGGCGCGCTGCTGGCAACCATGCACTATCGCGGCCTGACCGCCGGAGAACTGGCAGGTTTCGTGCGGGCCAGTCGCCAGCATATCGAAGCGCCCGATGTGGGCGCCGGTATCGTGGATCTGGATCTGCCGATCTATTTGTCGCCGCGCTCCACAGCCATGCCCTGGCTCATGCAGGCGGGAAAGCTGCTCGCGCAATCGGGCATTCGCGTTCTGCTGCACGGCTTTGGGAAAGAAACTGATCAGGGCAAGCTGGAATCTGCCGCCAATGGCATCGGCATTCCTGTCTGCACATCCATGGAGGCGGCGCCGCAGGCGCTCGACACGCATGGCATCGGCTTTATGCCTTTGACGGCCATGGCGCAGCGCATGCCGCATCTGCCTTTCCTTTACCGGCTTTTCCAGATGCGCACGCCGGTCAACCTGATGCTGCATCTCCTCAATCCGCTTGGAGCCCCCGCCAGCCTGCTCGGCGTGGCGCAGCCGGCCAACCAGTTGCTGCATCGCGATACGGCACATGCCGCCGGATTGCGGAATCTCGCCATTCTCGGCAGTGTTCGTGATGTCGGCGAGTTCAACCCTTACAGGCCAACGACGATATACCGGCTTGTCGATGGCAAGCCTTCAGAAGTTTTCGTTCCATCCATTCCCGAGCCCAGGCTCGATGGTTCGACCGGACTGACCAGTCTGGAATACTGGCAGGGCGTTTGGGAAAACCGGGTGCGGGATGAGCGGCCCCGGCAAATAGTCATCGACACCGCCGCTGCCGCTCTGCTGAGCATGCGCCCGCAACACACGGCCTTCGATGACCTGCGAGATGAAGCCGCAGCACTTTGGCGCCGGCGCGGTACAAAAGGATGAGTGGGGGCTGAGTTTCCGGAGCCGCGCAAGGGCGGGTCGTCAGCTTTCGCGTGCCCGCTCCAGCGCGGCCAGTTTCGCCGTGCCATAGGTTTTCAGGAACATGTCGACGCCGGCACTTGCGATCCGCTCGACCTCTTCCTGCGTGGGGGCGTCGGGGCGGAAGCCGAACAGACGCTGCCGCGCGAGGCCCGCCAGACACAGCTCGGTCAACTGATAGGCTGCCAGCGTGACGTCCCTGATGTCGAGCAGATCCCGCTCCACCGCCTTCGACAGGAAGGCCACCAGACGCTCATGTCCGTGCTTGGGGCCTCTCTCGTAAAAACGCCGGCCAAGCTCGGGAATGCGGTCGGCCGCGCCGATGACGACACGCTGGGCGAGGATCACCTTTTTGGAAGTGATCCTGAGTGCAAGCCCGGTTCCGAAACGCGTCAGCGTGCTGCGCAGATCGCCCGGATTGTCCAGCGTCTCATAGAGATTGCGGAAGATGGCCGTGCGTTCTTCCTCGACCAGCGCTTCGAACAGCTCTTCCTTGCTGATGAAGTAGACATAGATCGTGCCCTTGGAAACGCCTGCCTCGCGGGTGATGTCGTTCATCGAGGCGGCATCGAAGCCCAGCCTCATGAACACGCGCCGCGCGCCGTCGATGATCTGCTGGCGCTTGACCGGATCGTTTCCTGCCGAGGGACGGCGACGGTTCGTCGGGGCATCAGAACTATACTGCCCGGTTCTGTCCTTGTTCGAGGTGGCCCCGCTCATCTCTTCGCGTGAATGTCCCTTATGCCGTCTCGGCCGTTTGCCGGCGCATGATAAGAAATCGAACCGATGAGTTCGATTTTCTCTTGATATGGGCTTTTGGGAGCGCTAAGTCAACATCGAACCGAACGGTTCAGTTCTATTTGGAGAGATGATCCATGTCGTCCAGCTCAGCATCCTCCGAGGCTGAAGTTCATCCTTTCCCGACCACCCGCGCCGCACCTGCGGCCGAAGCGCCGCATCACGCGGAGGCCCCGGCGCAGGCGCAGCCTCCTGCCGCGCCCCGCAGGCGCTCGGCTCGTTCCATGCTGTTGCCCATCATCGGTGCGCTGCTTCTCGGCGCTGGCGCCTGGTATGGCTATGGCTACTGGACGGACGGCCGCTTCATGATCTCGACCGACGATGCCTATGTGCAGGCGGACATGGCGTTCATATCGCCGAAGATTTCGGGCTATATCGCCGAGGTGAAGGTCGCCGAGAACCAGCATGTGAAGGCAGGCGATCCGCTCTTCGTGGTCGATGACGGCGACTATAAAATCGCTGTCGCGCAGGCGGAGGCCGAGATCGCCACCCATTCGCGGACGCTGGAGCGCATCGACGCGCAGATCGTGGCCGCTCACGCGTCGCTTCAGCAGGCCGAGGCACAAAAGGCGTCGGCGCAGGCAGCCTTCGACAATGCGGTGCGAACGCAGGATCGCGCCACGCAACTGCTCAGGACCCGTGTGGCCACGCAGGCACAGCTCGACGACGCCAGCGCCGCAGCGGATCAGGCCAAAGCCGCCCTGGCCGGATCAGAGGCGCAGATTGCCGCCGCAAAAGCCAATGTCGGCGTTCTCGAAGCCCAGAAGGCCGAAACGGCCAGCACGCTCGCGTCGCTGGAACTTGCCCGGCAAAAGGCCGGGCGCGACCTTGGCTTCACCGTCATGCGCGCGCCCTATGACGGCGTGGTCGGTAATCGTTCGGTCCAAAAGGGAGATCTCGTCAGCCCTGGCCAGAAGCTCGCCGTGGTCGTGCCGGTGAACCGTCTCCATATCATCGCCAATTTCAAGGAAACCCAGCTCGCGGCACTGGTGCCCGGCCAGAAGGTCCACATCGCCGTTGACGCGATGGGTGGTGAAGGTTTCGAGGGATCGGTGTCGTCGCTGGCACCGGCTTCAGGCGCGGTGTTCTCCATGCTGCCGCCGGAAAACGCCACCGGCAATTTCACCAAGGTGGTGCAGCGCGTGCCGGTGCGCATCGATCTGCCCGCGCAGGTGCTGGAAGGCGGCAAGCTGCGCGCGGGGCTTTCGGTGGTGGTCGACGTCGACAGCCGCACCGCCCCGGCAAGCTGAGCCGCGCGCCCTGTACGGGATCGCCATGCGTCCGTTCGGCCGCACAAGTCGCAATCTGAACTATTGATGGAGCATCGGTCCGAAAGCCGGAATTCACTTTTCGACCCGATGCTCCGGCGGGAGCCTTCCAGATGTCAGGTGCAGCGATCACCGCCGGTGAAAGGCCCGCCGATTATATAGAGCCGCGCCGCATCATCGCCTTTCTGGCAATGGTGTTCGGCATGTTCATGGCCATCCTGGACATCCAGATCGTGTCAGCGTCCCTGGCCGAGATTCAGGCGGGTCTTGGCGCGAGTTCCGACGAAATTCCATGGGTGCAGACCTCCTACCTGATCGCGGAGGTCATCATGATCCCGCTGTCGGGCTTCCTGTCGCGGATGCTGTCGACGCGGGTTCTGTTCACCGCGGCGGCCGCCGGTTTCACCGCCGCCTCGGCGCTGGCCGCCACCGCCACCAACATTGACCAGATGATCGTCTATCGGGCGATACAGGGGTTTATCGGCGGCGGCATGATCCCCAGTGTGTTCGCAGCCGCCTTCACCATCTTCCCGCCATCGCGCCGCGCGGTCGTCTCGCCGATGATCGGTCTGGTGGCGACGCTGGCGCCCACCATCGGCCCGACGGTCGGCGGCTATATCAGTCATGCGATGTCGTGGCACTGGCTGTTCCTCGTCAACATCGTGCCCGGCATTCTGGTGGCAAGCGCCGCCTGGACGCTGATCGATTTCGACAAGCCCAACCTGTCCCTGTGGAAGAAGTTCGACTGGTGGGGGCTTGCCGGCATGGCCGCTTTTCTCGGCTCGCTCGAATATGTTCTGGAGGAAGGCCCCGGCAACGACTGGATGCAGGATGAGACGGTGTTCGTCTTCACCGTGGTGATGGTGGTAGGCGCGGTGCTGTTTTTCTGGCGTGCCTTCAGGGCTGAAGAGCCGATCGTCGACCTGCGGGCCTTCACCAACGTCAATTTCGCGTTCGGCTCGCTGTTTTCCTTCGTCATCGGCATTGGCCTTTACGGGCTGACCTATCTCTATCCGATCTATCTGGGACGCATTCGCGGCTATGATTCCATGATGATCGGCGAAGCGCTGTTCGTCAGCGGACTGGCCATGTTCTTCACCGCGCCGATTTCGGGCATGCTGTCGCGCAGGATGGACCCGCGCGTGATGATGATGATCGGGTTTCTCGGCTTTGCCGCCGGCACCTGGCAGATGACGAACCTGACGGCGGACTGGGATTTCTGGGAGCTGTTCGTGCCGCAGATCCTGCGCGGCGTGTCGATGATGCTGTGCATGGTGCCGATCAACAACATCGCGCTCGGCACCCTGCCGCCCGAGAGGCTGAAGAACGCGTCCGGCCTGTTCAACCTGACGCGCAATCTGGGGGGCGCGGTGGGACTTGCCATCATCAACACCATGCTCACGCACCGCAACGCCTTCCACTATGCGCGCCTGTCGGAACATGTGCAGTGGGGCAATCCTGCCGCCACCGAAAAGCTCGAAAGCCTTTCCCGGAATTTCGAGACGCATGGCGGCATCGACGGCTCGGCGGCAGCCCTTTCAAGACTTTCGGCAATGGTGCACCAGCAGGCGGCACTGCTCTCCTTCATGGATGTGTTCTACCTGCTGACGGTGCTGTTTGCCTCGCTGGCCGTCTTCGCCCTGTTCATCCGCAAGCCGCCAGCAACGGTTGGCGGCGGCGGGGGACACTGAGCACCGGCCGCCCGCACCGGCGTCAGGATCATACAAGACTTCCTTCCGGATCGTACAAGACCGTGACGGCACCCTTCTCCTAGCTTTTCTGCGAGGGAGCGCAGGCTCCCCGGCGGGGAGGAGGAACCCTCGCGATCCGAAAGGGAGGAATGCCACTATGAATATCGCCGTTCAGGGCGCGCTTCGCCGTGCGCCGTCAGATAAACCGGAAGTGCTGGATGCACTGATCATCGGCGCCGGTGTGGCCGGCATGTATCAGCTTCACCAGCTGCGCAAACAGGGGCTGAAGGTTCAGGCCGTGGACGCCGCCAACGATGTGGGCGGAACCTGGTACTGGAACCGTTATCCCGGCGCCAAATTCGATTCCGAGAGCTACATCTACCAGTATCTGTTCGACGAAGCCCTCTACAAGGACTGGACGTGGAGCGAGCGCTTTCCCGCCCAGCCCGAAATCGAGCGCTGGATGCACTACATCGCCGACCGGCTGGAGCTGCGCCCGGATATCCTGTTCGGCACGACGGTGACGTCCGCCGAATATGATGAGGAACGCGGCCGCTGGACGGTGCACACGGATCGTGGCGACAATTTCGACACGCAGTTCCTGATCGGCTGCTGCGGCATGCTCTCGGCACCGCTGGAAAACCGTTTCCCGGGCCAGTCCAGTTTCCGGGGCCGGATCTTCCACACCGCGCGGTGGCCGCGCGAGCCGCTTGATCTGGAAGGCAAGCGTGTTGGCGTGATCGGCATCGGCGCCACCGGCATTCAGGTCATCCAGACCATCGCCGACAGGGTTGGCGAGCTGAAAGTCTTCATCCGCACCCCGCAATATGTGCTGCCGATGAAGAACCCGAAATACGGCCCCGAGGAAGCGAAGGCCTACAAGGCGCGTTTTGACGAGCTGCGCCAGAACCTGCCCCACACCTTCAGCGGCTTCGAATATGACTTCACGAAGAAATGGGCGGAGCTGACCCCAGATGAACGCCTTGCCGTGATGGAGGAAATTTATGCCGACGGCTCGCTCAAGCTGTGGCTGGCCTCCTTCTCCGAAATGTTCTTCGAGGAAGATGTCTCGCGCGAGATTTCGGAGTTCGTGCGCGGCAAGATGATCGCCCGCCTGAAGGATCCGAAGCTGATCGACCTTCTGGTTCCCAACGCCGACGACTATGGCTTCGGCACCCACCGCGTGCCGCTGGAGACCAACTATCTGGAGGTCTACCATCGCGACAATGTCGAGCCGGTCAGCGTGCGCGACAATCCGATCGCCGAGGTCGTGCCGGAAGGCATCCGGCTGGAAGACGGAACCGTGCACGAGCTGGACGTCATCATTCTGGCAACCGGCTTCGATGCTGGCTCCGGTGCGCTGACGCGCATCGACATCAAGGGCAAGGGCGGGCGCACGCTGAAGGATGACTGGAGCCGCGATATCCGCACCGCCTACGGCACGATGGTGCATGGCTATCCGAACCTGCTGATCACCGGCTCGCCGCTCTCGCCCTCGGCCGCGCTGTGCAACATGACGACCTGCCTGCAACAGCAGACCGAGTGGATTTCGGCGCTGGTGTCGCACATGCGCGCCTCCGGTAAGACGGTTATGGAGGCGTCAGCGGAGCTGGAGGAGGAATGGGTTCAGCACCATGACGAAACGGCCAATGCCACGCTGATCGCCCGCACCAATTCCTGGTATGTCGGCTCCAACATTCCGGGCAAGCCGCGCAGGGTTCTGTCCTATACGGGCGGTGTCGGCACCTATCGCCAGAAATGCGACGAGCTTGCAGCCTCCGGCTATCAGGGCGTGCAGATGGCGTGATGCGTTTCTGATTGAAACAGGGGTCGCGGACTTGCGTCTGCGGCCCCCTTTTTGCGCGGCACCCTATTGAGCGCTGCGGCGGAAAGCGGCGGGGGTGGTTCCACAGGAGCGCGCGAAAAGCCGGGTCAGATGCGCCTGATCGGTGAAGCCGCAGGAGGCCGCGATCTCCTTGATCGGAAGCGTCGTAGTGGCCAGCATATGGCGCGCGCAGGCAAGCCGCCTGTCGATGACATGGGCATAGGGTGGTTTGCCGAAACTGTGCCGGAACTGGCGCGCGAACAGGCAGGGCGTCAGCCCGAGTTCCGCAGCCATCTGGCTGAGATCGAGCGATTGCCCGAGGTTGGAGGCGATGAAATCCTCGATACGGCGCATCTGGCCGGGCGCCAGTCCGCTGGAAGGTGACACCGGTCTGGCGCGGATCGAGGCGTAGCGGCGCAAAAGGTGAACGCTGAGCGCCCGCGCCACCGATTCCACATAGAGCGCTCCGCCCATAGCCTGATGGCGGGCTTCTTCGGAAATGGCGTGCATGGCCGCCGTCATCACCGGGTCGTCGGTGCGCAGCACGTCGGCGAGCTGAACGTCGGAAACGTGGCAGTCCATCACCTCCGAGGCGACGGAAGCCACCAGTGCGCCGGACAGATAGACATGGGTGACGTCGATCGGCTCGGTCCATGTCCAGTGCGCCTTTTGCGCCCGGGTGAGCAGCGAGGCCGCGCCGGGACCCAGCCGGTCGCGGCTCCAGCGTCCCTCGAAGCGGCGTTGCATGGGCGTGTCGCCGGCCTGATAGCCGACCAGCATGAAATCGCGCATGGCCGGAACAATCACGTCCTGACCATGGTAGTGATAGGCGCGCAGCGCCACATGGCGCCAGCCAAGCTTGTCGCTGGCCAGCAGGATGCGTCCCGGCACCCAGTCGGGCAACTGTTCGGGAGGCACAAGGTCCGTCATTGCATCAACTCCTTTCGGTGCCGAAAGGGCCGGGGCGGAATGCCCCGGCACGTCAGTGCGTCAGCTGTTGCGGGCCTGCCTGTCAGGCCGCCCGCGCGGAGGCCACGGTCTGATAGACAGCGGTCTCGAAGTCGAGATAGCCGCCGAAGGAGACCGGGTCGCCAAAGGGCAGGATCTGCGTTGCCCAGTAGCCGCCGACGCCATTCTGGCGATCGATCCAGTAGAAGCTGTTGGCCAGTCCCGCCCAGCCGATGGCGCCCGCCGGGCGACCCGTCGGCGCCTCCTCGTCATTGACCATGAAAGTATAGGACCACGATTTTTTGAGGCCGGGGAAGAATTCCGCATCGTTCGACAGGGAAGCGATGACGCCCGGCAGCATGCCCACTTTCTGGTGCTCCTGCAGGCCGTTTCTGACCGCCCAGGCCACGGTTTCCGGCTTCAGCACGCGGCCATAGGGACCGTCGCCGTCGTTCAGCCACATGCGGATGAACTTCATATATTCCGGGATCGTCGCATAGAGGCCGTGCCCGCCCATGTCGACTTCGGGATTGTCGGGCAGTTCGAAGCCGTCCATGGGGCTGAGGCCGCCATCGGCGGTGCGGGCATGGATGGTGGCCGAACGCTCCTTCATCGAAGGCGTGCGGGTGAAGGCGATCTCCTGCATGCCGAGCTGCGCAAAGATGCGCTCGCGCATAACCTCGCCAAGACGCTTGCCGCGAATGGCCTCGACCACCTGACCCACCCAGTCGATGTTCGAACCATATTCCCACTTCTCGCCCGGATCGAACAGAAGTGGTGTTTCGATGGCGGCACGTGTGGCGGCGACGATGCTTGGCTGGCCATGTTCCTCGGCCATGCGCCTGTATTTCTCGTTGAAGAAGTCATAGCCGAAGCCGCCCGTGTGCAGCATCAGCTGGCGGGTGGTCACATCCGATTTCGGCGCCCGCAGCATGGGCTTGCCGGCGCTGTCGAAGCCATCGAGAACCTGCAGCTTGCCGATGGCCGGAACATAGTCGCGCGCCGGCGCATCGAGATCGAGAAGGCCTTCTTCCACACATTGCAGAGCGGTGGTTCCGGCGATCGCCTTGGTGGTCGAGAAAATGGCGAAGACCGTGTCCTCGCTCATCGCCCCGTCGCCGAGGCGCCGGTCGCCTGCCGCGCCCGAATAGATGTCCTGCTTGCGGTCCGTGACCATGGCGACGACGCCCGGAACACGGCTGTCGCCCTGCGTGACCCGCGACAGCACCGCATCACAGGCCGATTTCAACTCACCCATGCCTATCCTCCCTGGCAACACGAATGTTATCGCGAGAATGCGGCCTGCCGAAAGCGCCTGCTATCCGCCATCGGTATTGGTTGTCCGCAATCGGAAACGGATCAGTGGCGCGATCTGGCGAAGGCCAGCGTCTGCGAGGGCAATTCTCCGAACCTTTCCCTGTAGGTTCCGGCCATGGCTCCGAAATTCACATAGCCCCATTCGGCGGCGATGGAGGTGACGGTCTCTTCGGGCCGGGCATTGCGCAGCGCATTGCGCAAACCTTCCAGTCGCCGCTCGCGCAGAAAATCCCTTGGCGAAATGCCGCGGAACTGCCTGAAACCACCCGAAAGCGTGCGCACCGACACGCCAAGCCGGCTGGCGATTTCGCCGATGGTGGGCGGATCCTGCGCCATCTCGGTCATGATGGCCTCGGCCTCGCGCACATAATGCGGCGCGGCGGATCGTGCACCGTCCTTCAGCGACACACCGGCACCCTGCGCCCACAGCATCAGCAGTTCGGCACAGATCAGCTCTTCCAGATGCCGCCCCATGATGCCGTTGTCCGCAACCTGCCCGTTGGCCTGTATCGACTGGCAGGCATAGTGGAGCAGCGCCTGCCAGCGCGATCCATCCCCGCCGAACGCGACGCGCCGGGTCCACAGCCGGTCGTCGGGAATGAAGCCGAACCAGCGATGCGCCACCTCCGCCATCACGTCATGGGGAATGGTGAGGTTGAGCTGCATGTGTTCGGCATCGCCGTCCAGCCAGTATTCGGTGCGGCTGCAATCCACGACGAAACTTTCGCCGGGACCTGTCATGGCATCCGCCTCAGCCGTATATTTGTGACGCAGCGCACCGCGCAGCGTGTTCAGCACCAGAATATTGCCGGCGGCGGGATCGAACTCATCGAGATGGATCGGCACGCCATAGGAAAAACGCGTGAGCGTGATGCGCCTTATATTGGCGCGCCGCATCGTCGCGTCGGGGTTGAGCAGATGACCCAGCGGCCTGACCCGGTAGGGCATGTAAACGCGGCGACAAAAATCCTGCACCTCGTCCCAGTCCTGAGACGTGGTGCGTCCATGCTGGACGATCGGCCGCCCCGCCATGTCGTATAAAAGCGCTTTGTCGAGCATGACCGACTCCTCCTTCAGTCACAGCACGCACACATAATGGCATGAGGAAACCGCTCTTGCATCAATTCGATTCGGCCGGGGCACAGGCTTCGGTTCCATGTCGGGAGAGGGAAATCCGGTCGCGCATCTGCGGTGGCACCGTCTTCATCCTGCTATCTGTTTTCCGTTGGCAGGATGGCAGTACTGAGGGACTGACCGGGTTCAATACGGTTGCGCTTCGGCAAATGATTTATGACTGCGAATATTATCTGGATATGGGTAAGTACAGATAGATAAAAACTGCCTCTTTTGCCGGCTGTTCCGGATTTAACTCGCCTTAAGATAAATTGTTGGCGTGGCGCCTTGCATTCATCACAATTGCATCATATGTATTGAGCATCGATATTGCTGACGAAGTTTGTTTCCGCGCAGAAGCGCTCTGACGATATTCCCCTCTCAATTTCGACGACTGCGACGTTCGGCATGCGGCCGGGCGTTGGATTTCTGTGCCGATTGATAAGGAGATCGTCATGACTATTGGAACCGTAAAGTTCTTCAACAGCACCAAGGGCTACGGGTTTATCGCACCTGAGGATGGCAGCACGGATGTGTTCGTCCATATCTCTGCCGTCGAACGCGCCGGCATGCATACCATCGCCGAAGGCCAGAAGCTGAGCTTCGACGTTGTGAGAGACAATCGCAGCGGCAAGAGCGCGGCTGAAAACCTGCAGGCTGCCTGATGAATGACGCCTCTGGTCTTTGACCACGGATGTACTGGCACTGACCATTGAGGCGGACAGGAGAAGGTCGGGATTTCCCGGCCTTTTTCGTTTTCGTAAAGGAGTACCGAAATGAACCATGATGCGGTCAACGCTGTTTTCAGACCCGCTCTCACGAAGATGGAGACGAAGGCAGATATCTCGGCCCGCGTGGCGCGCCAGATTATTGACACCGAGGTTGCGAAGCGAAATGCCAAGACAGAGCGCCTGAAGGCCGCACGTCTGGAGATGGAGGCTATCGCGGCGGGGAAGCCGGAAGAAAATGCGGTGCCGCAAAAGAAGCGCAGGCCATCCGTGAAAGCGAAATGACAGACGGCGCAAATCAGCGCCGTTTCTTGTCTTCAGTCACCTTCATTTCGGGACTTGCAGCCGGAAGCTCTCCGTTTTCGTGGGGGTGAGCCGAGTTCTGTCCGTATGCGCTCAGCGGCGGTTGCGGAGCCGATGGGCTTACCTGCCGCCACCTTCGCCCGCATAGCGGATTTTTCGCACCGCCTCGACCATGCGCGGACCGATGTCGTTTTCCAGCCTCTCCCGCGGCAGCAGATAGGCCGGCCCACCGCAGTTCAGGGCAAGGATCGGCCCGCTGCCATGCAGGGGCGGCAGCGGCACGCCCACCGAATTGACATCGGCTTGCCACTCGCCGGAATTCAGGCAGAAACCGCGCGTGTTGATTTCCTCGATCGCCCGCAGGATCTCGGACTGAAGCTGCGGCCAGCGCTCCTTGTCCGTGCGGGCCTCGATGCCGCGCAGGATTGCCTCCCGCTCCTGCGGGGCGGCCGCCGCGAGATAGGCGCGGCCCATGCTGGAACGGGCCAGTGAAATGCGTGAGCCGACATTCAGCTGCAGCGATACGATGCCTTCCGAACGTGCGCATGCGACATATATCATGCTGAACTGATCGCGCCCGCCCATGGCGACCAGCAGGCCGTTGCCGGCGTGCTGTGCCAGCTCGTCCAGATAGGGCTGTGCCACTTCGCGCACCTTCAGGCCGCTGAGGCAGGCATAGCCGAGGCCGAGCACCGGTACGCCCACACGATATTTGCCGATGTCTTCCAGATAAACGAGATAGCCGAGCTTCGACAGCGTATAGGTCAGGCGCGAGACGGTGGAATTGGGCAGGCCGCAACGCTGTGCAAGCTCCTGATTGCCGAGCGCGCCGTCGGTGGGGCGAAAGCAGCGCAGAATATCCAGCCCGCGCTGCAGCGCGGTCACGAACTGGCGATCCCCGGAGGCGGAGGCATCAGGCTCGGTGCCGGCATCCGTCTGTTTGGCGCGCTTCTTCAATTATCTCTCCACGAACCCGCCCGCTGAGGGCGGCAAGCTGCCTGCCGCGGGGCTGAACCCGCCCCCGACCGCGCGCCGCGGAAGAGCCTTTGTCCCTGTGGCCTCAGGGCCTTGGGGCTGTTCCCATGGCAGAAGCGACGTTATGGACCAGCTCGACCATGCGCGGGCCGATCTCTCTACGGAGACGATCTTCCTCTATCGTGTAGCCGATGCCCGAGCAACTGAAGCTGAAGGTCCGTCCGGTTCTGGGGTCTATAAAGGGCAGGCCGACGGCGGAAACATCCGGCCGCCATGTACCGATCGCGGTGCAGAAGCCATATGTGGCGATCTCTTCCATCGCACGCAGGATTCTGGCTTCGACCTGCGGCCAGTCTGCGCCATATTTCATCTTCAGCCGCGCCAGGACCTGCTCGCGCTCCAAAGGCATGAAGGCGGAGATCGCGGCAAGGCCGCCGGCGGTCTTCTCGATCGGCATGCGGCTGCCCAGCTCGGTCGCCAGCACCACGGACCCGCTTTTGCGCGACACCTCGAAATAGAGCATCTCGTCGCCATGGGCGAGCGCGAGATCGACCATCAGGCCGGTGTCGTCGCTGATGGTGCGCATGAAGGGCGCCGCGACCCTGCGAATGTCGATGCTGGAGAACTTGCGCAGGCCAAGCCTGAGTGCGGCCGTCCCCAGCTCGAAGCCCTGGCCGTTGGAAAGGGGGGCAAGATAGCCCAGCTCGCACAGGTCCAGCGCCAGCCGCGAGGCGGTCGACCGGGAAAGGCCCACCTGCACGGCGATCTGCTGGCCGGTCAGCGGCCCGTCGGCGTCTGCCACCTCTTCGAGGATGGCCAGCGCCTTGCGCAGCGAAGTGGCTACGGATCTGTCTGGCTTGTCTGCCTTAGCGTTCATGTGCGCACCGGTTCATGGCCGGCTGTTCCCCTTGCGTGACCTTGCACAATGCGTTTCCCACGAAGGACGCCGTCTTTCAAGACAAGGGATGAGCCGCGGCGCCGGCTTCAGTGCCCTTCCCATTCCCGCGCCTGAAGTTCCCGCCACAATATCTTGCCCGTTGAAGAGCGCGGCAGTGCGTCGAGAAATCCGATATGGCGCGGGCATTTGTAGCTCGCCATGTTCTGGCGGCACCAGTCCGAAATCTCCTGTGCGCTCGTTTTGCCATGATAATCGCGGCGCAGAACGACAAGCGCCTTTACGCTTTCACCGCGCCTTTCGTCCGGCATGGAGATGATGCAGGCCTCAGCAATGGCCGGATGGCGCAGCATCAGCGTTTCCACTTCCGAGGGCCATACCTTGAAGCCGGATGCATTGATCATGCGCTTGGAACGGTCGACAATGAAGAAATAGCCGTCCTCGTCCCGATAGCCGATGTCTCCGGTGCGGAAGAAGCGTTTGCCGCCAGCTTCGATGAAAGCCGCCTGCGTCGCCTGCGGGTTCCGCCAGTAGCCTTTGAAAAGCTGCGGCGCGTCCATGACGATCTCGCCGACTTCACCATCGGGCAGGAATGCGCCGCCGTCCACATCGAGAATGCGGCAATCGACGCCCCACACCGGAATGCCGAGGCAGCGGGGTTTGGGGCGCTGGGTCGGGTTGATGTGGGTGGCTGCCATGGCTTCCGAGAGGCCATAGCCTTCGATATAGGCAAGCCCCGTCTTTTCGCGCAGCTTCGTCGCCACGGTTTCCGGCATGGGCGCGCCACCGCCGCCGATATAGCGAAGGCTGGAAAGATCGTAACCGTCGAAATCCGGATCGTTGACCAGATCGATCGCCATGGTGCTGATCAGCCGCCATCGCTCGACCCGGTGACGGCGCACCAGTTCGGCCGCCACCTTGCGGTCCCATCTTGGCATGATGACCAGCGTTCCGGCTGCATAGATCGGGATGTTCATGGAATTCTGCATGCCGGTGACGTGGAAATGGGGCAGGGTGGCGAGGTTCACCGCGCCGACCGAAGCCGGCATCCAGCGCACCCCGCCGACCAGCGTGACCATCACGGTGCGGTGCGTGTGCATGCAGCCCTTCGGGTTGCCGGTGGTGCCGGACGTGTAGGGCAAAAGGGCCAGATCGTCGGGTCCGGCAAGCGAAGGGGCGGCAAAGTGGCCGGCCGAAAGCGCATCGCGCCATGCCATCATGCGTTCGGGAAGCGGGGCCGGGTCGGGCGCGGCGGCAAAAGGCAGCGGCAGGTCGAAGCCCGGCGCCACATAGTCCGCATAGTCGGCGACCACCACATGGTCGATCAGCCCGGCCTCGACCAGCGGCCGGATCACCGGCACGAGATCGCGCGCGACAACGGCAATGCGGGCCCCGGTGTCGCCCACCAGATGCTCGATCTCGAACGCCTTGCTCATCGGGTTGACCGGAACCACCACGGCGTCGGCGCGCAATATGCCGTAATAGCCGATCACGAATTGCGGGCTGTTCTGCAGGCACAGCAGCACCCGCTCGCCCCGCGCCAGATGAAATTCGCTCTGCAGGAAGCCGGCGAGGCTCTCCACCTTCCGCTGCACGTCGACATAGGTGAGATGAACGCCGCAGAAGATCAGGCAGTCGAGGTCGGGATAGCGCTTCGCAGATACTTCCAGATTGTAGTGGACGGTCGTTTCGGGAACGTGCAGATCCGCTGGCAATCCGGGCGGCCAGTGGCGAAGCCAGCTTGCATGGGCGGTGTCTTGCGGGGGAGTGAGATGTGCCATGTGTGGTCCTGAACGCTCACGGCACTCCTGAACATGCAGGAGCGCCGGGCGTGAATCCGGGAGCGATGTTGCCTCAGGCTGCGCGTTCGGCGTTCTTGCCGATTTCGAGCTTGGCGATGGTTTCGAGGTGAACCTCGTCTGGCCCGTCGGCAAGCCGCAATGAGCGCACGCGTGCATAAGCCGAAGCCAGGAAGGTGTCCTGCGAAACGCCGGCCGCGCCATGCACCTGAATGGCCCTGTCGATGACGCGGCAGGCCATGGCCGGCGCCACCGCCTTGATCATGGCGATTTCCAGACGCGCGACCTTGTTGCCGGCCCTGTCCATCATGTCGGCGGCCTTGAGCGTGAGCAGGCGGGTCTGCTCGATCTCGATGCGGGACTGTGCAATCTGCTCGCGCACGGACCCCATTTCGAGCAGCGTGCGGCCGAAGGCGGTGCGCGAGCGGGCGCGCTCCACCATCGTCTCCAGCGCGCGCTCGGCAATGCCGATGGTGCGCATGCAATGATGGATGCGGCCGGGCCCGAGACGGCCCTGTGCGATCTCGAAACCGCGTCCTTCGCCAAGCAGGATGTTCGATGCCGGCACGCGCACATTGTCGTAGCTGATTTCCGCATGGCCATGGGGCGCGTGATCGTAGCCGAACACGGTCAGCGCCCGTTCGATCTTCACGCCGGGCGTGTCGAGCGGCACGAGGATCATCGATTGCTGCCGGTAGCGCTTCTCGGAAGGATCGGTCTTGCCCATGACGATGGCGATGCGGCAGCGCGGATCCATGGCTCCGGATGACCACCACTTGCGGCCGTTGATGACATAGTCGTCGCCGTCGCGGCGGATCGAGCACTCGATGTTGGTGGCATCGGACGAGGCCACCGCCGGCTCGGTCATGGAAAAACAGGAACGGATCTCGCCTGCCAGCAGGGGCAGCAGCCAGCGCTGCTTCTGCTCCTCCGTTCCGTAGCGGGCCAGCACTTCCATGTTGCCGGTGTCGGGGGCGGCGCAGTTGAAGACTTCCGGTGCGAAGGGCGAGCGGCCCATGATCTCGCACAGATGCGCGTAGTCGAGATTGGAGAGCCCCGCGCCGAGCTCGCTTTCGGGCAGGAACAGGTTCCACAGGCCCTGCTGCTTTGCCTTTTCCTTCAGCGTTTCGATGAGGGGTGCTGTCTGCCAGCGCTCCGGACCATGCTCGTGGGCGAGCAGTGCCGCCTCGTTCGGGTAGATATGTTCATCCATGAAAGCCAGCAGGCGCTGGCGAAGCCCGGCGGTTCTCTCGGTATAGTCGAACATGTTTCCTCCTCGTGATTCTATTGATCGGCGGGGCGCCGTTGCGTCCAGCGGGCAAGCAACTGGAGCAACAGGCCAAGCAACGCCGACAGCAGCAGCATAAGCACGGTGACGGCGACCACCGAGGGATCGAGCCGGTCACGCAGATTAGCGAACAGCACCCGCGGCACGGTGTTCTGTTCCGGCCCGGCAATGAACATCGTGACGATCACTTCGTCGAACGAATTCAGGAACGCCAGGATGAAGCCGGCAAGGATGGCCGGATAGAGCATCGGCACCAGCACGTTCAGGAAGATCATCCGCCATCCCGCACCAAGGCTCTGGGCGGCGCGGATGACGACCAGATCGGTGGTGGCCAGACTTGCCCCGACGACCACCATCACCAACGGGAAGGAGATGGTGGCATGGGCGAGGATAAGGCCCGTATAGGTCGAGAGCAGCCCGGCGCGGGCGAGGAGGAAATAGAGGCCCAGTCCCAGAACGACCGAGGGAATGGCAACCGGCAGCATCAGCAGGCCGCGCAGGGCTTGCGCCTGTCGCGGCGCTGCCTGCACAAGGCCGACGGCGGCGAGCGTGCCGAAAAGGGTCGCGAGCATGGCCGAACCCAGCGCGATGAAGATGCTGTTGGCGAGTGCTTCCCGCCAGCCCGGATGAAGGGCCACCTGCTTCAGCCAGCGCAGCGACAGGCCGGGCAGCGGGTAGCTGATGTAATCGCCGGACGACAGCGCGATCGGCAGGATGGTGACGATCGGCATCAGCAGGAAAAGCAGGGCGCCGGCGGTAAGCAGCCCCATGATGGCATTGACCTGTTTCATGGGCGCCCTCCATGAAGTCTAATTTTGGGAATGTTGCGAGTGCTCTGTTTCAGGACTGTATGGCTCTTCATGGTGCTCAGGCTCCCAGAAGCAGCAGGCGGCGCAGCAGATGCACGGCCAGATGGATCGCAAGGGCGCCGACTAGCATGGTCAGGATGAGCAGCGCGGCGAGCGTGCTTGCCATGCCCGCATCGCCGATCTTGAGGGTGATTTCGGAGACCATGTAGCTCAGCATCTGGTCCGCCGGCCCGCCGACCAGCGCGGGCGTGAGGTAGAAGCCCATCGACAGGACGAAGACCAGAGTGGCTCCGGCAGCGACCCCGCCCAGGGTTTGCGGCAGGAACACGATGCGGAAGCTGCGCCAGCCGGAAGCCCCGAGCGACAGGGCGGCGGTGACGTGGTTGCGCGGGATGTTGGCCATGGCCGAGTAGCACGGATAGACGAAGCACGGCAGCAGCACATGGGTCATGGCGATGTAGACACCGGCGCGCGAATAAAGCAGGCCGAGCGGCTCGCTGGCGAGGCCGAGCGTCTGCGCCACCGTGTCCACCACGCCGTTTTTCTGCAGCAGAATGACCCATGCCGCCGCGCGCCCGAGCAGCGACATCCACAGCGGAATGAAGCTGAGCAGGAACAGCGGACGTTTGAGGCCGGGCGGGGCGAAGGTCAGCGTGTAGGCCAGCGGATAGCCGATCAGAATGGTCAGCAGGGTGACGCCGAGACTGATGGCGAGCGTGCGCACCAGCATGTCGCCGTAAACGCCGATGGTCCGCGCCGCGCCGTCGGCAGCTGAGACTGAAGGGGCAAAGACGCGGCCGAGATTGACGAGGCTGAACGGCTTTCCGGCCGCCTGTATGGTCGCCCAGATTTGTGGCTCCGCCCAGAGCGGCGAGCTTTGCTGAAGGGTTGCCGCGATGTCCGCGCCATCCTCGCGCGCCAGACGCCGGGCGGTGCCCATGATCACCGAGCGCAGGCCACTGCTGCGTTCGTTGAGCTTGGTGGCGGCGCCGGCAAGCGTCTGGTCCGCATAGGCCCTCTTCAGGTCGTGAGCGAGGGCGTCGGGCGCACTGTCCGGAAGCGGTGCCGAAGCCTCCCAGCCGGCCAGCGCCTCAAGCGTTTGCGGAAATGCATCACGCACCTGTGTGTCGTAGAAGGCTTTTGACAGCACCAGAGCGAGCGGCAGGGCCGCCAGCAGCAGCGCGGCGACGATCGCGGGAATGAGGAAGCCGGTCGCCGCCAGCGGGTTGGCGGAAAATGGCGAGCGGTGGCCGTTCATCGCGATCGTCCCAGTTGATTTCAGTTGGAGGAAATCCAGGCGTTCCAGCGTTCGAGCAGCGACGGATAGTTGTCGAGCCAGAAATTCAGGGCTTCCGTGTTGGAGGAGAAGAGATGCGTCTTCAGCCTGCCGACCGTCGGAACCATCTCACGCTTTTCCGGTGTGAGCAGATCTTCCGCACCGCGTGCGGTCGGCCCGTAATTGGTCCTCTTCACGAACTCCGCCTGCCGCTCGTCATCGGCATAGAAGTTGAGGAAGCTGTAGGCCGCTTCCGCGTCCTTCGTTCCGGCCGGGACTGCCCAGTAGTCCATCGAATAGGTGCCCTTGTCCCAGATCGCATCGATCGGGCGGCCATCCTCCCTGGCGACGGCGAAGCGTCCGTTATAGGCGATGGACATGACGACGGAGCCGCCGGAAACCATGTCGATTGGCTGTGCGCCCGCTTCCCAGGTAACAAGCTCGCTCTTGATCTCGTCCAGCTTGCTGAATGCGAGATCCAGCCCTTCGGGCGTGCTCAGTGTCTTGTAGATGTCGTTGAGGTCGATGCCTGCCGCCATCAGCGCATATTCGAGATTGATCTTCGGTCCCTTGCGGATGCCACGCTTGCCGGGGAATTTTTCCAGATCGAAGAAGTCCGTCATCTTCTGCGGCGGCGTGGGGAACGCGCCGGTGTTGTAGATGATGATGGAGCCGATGGTGACGACGCCGAGGCCGCATTCGCCTTTCGCTTCAGGGATCAGCCTGTCCGAATTCGGGATCTTCGACCAGTCGAGCTTCAGAAAAACACCTTCCTCGCAGCCGCGCAGCAATTCGGGACCTTCCGTCTGCACCACATCCCACTTGTAGGTGCCGGTGTCAGCCATGGCCTGAAAAGGAGCCCAGCCTCCGAGGTAGTTGTCTTCACGGATGGCGATGCCCGTTTCGGCAGTGAAGGGGGTGAAGAGAACCTCCTTCTGGTTTTCCTGATATGTGCCGCCCCATGAGGCGATGGTGAGCTGCTGCTGGGCCGCGGCCGGTATGGCCGAAACAGCTGTGACGCCGGCAATGGCGGCTGTGAGCCAGCTTGTGAATGAGAACTTCATGACTTCCTCCCTGAGTGGGCGAACGTGGGCTTTTGCCATTTTTCTACCGTCCGGTTGATTTTAATACTATTTGGAAAGTTATCTTTCAAGTGCGGACTGCCCGCCCTGCTCCCTCGCTGCTCTGCTCAGGGGCGGGATGGGAAGCGGGCAGCGCCTGCCTTATGGGCTGAGGCAAGGGCGCCCCGCGCCCGGAAGACTGATCGGTCAGAACCCAGACGATCAGACCCCGGGCTCTCACGTCCTGCCGGCTGCTGCCGGAAATGACCGTCCGGAAGGTGATGGAAGACGTTCCGACGCGCTCCGGCTGGATGGCGACGTCGATCTCCTCATCATACCGGATCGGCCGGACATAATCCGTGCTGGCATGCACGACGTGAAACTCATGATCCTGCGGGAGCAGGGACCGGATGCCATGCGCCCGACTGAATTCGGTCAGCGCGACATCGAAATAAGTGAAATAGTTGCCGAAGAAGACGACCTTCTGGGCATCCACTTCCGAAAAGCGGACCCGCAGACGGTGGCAAAAATCCATGCCTCCGGGCTTCGGCCGCGACCCTGCCGGATCGCTGGCCTCTGGCGGGGCATGGAAAGTGGCGGATCGCTTTTCCAACAGGCCTCCTTGTGTGCGGCGTAGACAATCCGGCTTCAGTGCATCGCCCTGAGCGCTTCCTTGCTGGCTTCGATCATCGCATCGACGTCTTCCGGCGTGACGGCCGTGGACAGGCAGCCGAGCCCTGAAGGAATAATGTGGAAGCCGCGCGCGGCCAGTGCATCGACGAAAACAGCGGTGACCTTGCGTTGCGCCACGTCCACCCAGGCCGACCGGTAGTCGCGGACTTCGCTGCGCCCCAGATGGAACTTGAACAGCGAACCGGCGCCGGTCACGCAGGCCTCGATGCCGCTGGCGCGCATCCACTCGTTCATCTCGTCGCGCAGCCTGTCGCCAAGCGCATTGGTGTGGGCGACTTCCTGCCGTCCGTAGAGATCGAGTGCGACCAGACCCGCCGTCATGCTGATCGGATTGGCGGCAAACGTGCCGCCAAAGAACACCTTCGGGCGGCCGCTTTCGGGATTGAAGACGTCCATCACATCGACGCGTCCGGCAAGCGCGCCGATAGGGAAGCCGCCGCCGATGATCTTGCCGAGGCACGAAAGGTCGGGCGTGACGCCGAAATATTCCTCGACACCGCCATAGGCGAGGCGGAAGGACATCACCTGATCGAAGATCAGCAAGGCGCCGGAGCGGGTGCAGAAATCGCGCAGCCCCTGCAGATAGTCGGCCTGAGCCGGCGCCAGGCCGGCACGGCTCGGCACCGGATCGACGAGAATGCAGGCAAGCCGGTCACCGACGTCGCTGAGGACCGACAGGGCCTTTTCCAGATCGTTGAAGGGCAGCACCACCACATTGTCCAGAACCGCCTGCGGGGCGCCGATGCTGTAGGGCACCGAGGCGGGTGCCGTTTCGCCCCAGGCGTCGGGTTCCGGCGCGACGCTGACCTCGGCGAAATCGGACAGGCCGTGATAGCAGCCCTCCACCTTGGCCACGAGCGTGCGGCCGGTATAGGCGCGCGCCGCCTTCAGCGCGAACAGCACCGCCTCGGTGCCGGTGTTGGCAAAGCAGATGCGCTCGAAGCTGGGCGCGCGGGCCTGCAGGGCCGCGCTCATCGCTATTTCGGACTCGGTCGACATCGAGAAGCATGTGCCGCGCGCCAGCTGCGCCGAAACCGCTTCGATGATGCGGGGATTCGCATGGCCGTGGATCAGCGACATGAAGTTGTTGGCCAGATCCAGATAGCGGTTGCCGTCGGCATCCCAGATGTAAGCGCCTTCGCCATGGCTGACATAAAACGGGTGAGGCTTGCGGAACAGGGTGGCGCGCGTCGAACCGCCGGGCAGGAAGGATTTTGCCTGCTCATAAAGAGCAGCGGAGTTTTTGAGCGAAAGACCTGCACCCATTTTTCATTGTCCTGTATTTTGGGATTATGTCCCATATTTTGATAATGGCTTGACCGTATAGCAGCTTTATGCGAGATGCAAGTATCCGCGCTGCGCAAAATCCGGAGCCGGAAACAGGATCCGCGCCCGTCGTTGCGGGTGGTTGTGCTTTTCAATGTTTGTCTGGAGGACTGATGGTTGCTGCGGCCACGCCACTTGTCGAATTCCGCGATGTGGCCAAGCGATATGGTGCCTTTACCGCACTGAGCGGGATCGACCTCGAAATCGGCAATGGCGAGTTCCTGACGCTGCTCGGACCTTCGGGATCCGGCAAGACCACGGCGCTTATGCTGCTGGCGGGCTTCGACAAGCCAAGTGGCGGCTCGATCCTGTATCAGGGCAGGTCGGTCGAAAGCGTGCCGGCCAACCGCCGTAATTTTGGGGTCGTCTTCCAGAACTATGCCCTGTTTCCGCATCTCACCGTGGCGCAGAATGTGGCCTTTCCGCTGAAGGCGCGAAAATGCGCTTCGGCCGACATTGCCGGGCGTGTGCGCAATGCGCTGCAACTGGTGCGGCTTGAGCAATATGCGGAACGTTACCCGGCTCAGCTTTCCGGCGGCCAGCAGCAGCGCGTGGCTCTGGCGCGGGCGCTGGTGTTCGATCCGGGACTGGTGCTGATGGACGAGCCGCTGGCGGCGCTGGACAAGAACCTGCGCCATCACATGCAGTTCGAGATCAAGCGCCTGCAGCGCGAGCTGGGCGTCACCATGGTCTATGTCACCCATGATCAGGGTGAGGCGCTGTCGATGTCGGATCGTGTCGCGGTGTTCAATTCCGGCCGGCTGTTGCAGGTGGCGGATCCCGAAGCGCTTTACAATGACCCCGCCTCGCATTTTGTCGCCACCTTCATCGGCGAAACCAATTCTCTCGACGTGCGCATTTCGCAGGTCAGCGAGGGCGTGGCTCAGGCGCAGCTGGATGACGGCCAGACCGTGCGCGGCAATGCGCGCTGCAGCATCGCCCCCGGCGATGAAGCCGTGCTGACGGTACGCCCGGAGGCGCTGAGGATTGCCGCAGACAACAACGGCGCGGCTGCCCATGCCGATGAAAACCGCCTCAGAGTGGACATCAGCGATGCGGTGTTCATGGGTGATCACCAGCGTGTCACCTTGCGGGTCGGCCCCCACAGCATGATCTGCAAGCTTCCTGCCGGGCAGGGCTTCGAAGCAGCCCGGCCGGGGCCGGCGGTGATCCGTTTCAATCCTGCCGCCGCCTTCGTCTATTCGAGAGCTGCGCGGGAGGCGCAATAGCAGGATGGTGCAGGGACACTCGCAGGCAGCCAGTGTCCTCCATCCGCCCAGACTGCGCCCGTTCGGGCGCGGCTTTCTGATTTCAGCGGGCCCGCTTCCGGTCCAGCCAGTCCCCGAGCTTGTAGGCACCCCCGACCAGCGGCAGGAACAGGCGCGGATCGCCTCGGTAGAGCGGTCGGGTCGGGAAAGCGGGACGCTCGAAGGCACCTG
Source organism: Aquamicrobium sp. YD-1-mutant5 (assembly GCF_059509755.1). Taxonomy (NCBI): domain Bacteria; kingdom Pseudomonadati; phylum Pseudomonadota; class Alphaproteobacteria; order Hyphomicrobiales; family Phyllobacteriaceae; genus Aquamicrobium; species Aquamicrobium sp. YD-1-mutant5. The sequence goes on from NZ_JCAKKP010000004.1 coordinate 73,348, forward strand.
CGCTGGCGGCGCCGAGGATGCGCCCGGCGACGTTGCGCCCGAGCATGGTCATCATCGCCACGCCGCTGCCATTGCAGCCAAGGCAATAGTGGAGCCCGTCCTGCTCCCCCGCATGGGGGAGGAAGTCGAAGGTGAAGGCGACGTTTCCGCACCAGGCATGGGAGACGCGGAAGTCTTTGAGCTGGGGAAAGACCTCGCTCATGAAGCGGTGCAGGACGGGCGCTGCTTCTTGCGGTGCCTGCGGCGTAAATCTGGCGCGGCCTCCGAACAGCATCCGGCTGCCATCCGGCGACATGCGTGCGAACCGCAGCACCCGACGCGAGTCCGTCAGGGTCCGTCCATTGGGCAGCAGCGAAGCCGCGAGATCGGGTGGAAGGGTCTCGGTGGCGATCATGTAGCTTGCCACGGGAATGACGCGCCGGCGCAGCCACGGCGTCAGCGTGCCCGTATAGCCATTTGTGGCGATGATCACCTCGTGTGCCCTGATCTTGCCGCGGCTCGTGGAGAGGTCGAAATGGCCGCGGCCGCCTTCGATGGTCTGAACCGTGACATCCGAATGCAGGCTGGCGCCCGCCGCTTCCGCCGCGCGCAGCAAGCCATGCAGATAAAGGGCCGGGTGCAGCTTTCCCGTGCGGTTGACGATCATGCCGCCGCTATAGGCGTCGGTTGCGATTTCCGTGCGCTGTTTTTCCGGCGGCAGCATGGAGGCCTGCGAACCGGCGAAGCGGTTCAGCCGGTCGAGCGTGCCGGCAAGCGCCGTATAGTGGGCCGGCACCGCTGCCGCGACGACGCGGCCGGTGCGCTCATAGTGGCATTCGATGCGCTCTGCGGCGATGATCTCCTCCACCAGATCCAGCGCTCTGGAAGCCTCGCTCATCAGGGCCGCCGCCTCTGCCTCGGAAAGGCCTTTCAGCCCTTTGCCCAGATAGTTGCCGCCGCTTACCAGTCCCGCATTGCGGCTGGAGGCACCGGTGCCGAAATCTCCGGCTTCCAGAACCGCGACCCGCGTGCCGCCGCCTGCCAGGCGCAGGGCGGCCGAAAGGCCTGCATAGCCTCCGCCCACCACGGCGACATCCGTCGTTTCCGGCGGCGGGGCATTGCGCTTCACAGGTGGTGCTGCGTCCCACCAATAGGGGCGGGATATGAAATTCTCATGGAAAATCTGCTTGCTGCGCATAGGCGGTTTGATCCCGGTGTCGCAGCAATCGCTGCTTGCTTTAAGCTACCATATGGTAATTTAACAACAAGAAGGATTTCGCCGAGGAATCATAATTTTAGGCCAATATCGCATTATTTCGCCAAATATGTGAAGAATCTGGTTGACAGGAAACCGCTTTTCACCAACCATTTGGTAAGTTAACTTGCTGCATCGGGCAGAGAGATGGCTGGTCGGGAGGGAGGCCCCGACATCGTTGCGGGCGATGTTGCCTGCACCCGGCATCAGCAGGAAGCTGATCGCCTGAAGCGCGATGCGCTTCGCCGGTCATGATAAAAAGCCGTCAAAAGCGGCAAGGGGAAGCGTGCGGGATCTTCCGGCGAGCCGGACAGCCGTCGCACGTCCTGAACAGTCACAAAAACAACATGGGAGAATGGACGTGTTTGCCAAAAAAGCCTTCATTGGTGCGATCCTGGCTTCGCTTTTGCATGTCTGTGCATCGGCTGCAGAGCCTGTTTACAAGGTCGGTTCCACCACAACCGGAAATCCCTTTACCTTCCTCGATGTCAGCACCAACAAGATCGACGGCATGATGGTCGACATGATGAATGCGATCGCTGAAGATCAGGGCATCAAGGTCGACATTCAGCCGGTGCCGTTCGAGGCGCTGATACCTTCCCTTCAGGGGGGCAAGATCGATATCATGTCGGCCGCCGTGACCATCACCCCTGTGCGCGCCGAGATCGTCGATTTCTCCGACCCCATCTTTCCCTACACCGATGCCGTCATCGTGAAAAAGGATGATGATACGCCTTACACGAAGGCGGCCGATTTCGCCGGCAAGACCATCGGCGTCCAGGGCGGAACGGCATTCTACGACTATCTGGAAAAGCTCGGCGGCTTCACCGAAATCAAGACCTATACCGCCATTGCCGACATCATGCGCGACGTGGAGCTGGGGCGCATCGCAGCCGGCTTTGCGGATGAACCGATCATGCGACACCGCCTGAGCAAGAACGATGCGGCGACCATCAAGCTCGTCCCGACCTATGAGCCTTTCTATGTAGGGCAGGTCGCGCTGGCCGTGAAGAAGGGCAATTCGGAACTCCTCGAAAAGCTGAATGCCGGGATCGCGAAGATCAAGGAAAGCGGCAAGCTTGAGGAGCTGCAGACCAAGTGGGGCCTGCGCTAGCACCGCCAGCCGCCGGACGCGCGCGTCTCGCGGCACCCGCACGTGGCCGGAGTTGGCAATGAGGGCTTTTCTCACAAGGCCCGTCAACTGATCCGGGCGCACCGCGGCAGGTGCAGGCAGTTCCGGCCCCGTGCTTACCCCTTATGGAATGTGACAGCGCAAGAGGTTGATCATGAGAGTTCTGCAGCTTGGATTCGGGGCGGTGGGGCGCGAGAATGTGCGCCAGCTCCTCGGCAAGCGCCATCAGGTCGTGGGCATTGTCGATACGCAGGACGTGATCGACGCCATCGATCTCGGCGAATTTGATTTCGCGCAAGCCGCACCGCCGGTACTGGCTACCGATCTGGTGGCGTGTCTTTCTCGGACGAAGCCTGACGTCATTCTTCAGGCAACCACGTTCGATGCCGGCAACATGGTCGACGTGGTCCGGGCGGCAGCTTCCGCGGGCGCCAATCTGATCACCATCAACGGCATTGTCGACACCGAAAAGCTGCAGCCGCAGCTTCATGCCGAAATCGAAGCCCTTGCCGGTGCCGCCGGCATCCGGGTTCTGGGCGTTGGCGCCATTCCCGGCTTTTTCAGCGATGTCGTTCCGCTGATGCTGACGGGCTGCTGCGCGCAGGTGCGCTCGATCGATTTCAGGCGCCGGGCCGACTACAGCGTCTGGGGGCCGGACGTGATGAAGCGCTATGGCTTCGGGCTCACTCAGCAGGCGTTCGATCAGGCGAACCAGGCTGGCCAGATCACCCTGTTCAAGGCGCTGTGGCAGTCTGCCTGGTTCGTTGCCCGCGAGCTTCGCTGGGCGGTGACCGACCAGCATGAGGACAAACGCCCCATCATCTCCACGCGCGACCGGCAGGGCCGCCATGTGCGGGTGGCGGCCGGAACCGTCGGCGGCTTCAGCCACTGCGTCACGCTGATCTGCGAAGAGGAGCGCCGGCTCACGCTCGGGGTCGACGGCTATCTTGATCCGTCCGGCCCGGAGGAAGAGCCGGGAATGGTGACGGAACTCAGCGGCAATTCCAGCATGCGGGTCGAGATCAGCGGCGATGTGCTGACCGGCGCCGGCTCTATGACCAGCAGTTCGGCGCGCATGGTCAACAGCATCGGGCCGCTCGCCGCCGCCGCGCCGGGGCTCAGGTCAACGGCTGATCTTCCGCTCGTCGCCTGCCGCGCGTGACGCGGCCTGCATCAGATTTTTCTCTTCGGGGTTTTCAGAATGGCCGATTATTACGGCTCGGAATGCAATGTAGTTCATGTCCTGCGCGACCAGCTGTCGAAAGACCCGCAGCGCGTCTGGATCGTCACGGAAGAAAGCCGGTTCTCGGTCGCCGACATGGACAGGCGCTCGTCGGTGCTGGCGCGCGGCCTGTCCGGCCTTGGCGTCTCGGCGGGCGATACGGTTCTGGTGATGCTGCCGAACTGCATCGAATTCATCGATTGCTGGTTAGCGCTGGCTAAGCTGCGGGCCATTCAGGTGCCGGTGAACACCGCCTATTTCGGCGCCATGCTGGAGCATCTGGTGCGCGATTCCGGGGCCACCCGCATCATCGTCCATGAAAGTTTTCGCCACGCCGTGACCGAAGCGCTCGGCGCGGCCGGTTCGAAGCTGGACACGCTGATCGTGGTTGGCAAGGAAGCTTCTGGGCTACCCGGCAACGCTCAGCTGATCGACTACGCATCCTTGCTTCAGGAGGCGGGCAGATCGCCGCTGAAGGACGAAGCCGCCCCGGCCTACAACAGCGTCGCCTCGATCATGTACACGTCGGGCACCACCGGCGCCTCGAAAGGGGTGATGGTGACGCATGCGCACGCCTATCAGTATGCGGCGGGCGGCAATTCGCTCCAGCTCGGCCCGGGCGACGTCTACTACGCGCCCCTGCCGCTGTTCCACATCGCCGGCCAGTGGGCGGTCATCTACAACTGCCTCATTCGCGAGGCGACGGCGGTTCTGAAGCCGAAGTTCAGCATCACCGATTTCTGGTCGGACGTGGAACGGTTTGGCGTGACCACAACCTTCATGCTCGGCGCCATGGGCAGCATGCTGTTCCGCACCACGCCCGGCGAAAAGCGGACATCGCTGAAGAAGGTGCTGATGTCGCCGCTCATCCCTGAATATGTGCAGTTCTGCGACAAGTTCGGGGTGCAGGTATGCACCTCCTATGCCTCCACCGAGGTCAATGGCGTCATCGGCACGGGCTTATCTCCGCCCAACGCCTCGACATGCGGCATGGTGCGGACGGACCGCTATGACGTGCGGCTGGTGGATGAACTGGATGAGGAGGTGCCGGTCGGCGAGGTCGGCGAACTCGTGGTGCGGCCGAAGCTGCCGTGGATCGTGATGGTCGGGTACTGGAACCGGCCGGCCGAAACGCAGGCGGCGTGGCGCAATCTGTGGCTCCACAGCGGAGATCTCTTTCGGCGCGACGCCGACGGTTACTACTATTTCGTCGACCGGCTGAAGGATTCCATCCGCCGCCGCGGGGAGAATATCTCCTCGGTAGAGGTCGAGAACGCCATCAACGCCATTCCCGAAGTTCTGGAATCGGCCGTTGTTGCCGTGCCTTCCGAACTCACCGAGCAGGAGGTGCTTGCGTGCGTGGTCTTCCGCCCGGGGCAGCATCTGGCCATGGAAGAGCTGCATGCGCGCATCGCGGCGCTGCTGCCGAAGTTCATGGTGCCCCGCTACCTCACCGTCATCGATGCCGTGCCCAAGACACCCACCGGCAAGCCGCAGAAATTCAGACTGAAGGATGAGGTCCGGCAGGAACAGCTTTGGGATTCGCTTGGCGAAAGGGGCAGGGGATGACGCAGTTTTTTGAAGATGCATGGCAGTTCATGCCGATCCTCATGCAGGGCGCCTATGTCACCATTCAGGTGGCTTTCCTGTCGCTTGCCCTGTCATCGGTGCTGGGACTGGCGCTGGCGCTGATGCGCATGTCGAGCCTGCCCGTCCTCTATGTGCCGGCGGTGACCATCATCACCGGTCTGCGCGGCATCCCGATCATTGTGCAGCTGATGTACATCTATTTCGTGCTGCCGGAGATCGGCGTCGATCTCAGCGCCTTCACGGCCAGCGTGATCGGCCTCGGTGTCGCCTACAGCGCCTATCACGCCGAGAATTTCCGGGCCGCCATCCTTGCGGTGGACAAGGGCCAGTATGAGGCGGCGATGAGCATCGGCATGGGCAAGGCGCAGCTCATGCGCCGCATCATCCTGCCGCAGGCGGTGCGTATCGTGCTGCCGCCCTATGGAAACATCACCATCATGATGCTGAAGGACTCGTCGCTTGCCTCCACCATCACGGTTTCGGAGATCACCCGCGCCGGCCAGCTCATCGCTTCATCGACCTTCAAGAACATGACGGTCTTCACGCTGGTCGCCTTCATCTATCTGGTCATGAGCTTGCCGCTGACAGCGCTGAACGCATGGCTGGAACGTCGATTTGCAGCGAAGTGAGGGGCGAAACCGGATGATCGAAGTCAAAGAGGTTTCAAAATGCTTCGGGGCGCTGAAGGTCCTGAAGTCCATGTCCTTCACCGTGGCGCGCGGCGAGGTGGTCTGCCTCATCGGGCCGTCGGGGTCGGGAAAATCGACCATGCTGCGCTGCGTGAACGGGCTCGAACGCCACGATTCCGGCACCATCTCCATCGACGGCATGACAGTGGACACGACATCGAAGACGATCGGCTCCGTGCGGGCCGAGGTCGGCATGGTGTTCCAACGGTTCAACCTGTTTCCGCACATGACCGCGCTGGGAAACATCATTGAAGGCCCCGTGCAGGTGCGCAAGCGCCCGAAGGCGGCGGCAAAAGAGGAGGCCATGGCCCTGCTGCACAAGGTAGGGCTGGCAGACAAGGCCGACAGCTACCCTTCCCAGCTTTCCGGCGGGCAGCAGCAGCGCATCGCCATCGCACGCGCGCTGGCCATGAAGCCGAGGGCCATGCTGTTCGACGAGCCGACCAGCGCACTCGACCCCGAAACGGTCGGTGACGTTCTGGTGGTCATGGAAGATCTGGCCCGTGAGGGCATGACCATGCTGGTGGTGACCCATGAGATGGGGTTTGCGGCCGAGGTGGCGAACCGTGTCCTGTTCCTCGATCGCGGCGAAATTCTGGAGGAAGGCCCGCCATCCGAATTGCTCCGGCGGCCGCAGAACGAGCGTACTCGCGACTTCCTGCAACGCGTGCTCCATCCCGGAGAAAAGGCGGCGCGCTATGACAATGGCTGAACGCGAGCGCCTGTTCTGGTCCGCCGGTTTCGATCCTCTCGAAAGCGATGCGGTCTCTCCCGGTCAGGCCTTCGATGCCGTGGTGGTGGGAGCCGGTTATGGCGGCCTGAGCGCTGCGCTCGAACTGTCGCGGCAGGGCATGCATGTGCTCGTCGTCGAGGCGCGCCGCATCGGTGACGGAGCCTCCTCACGGGCAGCAGGCTCGCTTGCCAATGTTCCGAAGGCGCGGCTGCACGAGCTCGCCGGCAGCTATGGACAGGAGACGGCGCAAGCCGTCTATCGCGAAGCCGTTCTGGCGCGCGCCCATACCGAGCGCACCATCGCCGACCATGCGATCGGCTGCGATCTTCGCCGCTGTACACGCGTCATGGCCGCTCACAGCGACAGGTCGATGCGGCGCCTGCAATCGGAATTTCCGGCCATGAAGGCGCGCATTCCCGAGGCGCGCCTGCTTTCGGCACAGGAACTGCGCGGCTTCATCGGCAGCGATGTCTATCGTGGCGGCATGCTGGTTCCGGATTCGGCCACCGTCAATCCGGCCGCCTATCAGTACGGGCTTGCCCGGGTGGCGCGGGCCCATGGGGCCAGGCTGTTGCAGAACACCAGAATGATCGGCCTGAAGCCGGTTGCCGGAGGTGTCGAGGTAGAGCTTGAAACTCTGGGCACGGTGACGGCTGCCCATGTCGTTCTGGCGACGAATGCCGAGACCGGGCCCGACACGCCCCTGTCGGCGCAACTGGCAAGATCGGTCGCGGCGGTGCCGGCCTTCTGCGTGGTCACTGAGAAGCTGCCGCCCGATCGTCTGGAAAAGGTGATCCGCGGGGCGGAGATCTTCGGCGATACGCGCAAGGTGCTGAACTACATGGCGCTGTCGCCCTGCAAAACCAGACTGGTCTACAGCGCCCGCGCCGGATTTCAGGAAGGCAGCACCGCCGAAAAGGCGCGACGTATCATGGCAGCCTTTGAAAGACGGTTTCCGCAAACGCGGGGCCTCGCCATGGACTTCTTCTGGTCCGGGCGCTTTGCCATCACGGCCGATCTCATTCCCCATACGGGCAACAGCGACAGGGTGCACTGGATGATCGGCTGCTGCGGCACCGGTATCACCATGTCGAGCTATCTCGGCCACAAGATTGCACGTCGCATTCTGGGCGCGGCCGATGCCGACACCGTGTTCCGGCTTCCGCTGCCATCCATGCCGGCATGGCAGAGGCGGCCGGCGCTGCTGGGCGGGGCCATCCGTCTTTACCGCGTCTACGACCGCTACATGAAATAGGCCCGAGGGCCGCGCGGCCACTGCAGGGGACCGCAGAGGGAGGTTTGAACATGCTTGTGATGGACGATGCGGCGATTGCCGCACTTGGCGTGCGGGCCATCGATCTGGCGGGGCCGGTGTCCCGCGCGCTGGCCGCCCATGCGCTGGGTGAAATGCTGGTCGAACCGAAGCGGATGCAGTTGGCCGGTTCCGGAGCATATGCCATCGGCACGCATGGCCTGTGGCAGCAACAGGACCGCGCCTTCTTTCACAATCTGGTCGGTCTGGACCGCGAGCCGGTCAAAGGCGCACGCTCCACATATCGCTCGGCACAGCTGCTGTTCCGGTCCAGCGATGCGATGCCTCTGCTGACCATCCACGGCAACATGATGAGCAGCGTGCTGCCGGTGGTGATGACCCTTATAGCCGCGCAGAAATTCGCGCCGGAGACCGTAGAGGCTGTTTCCTTCATCGGTGCGGGATTGCAGGCAAGGCTTCATCTCGATGCGCTGACAGAGATGTTTCCGCTGAAGCGGATCTTTTCGCATTCGCGCTCGCGCAGTTCGTCGCAGGCGCTGGCTGACTATGCCGCGGCGCGGGGCATTGTGACGGTCATCTGCGATGATCCGCAGAAAGCGGTGCGCGGCGGCGACATCGTCGTTTCCTCGATCTCGGAATCCTTCGGTGTCGAGCCTTTCCTGGAGACCGGATGGCTGAAGCCCGATGCCCTGCTTTCCTCGGTCGACATGCTGCGGCCATGGCGAGGGGCGCGCGAGCTGCTGGTGATCGCCGATGACGCCCTTCAGGCCCGGCAGATGATCGAGGCCGGCAGGGTGCCCGGCGTTTTCCCGATCGATCATGAGCTGGGTGGGCTGCTGGCCGGAGAAAAGCCGTCGCGCAAGGGCGAACCGGCACCTGTGGTCCTGTTCCATCCGGGCTGTTGCGCGGGGCTCTTCGGCATGGCCTCGGCCTTACAGGAAATCCATGAATTATCTACCAAAAGGTAATTTGTGTGCTTGCCGAACTCTCGGGAGAACTCTGAAAACGGGAAAAATCCTTTAATTTTGAGTTTTTCCAAAAAGCTGGTTGATTGAGACGTTTGTTTATTCTACCATTTGGTAAGTTAATAAGGTGAGGAATTAACCGGGAGGAGTGGGGGAGGCCGTGCGCTCCGTGTGCAGAGGCTTTTCAGATAGCTCCGCGATTTTCCAGAATTTGAGACGCTTCGCGACCCGGAGAGCGGGCGGGCGTTCTCAGGCATCAGACCAACGGAGACAAAAAGACCATGTCGGACAAGACCTACATCACGATGGAGCGCCGCGATCGCGTCGGCTATGTGACCCTCAACCGGCCAGACAAGCTGAACGCCATGCCCCGCAAGATGTATCAGGAGATTTCGGCCGGCCTGCAGGAATATGATGCGGACGACGACATCTGGGTGATCGTGGTGCGTGGTGCGGGCGATCGCGCGTTCTCCGCCGGTGCGGATCTTGAGCTCCTGCATGGCTCGCTGACGACGGGTCCGTTTGAATGGAAGCCGTTCAAGGCAGACCGCTTCGACATGGGGCTGCAGGTGTCCAAGCCGGTGATCGCGGCCGTTCACGGCTTCTGTCTCGCCGGCGGCATGGAGCTGGCGATGAGCTGCGACATCCGCATCGCCGCCGACAATGCGACGTTTGCCGCGCCGGAGGTGAAGTGGAGCGTGCTGCATGGCTTCGGCGCGCTGATGATGCCGCGCTCGGCGCCGCTTGGAGCAGTGATGGAGCTGCTGATGACCGGCCGCCGCTTCGATGCGCAGGAGGCCTATCGGCTTGGCATCGTCAATCGCGTGGTTCCGGTCGCTGATCTTCAGAAGACGGTCGACGATCTGGCCGACGAGATCTGCCGCAACGGGCCGCTGGCGGTGCGTATGACCAAGGAGATCGTTCTGCGCGGCCGCGAACTGCCGCTCAACGATGGTCTGCGCATCTATCGCGAGCTGAACAAGCTCATCCATCTGACCGAGGATTCGACGGAAGGTGCCAAGGCCTGGGCGGAGCGCCGTCCGGCGCGTTACGCTGCCCGCTGAGCCTTTCCTTCGATGGGGAAAGTGCCCATAAAAACCGGCCGGTTCTGTTCATAGTCTTTCACTGTGGATACTGTGCCGGTTCACAGGAAGAAGCAGCCCCGCTGAGGGGCTGCCGGAAGGTCGGGAACCAGGAACATGGCCACAAACGCCGGGAAGGCAGAGCAGCCGGCTCCAAAGCCAAGGCGTCGCCTCAGGGCTGAGGAACGATGGGAGCAGATCCTCACTGTCTCTGCCGAGCTTTTTTCGTCCAAGGGCTATCATGGGGCTTCGCTCGACGATATCGGCGAGCGGCTCGGCATCCAGAAGGCTGCGCTCTATCACTATGTCCGCAGCAAGGAGGACATACTGGTCGAGATCTACGACCGGATGCTCACGAAGGCCGAGGCCGAGGTGCTGCCGATCGCGGATGAGCCTTTCTCGCCGGACGAGCGGCTGCGTCGCATGGTTTCCAGCTATATCGGGCTGATGATCGAGCAGGCCGATATGTGGTCGCTGATCCACTTCCAGCAGAATGCGCTGCCTGCCGCCAGCTACGAGGCAACGCTGCGCCGCAAGCGGGCCTTTGAAAAGAAATTCGAGGCGGTGGTGCGCGAAGGTCAGGCGTCCGGCCTGTTCAAGCCGATGCCGACGCGCCTCATGGTGCTGTCGCTGTTCGGCATGTGCAACTACGTCCATCACTGGATAAAGTTCGCGCCGTTCCCGAAGGACGAAATCACCGGAGTGGTCTGCGAGATTCTGGAACGCGGTTTCATCGATGACGGCAGCAGGCGCGTCGGTGCCTGGCCCCGATATGCGGAAACCACCGACGCCATGGTCGAGACGGCTGCCCGCCTGGATGCGCTGAGCGAGCAGGTCAGGGAATTGCAGGGCGCCTTCGAGCGCGATCGCCACAGGCTGATCGACGGCTTTGCCGGTTCCATGGCGAATGAAGGCGCTGGGCAGCAAATGCCGGATAAGGCGGGCGCTGCTCCGCCGGCAGGACGGAAATCGTCTTCCGGAAAATCTGAGAATAAAACGCCGGCTAAGTAAGACGCTGATTTTTTATCCGGGTTGAAGCGGCGCGCCGAGCGCCGATGGATAAAACACACCCCAACGATGCAGGAACATCATGATTGATCTGAATGGGAAAGTTGCCGTCATCACGGGGTCGAGCCGTGGCATCGGCAAGGCGATCGCAGAGGCGTATGCGAAGGCTGGAGCTTCCGTTGTGATCTCCAGCCGCAAGGCCGATGCATGCGAGGAGGTGGCGGCTGCGCTGCGTGCTGATGGCCATAAGGCGTTTGCCCATGCGTGTCATATCGGACGCAAGGAGGATCTGCAGGGTCTGGCAGACGCCACCGAGGCGCATTTCGGACCGATCGACATTCTCGTGTGCAATGCAGCGGTCAATCCCGTCTACGGCACCATGGCGGAGCTGACCGACGAGGCCTTCGACAAGATCATGGATGCCAATGTGAAGGGCACGTTCTGGCTGTGCAACATGGTCATCCCGCAGATGGCGCAGCGCGGCGGCGGATCTGTCATCCTGCTGTCGAGCATTGCCGGCCTGCGCGGTACCACCACTATCGGCTGCTACGGCATGTCCAAGGCGGCGGAGGCGGCACTGGCGCGCAATCTGGCACTGGAATGGGGGCCGTCGAATGTCCGCGTCAACGCCATCGCGCCGGGGCTGATCGCCACCGATTTCGCCAGGGCGCTGATCGAGGATCCGGAGCGGCTGGCGCGGGTCGAGAGCCGCACGCCGCTGCGGCGCATCGGCCGTCCGGAAGAAATAGCCGGCGTCGCTCTGTTCCTCGCCTCCGACCTGTCATCCTATGTCACGGGGCAGGTTCTGGTGGCTGATGGCGGCGAAATGGCGTCCTGACCATGTCATTGCTTGTCGATCCACTGCCCTCTCATCGCTTCAACGAGGCAGCGCTGCAGGACTATCTTGCCGCAAACCTCCCTGAAGCCTCCGGCCCGTTCCGTGTTCGGCAATTTCAGGGTGGCCAGTCCAACCCGACCTTTCTGCTGGAAGGCGAGAGCTGGCGCATAGTGTTGCGCAAGAAGCCGTCCGGCACGCTGTTGAAATCGGCGCATCAGGTGGAGCGTGAATACCGCGTCATCAGCGCCCTGCAAGGCTCGGCTGTGCCGGTGCCGCGCAGTTTCCTGCTGTGTGAGGATGAAGGGGTCATCGGCACGCCCTTCTACCTGATGGACTATGTCGAGGGTCGTGTCTTCGACATGCCGCATATGCCCGACAGTTCACCACATGAGCGCACCGCCTGCTATCAGGCGATGATTTCCACCATGGCCGCTCTTCACAATGTCGACTGGGCGGCGGCGGGGCTGGCCGATTTCGGCCGGCCGGGCAATTACATCGTGCGCCAGCTCGACAGGTGGTCGAAGCAATATCGCGATTCCGCCGGCGGTGATGCCGATCCACTGGTCGAGGACATCATCGCCTGGCTGGAAAAGAACCTGCCGGCGGAGGCAAGAACCACGCTGGCCCACGGCGACTTCCGGCTGGGCAATCTGGTGTTCGACCGGCAGGAGCCGGTTGTGCGCGCCGTGCTCGACTGGGAGCTTTCGACGCTTGGCGATCCGCTGGGCGATCTCGCCTATTGCTGCCTGCCCTATCACCTGCCGGCCGATGGAGAAAATGCAAAGGGTCTGCTGGGGCTCGACCTGAAGGAACTTGGCATTCCGCGTGAGGAAGAATTGCTAGCCACATATGGAGCGGCGACAGGGCGAAGTGGGATCAACGACTGGACCTTCTACCTCGTCTTTTCGCTGTTTCGCCTGATCGCCATTCTGCAGGGTGTCTATGCACGCGCTCTGCAGGGCAATGCCAGCTCAGCCAATGCCATCTCCGTTGCCGGCCGCCGCAAGGTTCTGGGCAGAACCGCTGCCGACATGATAGCCGGCAAATAATCCGGGTTGCAGAACCAAAAGGAAGGGCAGGAGGTGAACTCCTGCCCTTTTCCTTTGCGCCTGCCTGCTGAATTATTGCGTCAGTTCACGAACCATGTTGCGGGCGATGACGATCTGCTGGATCTGCGTCGTGCCCTCATAGATGCGGAACAGGCGCACATCGCGATAGAAGCGCTCGATGCCGTAGTCCGCAATATAGCCGGCGCCGCCATGCACCTGCACGGCGCGGTCGGCCACGCGACCCACCATTTCCGAGGCGAACATCTTGCAGCAGGCCGCATCAGTGGAGACGTCCTGCCCGGCATCCTTGCGGCGCGCCGTTTCCATCACCATGCACTCGGCGGCGTAGGATTCGGCCCGGCTGTCGGCAAGCATCGCCTGCACGAGCTGGAATTCAGCGATCGGCTTGCCGAACTGGCGCCGCTCGGCCGCATAGCGCAGGCTGTCGTTGATAAGACGTTTGGAGGCCCCCACGCAGACCGCCGAGATGTGCAGGCGCCCGCGGTCGAGCACTTTCATGGCGGTTTTGAAGCCCTGTCCTTCCCTGCCGCCCAGAATGGCGTCGGCCGGAATGCGGCAATCCTCGAAGATGACGTCGCAGGTATGTGCGCCCTTCTGGCCCATCTTGCGGTCGGGCGGGCCGAAGGACAGGCCGGGCGTTCCGGCCTCGACGAGAAAGGCGCTGACGCCACGCGCATCCGTGCTGGCGGGATCGGTGCGGGCAAAGACCGTGAACAGCCCGGCCACCGGCGCATTGGTGATGAAGCGCTTGGTGCCGTTCAGCACATAGAAGTCGCCGTCACGACGCGCCGAGGTGCGCAGAGAGCCCGCGTCGGAGCCGGCCTCCGGTTCCGTGAGCGCGAAGGAGCCGACCAGTTCCCCGCTTGCCAGCCGCGGCAGATATTTGCGCTTCTGCTCCTCGGTGCCGTCGATGACGATGCCCTGCGAGCCGATGCCGTTGTTGGTGCCGATCAGCGAGCGGAACGCGGGCGAAGTGCGACCGAGTTCGAAGGCGACGCGCACCTCCTCTTCCATGGTCAGCCCGAGGCCGCCATGCGCCTCCGGGATCGACAGGCCGAACAGGCCCATTTCGCGCATCGCGTTGACGATTTCGGCCGGAATGGCATCATTCTCGGCCACCTGATGTTCGAGCGGCACCAGCCGCTCGCGCACGAAGCGCCTGATCGTTTCGAGCAGCTGGTCGAGTGTTTCGTTGTCCAGAGCCATCGGGGTCTCCCGTGAGAAGTGTTTTCGGGGTCAGTGGAACCAGTCGTCGGGCATGGCCGACCATGTGTCGTCACCCGCTTCGAGCCTGTCGAGCTGCGGGCCGATGCGCGGCAATTCCCATCGCATGAAGTACCGGCAGGCATGCAGCTTGCCGTTGAGAGCGGCCTGCCGGGGATCGCCCGCATCCAGAAGCTTCCGGGCACAGAGCGCCTGATCGAGCCAGATCCATGCGACCACGATATGGCCCAGCGCCTCCAGATAGACCGAGGCATTGGCGAGCACTTCGGCACGCCTGCCATCGGCCATCTGCCGGGTGAGCTGCGCGGTTACGGCGCGCACGCGCGCCAGTGCCTCCACCAGCGCCCGGCCTTCCTCCACCAGTGCCGGGGTGCCAATGGCGCGGTTGGCGCTTGCGGAAATGCGCGCGCACAGAAGCTCGAAGGACCGGCCGTCATTCATCACCACCTTGCGCCCGAGCAGATCCATGCCCTGAATGCCGTGCGTGCCCTCATGAATGGCGTTGAGGCGGTTTTCCCGGTAAAGCTGCTCGACCGGATATTCGCGGGTGTAGCCGTAGCCGCCATGCACCTGTATCGCCAGCGAGATGGTTTCCTGCGACCATTGGCTTGGCCAGCTCTTGACGATCGGGGTCAGGATTTCGAGCAGGTCGTCGGCGTCCTTTCGTGCAGCTTCCGAGGCTGCCGTGTGCTTGTCGTCGATCAGCGTCGCTGCAAACATGCACAGCGCTACAGCACCCTCGGCATAGGCCTTCTGGGCCAGCAGCATGCGACGTATGTCGGCATGCGCGATGATCGGCACCTGCGGCCGGGTGGCGTCCTTCGCCTCGACTGGCCGACCCTGCCGGCGTTCGCGCGCATAATCCAGCGCATGGCGGTAGGCGGCATAACCGAGCGCGGCCGCGCCGCTGCCGACATTGATGCGGGCCTCGTTCATCATGTGGAACATGTAGACGAGGCCGCGATTGGGCTCACCGATCAGGTAGCCGGTCGCACCGCCTTTCTCGCCAAAGTTCAGCATCGCCGAAGTGGTGCCGCGCCAGCCCATCTTGTGGATCAGCCCGGCAAGCGCCACGTCGTTGCGTTCGCCCGGCGTGCCGTCCTGATTGACCAGCGTCTTCGGCACGATGAACAGCGAGATGCCGCGCACGCCGGCGGGCGCATCGGGCAGGCGCGCCAGCACCAGATGGATGATGTTCTCGCCCATTTCGTGGTCGCCGCCGGAGATGAAGATCTTGTTGCCGCTGATCCGGTAGGTGCCGTCGCCGGCCGGCGACGCCGTGGTGCGCACATCGGCCAGCGAGGAGCCGGCCTGCGGCTCGGTCAGCACCATGGTGCCGAAATAGCGGCCCTCGCGCATTGGCCGCTCGAACAGCCGCTTCTGCTCCGGCGTGCCAAAGGAAGCGATGATGTTGGCGGCTGCCGCCGTCAGCGAGGTGTAGCTCTTGGTGGCGATGTTGGAGGCGGCAAACAGCGCCCCGGCGCCCATATGCACCGTGAACGGCAACTGCATGCCACCGTCCTCGTAATCGGCGGTTGCGGCGGAAAAGCCGGCTTCGGCGAAATGGCGCAGCGCCTCCTTCACGTCCGGGATCACCACCGCCTTGCCGTTCTCGAAACGCGGCTCGTTCTCGTCGCTCTTGCGGGCATGAGGGGCGAAGTGCTGGCCGGCCACATCCTGCGCGGTGCGCAGCACGGCGGCGAAGGTTTCGCGCGAATGGTCGGCAAAGCGCGGCCGTTCCGTCAGCTTCTGCACGTCAAGCAGGTCGAACAGCAGGAATTCGAGTTCATCGGCCATGACGGCCAGTGCATTTTCCTGAAGGGCCATGAAGGGTCTCGCTGGCGCACCTTGGCGCGAGTTCGGGTTCGGGATCGTCGCTTGGGAAGAAGGGGCAGGCCGTAAGCCTGCCCACATGACTAGCCGGCTGTCATGCGACTTCGAACAGCCCGGCCGCGCCCATGCCGCCGCCCACGCACATGGTGACGACCGCATAGCGGGCCTTGCGCCGCCTGCCCTCGATCAGCACATGGCCGACCTGACGCGAGCCGGTGGCGCCGTAGGGATGGCCGATGGCGATGGAGCCGCCATTGACGTTGAGCTTCTCCATCGGAATGCCGAGCGTATCGCGGCAGTAGACGACCTGGCTGGCGAAGGCTTCATTGAGCTCCCACAGGTCGATGTCGTCGATCGTCAGGCCATTGCGCTCCAGAAGGCGGGGGACCGCATAGACGGGACCGATGCCCATTTCATCAGGTTTGCAGCCGGCGACGGCGAAGCCACGGAAGATGCCGAGCGGCTGCAGGCCGCGCTTCTCGGCAAGCTTCGCGTCCATCACCACGCAGGCCGATGCGCCATCGGACAGCTGGCTGGCATTGCCGGCGGTGACGAATTTTTCGGGCCCTCGCACCGGCTCCAGCTTTGCGAGACCCTCGATGGTCGTGTCGGGCCGGTTGCACTCGTCCTGATGGAGCATGACCTCCTGCTGCGAGGTGGTGCCGGTTGCCTTATCGAACACCAGCCTGGTGGTGGCGAGCGGCACGATCTCGTCGTCGAAGCGCCCGGCCTGCTGCGCGGCGGCCGTGCGCTGCTGGCTGACGAGGGCGTATTCGTCCTGCGCCTGCCGGCTTACGCCATAGCGCTCGGCGACGATGTCGGCGGTCTCGATCATCGGCAGATAGACGTCCGGCCGGTGTTCGCCGAGCCACGGCTCGATGCCGAGATGCTTGTTGACGTCGTTCTGGATGAGGCTGATCGAGTCCAGACCGCCGGCGACCATCACCGGCACCTTGTCGACGATGATGCGCTGGGCGGCGATGGCGATGGCCTGCAGGCCCGACGAGCAGAAGCGGTTGATGCTGAGCCCGGCAACGGTATCGGGCAGTCCGGCGCGCAGGGCGCACAGGCGCGCCATGTTCTTGCCCTGCGGCCCCTCATGGAAGGTGGCGCCGAGAACGAGGTCCTCGACCTCATCCTTGTCGATGCCTGCGCGTGCCACGGCATTGCTGACGACATGCGCGCCCAGTTCGAGACTGTGGGTGTTGTTGAACGCGCCCCGGAACGACTTGGCGAGCGGGGTGCGGGCAGTGGAAACGATGACGGCTTCGGTCATGGCATGTGGCTCCGGCGAGGGTTACAGCGAGGCGAAGGTCTGGCCGGCCTTGGCAAGCCGCTCCAGCAGGGGCGATGGCTTCCAGTGCGGCTCGCCGGTCTTCTCATGCAGCGCCACAAGCGTGTCATGGATCTTGCCGAGACCCACCTGATCGGCCCAGAACATCGGTCCGCCGCGATAGGCCGGGAAGCCGTAGCCGTGCAGCCAGATGACGTCGATGTCGACCGCCCGCAGGGCGACGCCTTCCTCAAGGATGCGTGCCCCTTCGTTGATCATTGCGTAGAGGCAGCGTTCGAGACTTTCCTGATCGTCGATCGGGCGCGGTGCAATGCCGGCTTCGCGGCGGTAATCCTCCAGTATCTTCGCCACTTCAGGGTCGGGGCGGGGCGTGCGGTCGCCCTGCTCGTAGCGGTAGATGCCGGCTCCGGTCTTCTGGCCGTAGCGGCCGAGTTCGGCGATCCGGTCCAGCCAGTTGGGGGCGATGGCGTCCGGCGCGCCGGCCTTGCGGCGCTCCTGCCTTATGCGCCAGCCGACATCGACGCCGGCAAGATCGCTCATCGCGAAATGGCCCATGGGGAAGCCGAAGCCCTTGAGCACGGCATCGACCTGCTCGGGTGCCGCACCTTCCTCGACCAGCGCCATCGCCTCGCGACCGCGCTGGTGCAGCATGCGGTTGCCGACGAAGCCGTAGCAGACGCCGACCAGAACGCCGACCTTGCCGATGCGGCGGGCCACATCCATGATCGTGGCGATCACATCGTCGCTGGTCTTTTCGCCGCGCACGTTCTCCAGCAGGCGCATGATGTTGGCCGGGCTGAAGAAGTGCATGCCGCACACGTCCTGCGGACGCGAGGTGGCTTCGGCGATGGCGTCGACGTCGAGCGTCGAGGTGTTGGTGGCCAGGATCGCGCCCTGCTTGCAGACCTTGTCGAGCGCGGCGAAGATTTTCTTCTTCAGCTCCATATCCTCGAACACGGCCTCGATCACCAGATCGGCGTCTGACAGCGCATTGACCGATTCCGCCGGCTGAACGAGTGCGATGCGGCGCTCCGCCTCTTCGGCGCTGATGCGGCCCTTTTTGGCGTTGCCCTCATAGGTGCGGCGCACATTGGCAAGGCCTGCCTGAAGTGCTTCGGGCTTGGCGTCGACCAGCGTGACGGGAATGCCGGCGCTGGCAAAGCACATGGCGATGCCGCTGCCCATGGTTCCGGCGCCGATGACGCCGACCTTTTCCACCTTGCGCAGCGGCGTTCCGGCCGGCAGCGAGGGGATCTTGGCCACTTCGCGCTCGCCGAAGAAGGCGTGGATGAGGCCGGCGCGCTGCGGCGAGGCCATGCATTCCTGAAACAGGGCGCGCTCACGGGCGATGCCTTCGGCGAAGGGAAGCGTTGCAGCCGCTTCGATCGCATCGACACAGCGCTGTGGCGAAAACAGGTTCGGCTTTTCCTTCGCGAGCTTTGCGCGGGCGGCGGCAAACACGGCCGGATCGGTGTTGGCGATCCTGTCGCTGCGGCTGCTAACCGGCGCAGCCGTCAACTTGTCCACCCCGGTCTTTTCGATGAAGTCGAGTGCGGCATCCAGCGCGCTGCCTTGCGGATAAACGGCATCGAGGATGCCGAGGCCCAGCGCCTCATTTGCCTCGACCGGGTTGCCGGTGAGAATCATGTCCAGTGCGCGCTCCACGCCGGTCAGGCGTGGCAGACGCTGCGTGCCGCCGGCTCCCGGCAATAGGCCGAGTTTCACCTCAGGCAAGCCGATTTTGGTTCCCGCAAGCGCCACGCGGTAGTGGCAGCTCATCGGCAGCTCAAGGCCGCCGCCGAAAGCGGTTCCATGCAATGCCGCCACGATCGGCTTCGCGCTCCGGTCGAAAGCGGCGATCACCTCGGGAAGGGTGGGCGTCTGCGACGGCTTGCCGAACTCGCGGATGTCGGCCCCGGCAGTGAAGATGCGTCCGGCCGAGTTGAGCACGATGGCTTCGACCTGCGGGTCGCGTTCGGCTTCTTCCAGCGCGGCGACCAGTCCCACGCGCACCGCATGTCCAAGCGCGTTCACGGGGGGGCTGTCGATGGTGATGATGCCGATGCGCGCGCGGCGCTCGAAACTGACCGGATTATCCATGGCTGTTCGCCTTCTCCCTATGGCTTCAGACGGTTCTATAGAAACGAACCGACTTTTCGTCAATATTGCGGAATTTAATTCCGCATTGTGGAATATTAGCCGTGAGCGGTCTTTCTGATCGCTGGAATTCCGCGCTCGTTTCGGCCATTCAGCGCACTTTACTTACCTTATGGTAATTTTACCATCCAAAAGTAAAATAATATGGAAGCTGCGCTCCGGACAGAAATGAAGATGCCGGAAGACGGTGCCCGTTATGGGCCAGCGGCTGAATTCCGTTGCGCTTCGGCTTGCGCGATGATCGGTTCTCGACCAAGAATTCGGCATGGAAACAGATCGCATGCCGGGCGGCCTCGATGCTGCCGACCAGGGGGCCGACCAAGGGGAATGGGATTACATCGTGGTCGGCGCCGGCTCGGCCGGCTGCGTCCTCGCCAACCGGCTGAGCGCGGATCCGAAAAACCGGGTGCTGCTGCTGGAGGCCGGCGGCAGCGACAATTACCATTGGGTGCATATCCCGGTCGGTTATCTCTACTGCATCGGCAATCCGCGCACCGACTGGTGCTATCGCACGGCTCAAGAGGCAGGCCTCAACGGCCGCTCGCTGCTCTACCCGCGGGGCAAGGTTCTGGGCGGCTGTTCCTCCATCAACGGCATGATCTACATGCGCGGGCAGGCGCGCGACTACGACCGCTGGCGCCAGATGGGCAATCCCGGCTGGGGCTGGGACGATGTGCTGCCGCTGTTTCGCCGCTCGGAGGATCACTATCTCCACGACAATGCAAGCCACGGCCGTGGCGGGCCGTTGCGCGTCGAGCGCCAGCGTCTGAGCTGGCCGATCCTCGATGCGGTGACTGAAGCCGCCGCCGAACTGGGAATTCCGGCAAGCGACGATTTCAATGCCGGCGACAATGAGGGCGCCGGCTACTTCGAGGTCAACCAGAAGAACGGCGTGCGCTTCAGCGCCGCCCGCGCCTTCCTGAAGCCCATCCGCAAGCGGCCCAATCTGCGCATCGTTACCCACGCAGCCGCCGAGCGCATCCTCTTCGACGGTAAGAAGGCAACGGCGCTCCTCTATCGGGGGCGCGACGGGCGGCTTTGCAGCGCCCGCATCGGGCGCGAGCTGCTTCTGTCGGCGGGCGCGATCAACTCACCGCAGCTTCTGCAACTGTCCGGTGTCGGCCCGGCGGGGCTGCTGAAGGCCAACGGCATCGAGGTGTGTCACGAGATGGCGGGCGTCGGCGAAAATCTGCAGGACCATCTGCAAATCCGCACGGCCTTTCGCATCGAGGGCGCGCGCACGCTGAACGAACGGCAGGCGAGCCTGTGGGGCAAGGCCGGCATCGCGCTGGAATATGCGCTGAAGCGCGCGGGCCCGATGGCGATGGCCCCCAGCCAGTACGGCATCTTCATGCGCTCCGATCCGCGCTTCGACACGCCCAACATCGAATTCCACATCCAGCCGCTGTCGCTGGAGACCTTCGGCGAGCCGCTGCACGATTTCCCGGCGGTCACCGTTTCGGTGTGCAATCTGCGCCCGGAATCACGCGGCCATGTGCGCATCAGTTCCGCCGATCCGCGCCAGCCGCCGCGGATCGCGCCGAACTATCTGTCCACCGATGGCGACCGCGAAGTGGCGGTGCAATGCGTGCAGCAGGCGCGAAGGCTGATGGCGACGAAACGCATGAGCGAATTCCGGCCGCAGGAGTTCAAGCCCGGCGCGCATATCTCGACGCCGGAGGAATTGTGGCGCGCCGCCGGCGACATCGCCACCACCATCTTCCATCCGGTCGGCACGGCGCGCATGGGCAGCGATGACGACGCCGTGGTCGATCCGCAGCTGAAGGTGCGGGGGCTGGAACGGCTGCGCGTCGTGGACGCCTCGATCATGCCCACTATCGTTTCCGGCAACACCCATGCGCCGACGGTGATGATCGCCGAAAAGGCATCCGACATGATCCTCGCCGCCCGCTAGAGCAGCGGGCGTTCTGACGAACGCAACCCCGCTGCTCCAGCTTGTTTTCTCCCGCCGCATTTGTGCGACGTCAGACGCTTCCGTCCGACTGCAAAATGCTCTGAAAGCAATTCGGCCGGCAGCGGTGAAGCGCTTCCGGCCGAACTGTTTCTCGCAGCGTGTTGCGGATCAGTCGAAGCCGCCCTGATCGGCATGGTCGCGCTTGCCCATCAGGATCTCGCGCTTGCCGACATGGTTCGGCGCACCGACAAGCCCTTCCTTTTCCATGCGTTCGACCAGCGAGGCGGCGCGGTTGTAGCCGACGCCGAGGCGGCGCTGAATATAGGAGGTGGAGCACTTCTTGTCGCGCATCACCACCTTCACCGCCTCTTCGAACAGGCTGTCGCCATCTTCCGCACCCATGGCGCTCTTGTCGAAGACGGCGCCTTCGTCGACCTCGGGTTCTTCCTCGTCTTCGTCGGCGGTCACAGTTTCCAGATATTCGGGACGGCCCTGCGTCTTCAGATGAGCTACGACCTGCTCGACCTCGTCGTCGGAGACGAAGGGGCCGTGCACGCGCGCGATGCGCCCGCCGCCTGCCATGTGCAGCATGTCGCCCTGTCCGAGCAGCTGTTCCGCGCCTTGCTCGCCGAGAATGGTGCGGCTGTCGATCTTCGAGGTGACCTGGAAGGAGATGCGGGTCGGGAAGTTCGCCTTGATGGTGCCGGTGATGACGTCCACCGAGGGGCGCTGCGTCGCCATGATCAGGTGGATGCCGGCGGCGCGCGCCATCTGGGCGAGGCGCTGGATCGCGCCTTCGATCTCCTTGCCGGCGACCATCATCAGGTCGGCCATCTCGTCGACGATGACGACGATATAGGGCATCGGCGACAGGTCGATCTCCTGCTCCTCGAAGGTCGGTTCGCCCGTGCCCTTCTCGAAGCCTGTCTGCACCTGCATGACCACGCTTTCGCCCTTGTCGCGGGCGGCGGCGGCGCGCTGGTTGTAGCCGTCGATGTTGCGCACGCCGAGCTTCGCCATCTTGCGATAGCGGTCCTCCATCTCGCGCACGGCCCATTTCAGCGCCGTGACCGCCTTCTTCGGGTCGGTCACGACCGGGGTGAGCAGATGCGGGATGCCGTCATAGACCGACAGTTCGAGCATCTTGGGATCGACCATGATGAGGCGGCATTCCTCCGGCTTCAGCCGGTAGAGCAGCGACAGGATCATGGTGTTGATGGCCACCGACTTGCCGGAGCCGGTGGTGCCGGCGACCAGCAGATGCGGCATCTTGGCAAGCTCGGCGATCACCGGTTCCCCGCCGATGGTCTTGCCGAGGCAGACCGCCAGCTTGGCGCTGCTCTCGCGAAAACTTTCCGATTCGATCATCTCGCGGAAATAGACCGTCTCGCGGGTTTCGTTGGGCAGCTCAATGCCGATCACGTTGCGGCCGGGAACGACGGCGACGCGCGCGGAAATGGCCGACATCGAACGCGCGATGTCCTCGGCGAGATTGATCACGCGGGAAGATTTCACGCCCGGCGCAGGCTCGAATTCATACAGCGTGACGACCGGGCCGGGGCGGACATGGATGATCTCGCCACGCACGCCGAAATCCTCCAGCACGCTTTCGAGAAGATCGGCATTCTGCTCCAGACGCTCCTGCGACATGTAGAAGCCCTGACCTTCAGGCGCTTCCTGCAGCAGATCCTCGGAGGGGAACTCATAGACATCGCCGGAGATTGCCTGCGTCACGCGCCCGGCCATCGGCAGCGTCGGTGCGCGCGGGGCCGGCATGGTGATCTCGACCGAGCGCGGCGTGCGGGCAGGCGCTTCCTGCACCGATGCCGCAGGCTGCGGGGCAGCCTTCGCGACGGGCTCTGATGCCGCTTCAGCCGGCGATGCGGGTGCCGCTTCCACAGTAACGGGAGCCACGGCGCCGGGCTCAGCGGACACAGCCACGGGGGCAGGGGCCGCAACCTGTTCCGCCGGTGCTTCGGCCGGCTGGAACTGAACGTTGAACGTGTTGGCCGTCACCGCACATTCGATCACCCGATAAAGCGTGGTGATGTCGGCATTGCGCAGCGCGGAAGCGGTGATGTGAGCACGTTCGGGCTGCTGTCTGCGCGCCATCGGTGTGAACGGTGCAGCGGATGCGGTGGCTGGTGCAGCCGCGTGGGGTCTTGCCGCGCCGCCGGTGCTTTCGCCTGCGGGGAATTCAGCCGCGAACTCGAAGAAGGCGTGGTCGGATAGATGAGCCCAGACACCGGCCTGTGTGGGTTCCGGCTCAGTCCGCGTCTGTGGCTCACCCGCGACCGGCTGCGGCGCCGGGGCCATGTCCGGGATCGGCTCGACGATCCGACCGGCGGCCACGGCCTGACGGGTGTTCACGGCAGGTGTCGCAGCGGCAGGTTGCGGTGCGGGCCGGGGCTCCGGCGCACGTGCTGGTGCGACGGGTGCGGGCTGCCGGGACTCCGCCGCGTGGGCTTCAGGGTACGTGCGGTCCTCGTCATCGCGAATCTTCCGGATTTCACGATCCGGCGTGCGGGTGAAGCGCACATTGGGGGCGAGGAAGAAATAGTTCTGATAGGTGGGGCGGGCGAATTCGCCATCGGCTGCGCCGAAGGTCGGGAACACCTCTCCGTTGCCGCGCGCCTGAACGTAGCTGGTGCCGGTGCCGTGCAGACTGGTCATGCGCGGCGCCTGCGGCTGCGGGGCGGCCTGCTGATATGCGGGCGCGCGCTGTTCCTGCCGAACGGGCTGCGGATCTTCATCCTGCGAAACCATGTTCGAAAAGTTAGCCCGGGATAGACGCATGGATGACATTTCAAGACTCGCCGATTGACTGCACCCCAAGCAATAGGAACCGATGGTTAACAGGTCCTTCCTGAGAGGCCCGCAGTCGCAAAATATCGATGGTCCTGACGCTCAGACCGTCCCGATTGGGGACAAGCCGCCACAAAACGCAGAAGAGGCGGGCCAGTCAGGCCCGCCTCGTCGCCGGCAAGTTCGGAAAAGGTTGACGTTTGCGATGCTCAGGCGGGCTGCCGTTGCGGCATCCCTTCCGGGTCAGCCAAGCGCGACGCGATGGATGGTCTGGCGATCGAAATTCGCACCGCACAGCAGCACCACGCTGGTCTGGCCGGCGCAGCGTTCCGCTACCTTGCTGAAACCTGCCAGCGCCAGCGCCGCCGAGCCTTCGACCAGCATGTTCTCATCCTGTGCCATGACGCGCAGCGCTGCCGCTATCTCGTCCTCGGAGCAGGCTACGACCTCGTCCACCACGGCTGTCGCCATCGGCAGAGTCAGCGTGTCATCGTCGATACCGCCGGCGACCGCATCGGCCAGCGTGTCGAGATGCTCGCATTCGACCACGCGTCCCGCCGCCATCGACAGGGCCAGCGCCTGCGAATGGGTTGCTGCCACGCCCCACACGCGGGTGCGCGGGCTGAAGGCTTTCAGCACAGCGCCGATACCGCTGATCAGGCCGCCGCCACCCATGGCGATGAAGACGTTGTCGACGCCGGCGCATTGTTCGAGCAACTCGATGCCGATCGTGCCCTGGCCGGCGATGACGTCGGCGTCATTGTAGGGCGAGATGTAGCGCCAGCCCTTTTCTGCGGCCAGCTTCTGGGCATGCAGTTCCGCAAGGCCGGTCTCGGCGCCATGCAGGATGACCTCGACGCCGTAGGAGCGGATCTTTTCCAGCTTGGACGGCACCACCGATTCCGGCAGCACCACCACGAGATCCTGACCGAGCGAGCGGGCGGCGCGCGAAGCGCCGATGCCGTGATTGCCGGAGGAGGCGGTGATCAGCTTCTGGCCGGGTGCGGCGGCGGTCATTACCGAGGCGGCGCCACGGATCTTGAATGAGCCGGTCAGCTGGAAATTCTCCGCCTTGAACAGAAGCTGTGTGCCTTCGGGGCCATAGCTGCCGCGTGCCGGAATCAGCGGGGTGCGGTAGACGTGGTCACGGATGCGGGCGCGCGCCTGCATGGATCGCGCCGCCGAGGCGAAAACGATGTCGGTCATTGCAATGGTCCTTCAGTGTGTCCGCGGCCCGATCTGACGTAGAAATTCGCGGGTGCGGTTGTGTTGCGGGTGGTCGAAGAAGGCATCGGGAGCCGCCTCCTCAAGGATCACGCCGCCATCCATGAACACGATGCGGTCGGCCACGTTGCGGGCGAAGCCCATTTCGTGGGTCACGACGATCATGGTCAGTCCTTCGCGCGAGAGGGCGGTCATCACGTCCAGCACCTCCTGCACCATTTCCGGATCGAGGGCCGAGGTGGGTTCGTCGAACAGCATCACCTTCGGCTTCATGCACAGCGCGCGTGCGATGGCGACGCGCTGCTGCTGCCCGCCCGACAGTTCGCGCGGATAGGATTTCGCCTTGGCGCCGAGCTGCATGCGCTCCAGCATCGCCATGGCCTGTGTTTCGGCTTCCGCGCGCGGCGTCCTGCGCACCCGGCGCATGGCCAGCGTGAGATTGTCGAGCACGTTCATGTGCGGAAACAGGTTGAACTGCTGGAACACCATGCCGACATCGCCGCCGAGTTCCAGCACGTTGGAGCAATCCGGCTTCAGCACGTGCCCGGCGATTTCGATGTCGCCGGCGCTGCGCTGCTCCAGCCCGTTGATGCAGCGAACCAGCGTCGATTTGCCCGAGCCGGAAGGGCCGCACAGCACGATGCGCTCGCCCTTGGCGACCTCGAGGCTGATGCCGTCCAGCACCTTTGTCTGCCCGTAATATTTGACGAGGTTGCGGACCTTGATCATGCGCTGGCCTCCGGTGCGGGGGTGCGTGTGCCGGTTATGCCGTAGCGGCGTTCGAGCAGGCGGAAGAGGAAGGTGAAGGCGAAGCCGATGGCGAGATAGAGAATGCCGGCGGTGATGAACACCTCGAACGGTGCGAAGGTGCGCGCGGTAAACGCCCGCGCCACGCCGGTGATCTCCATGATGGTGACAGCACTTGCCAGCGACGAGGATTTCAGAACCAGAATGATTTCATTGCCGATATTGGGCAGAAGTTCCCGGTAGACCTGCGGCAGCAGCACGTCGGTAAAGCGATGCCGGCGTGAAATGCCGAGCGAAATGCAGGCCTCAGTCTGGCCTTTGGGTACGCGGCGCAGCGCACCGGCAACGACTTCGGCCATGTAGGCGGCCGAGTTCAGGCTGATGGCGATGATGCCGCAATAGAGCGGTTCGCGCAGGATCGGCCACAGAATGCTGTTGCGGATCGCCGGAATCTGGCCGAGCCCGTAATAGATGATGAAGAGCTGCACCAGCAGCGGGCTGCCGCGGATGAGAAATGTGTAGATGGCGGCCGGCCAGCGCAGCAGCGGCGAGCTGGCCTGACGCGCAAGCCCCAGCGGCAGGGCGAGGATCTGGCCGAGCAGGAAAGAGGCGATCGTTATGATCAGGGTGAGCTGCAGCCCCTGCAGGACGACCGGCGCGGCCTTGATGAAAATATCCGGCGACATCGTCTACCTGCCTCTCGCCGCGCGCCGGTCGGCGGCGCCGATGATCAGTGTCGAAACGCCGGTGATGGCGACATAGAGCGCGCCGACCGTCAGATAGAAGGTCATCGGCGAATGGGTTGCGCCGGCTGCGACCACGCCCTTGCGCATCAGTTCCTCCAGCCCGATGATCGACACCAGCGCGCTTTCCTTCAGGATCACCAGCCACTGATTGCCAAGTCCCGGCACCGCGTAGGAGAGCATCTGCGGCAGCACCACGTCGCGGAAGGCGGTCATGCGGCCGAGGCCAAGGCTGGTGGCGGCTTCCCACTGGCCTTGCGGCACCGTCAGCAGCGCCCCGCGCAGGATTTCGGTGAGGTAGGCTCCGGACACCACCGACAGCGCACAGATGCCGGCGGTGAGCGCATTGACCTCGACATAGGTGCCGAAGGCACCGCTCAGCAGCACCGTGCCGCCGTAGAACACCAGAAAGATGATCAGCAGCTCCGGCAGGCCACGCACGATGGTGACATAGGCGGAGATGAACCATCTGAGCGGGCGCGGACCGAAATTCCAGCCGAACACCGCGAGAACGGCGATCAGCAGGCCGATCACGAAGCTGCCGGCGGCAACCTGCAGGGTCACCACCAGGCCCTGAAGAAGGTGCGGCAGATAGGTGAGGATCACGGACATCGGCGCTCCTGTCCCGTGCCTGCGCCGCCGTGAAGGCGGCGCAGGCAGCAAGGATTACTTGGCCTTGTAGGAGAGGTCGTAACCGAACCACTTGCTGGACAGCTCGGCGATCTTGCCGTCTGCCAGCATGGAAGTCACGGCATCATCGACGCGCTTCTTCAGCTCGTCGCTGCCCTTGCGCATGGCGATGGCGGTGCCGTTGCCGAACTCGGCGTAGTCGGCGCTCGACAGCAGCGGACCCGCGAGCGAAAGCTGGTCCTTGCGTGCTTCCATCAGCTGTTCCCAGACCGACTGCTCCAGCAGGCCGGCGTCGATGCGGCCGGCATTGAGGTCGTCGGCGATCTGCTCGTTGCGCTCGTAGAGGCGCGGCTCCGACTTCGGCAGATTGGTGCGCACCACGGCTTCGTGGGTGGAGCCGGTCTGCACGCCGATGACCTTGCCTTCAAGTGCTGCTTCAAGGTCTTCGCGCTTTTCGATCTTGGCGAGGTCGCTGCCGGCGGCAACGGCGAAGCGGTAGGGCGGCTCGGCATAGGCGCTGGAGAAATCGACCTGTTCGGCGCGCTCCTCGGTGATCGACATGCCGGAGATGACCATGTCGAACTTGCCGACCTGGAGAGCCGGCAGCAGGCCGTCGAACGCCTGGTTGGTCACGGTGCACTCGGCTTCGATGCGCTTGCACACTTCATCGATCACGTCGCGGTCGAAGCCGATGACGTCGCCGGCCTCATTGACCGATTCCCATGGCGGGAAGTCGGCGCTGGTGCCGACACGCAGATTGTCCGCCATCGCGGTGCCGGCCAGCAGGCAGGCGAGAAGGGAAGAAAGGGCAAGCGTCTTCATGATCTGGTTCCTGTTGAAACGTCGGTCAGCTCCGACCGTGCTGCGTCGCCGTGGCTCGTTCCAGAACGGTCCGGGCCATGGCGATATCCTGTGTGGCGACGCCGGTGAGGTCGGCAATGGTGATGTCTTCTGCCGCGCGGCGTCCCGCTGTCGTTCCTGCTAATACGGCGCCGAGCTCGATGCAATCGTCACGGCCGATCAAACCCGCTAAACAGGCATGCGAAAACTCACCGTGCCCCAGGCTCTGCGTCTTCATGTCGGATGCGCGGATGTCGGCGCGCGCGACGAGCGCCGTCTCCAGTTCCTGCTTGCCGGGGCCGTCGGCGCCCATGGCGGTGATGTGGGTGCCCGGCCGCACCCAGTCCGACCTGACCAGCGGTTCGGTCGACGGGGTGGTTGTGACGATGATGTCGGCCGCGCGGCAGGCGGCTTCGAGGTCGGCGGCGGGCGCGGCATCGAGCCCGTCCTGCGCCAGTTCGGCGACGATCGCAGCGGTTTTCTCAGGCGAACGGCCCCAGATGCGGAAGGAGAGCGGCCGGCCGGCAAGGGCTGCCAGCGCACGGCTCTGGTAGCGCGCCTGTATGCCGGTGCCGACGATCAGCACGTTGCCGGCATCGGCGCGCGCCAGCGCCAGCGTGGCCACCGCGCCGCCGATGCCGGTGCGCAGATCGGTCAGGTAGCCCTCGTCATTGAGGATGGCGCGCACTTCGCCGGTCTCGGCCGAGATGGCGAGGATGATGCCGGTGGAGGAGGGCAGGCCTTTGGCCGGATTGTCGTAGAAGCCGGCGGCAATCTTCACCGCGAAAATCGGGTCGCCGGCAATGTGCCCATACTTGATGTGGCAATCGCCATTGGTGGCGGGGAAGGCGATGTGACCGACAGGAGGAACGTTGCCGCGCCCGTCGGTGATGGCGACATAGGCGTCGCGCACGGCGGCGACGGCCCCTTCATCGACCGTGACGAGTTGTTCGATTTCGGCGCGCGAAAGCTGGATCATGATGGTCCCGGATGATTGAAAAATCGGCTCTTGCAGAGCCCGTGCCTCCCTTGCACACAGTTTCTAACAAGTCTTGGACTAAGTTGTCTATAATAAATTTTTTAGTCCATTATCCCGCCTGCGACAGGGCAAGTTCGGCCGAGCGAGCCAGAAGCATGGCTGCGGGCAAAATGATGTCGTCATTGAAGTCGTAGAGCGGCTGGTGCAGGCCGGCATCCTGTCTGAGCGGCCCGTTGCCGATCCACGCATAGGCGCCGGGCAGATGGACGAGGAAGTCGCCGAAATCGTCGCCCGCCATGCTGGGTCGCGTGTCGCCGGGCGCAAGGGTGAGGCCGGCAGCGCTGGCCGCCTGCCGCATGATGTCGCGCTCGGCCGCTGTGTTGACCACGGGCGGGCACAGGAACTCATCGAATTCGACCGCGCTGCGGCAGCCGGCAATGGCGGCGGCAGCGGCGGCGACGCTTTCGACGCGCGAGCGCAGAAGTTTGAGCGTTTCGGTGCGATAGGCGCGCAGCGTCCCGGTCAGCCGCGCTTCCTGCGGGATGATGTTCTGGGCATGACCGCCCTGAAAAGAGCCGACAGTTGCCACAGCACTTTCATGCGGATCGACGGCGCGTGCCACCGCCTGCTGGATGCCGGTCATGAAGTGGCCGCCGGCAAGCAGCGGGTCGCCCGCCATGTGTGGCATCGCGCCATGCGCGCCTTCACCCCGGAAGGTGACGGTGAATTCGCAGGTGCCGGCCATCACCGGACCGTCATGCACCACGACTTCGCCAGCCGTCAGCCCCGGCCAGTTGTGCAGCCCGAAAATGCGCTGCACCGGAAAACGGTCGAGCATGCCGGCCGCAACCATTTCGCGCGCGCCTCCGTAACGCTCTTCGGCGGGTTGGAAGACCAGATGCACCTTGCCGGCAAAGGCGCGGCTGCGCGCCAGATGCATGCCGGCCGCCAGCAATATGGTCATGTGGCCGTCATGCCCGCAGGCATGCATCTTTCCTGCCTGTTGCGAGGCATAGGGCAGTTGTGACAGTTCGGTGATTTCCAGCGCGTCCATGTCGGCGCGCAGGGCCACTGCCTGCCCGTCGCCCTGTCCCTCGCCCCGTCCCCTGATCGTGGCGACGATGCCGTGGCCGCCGATATTCGCCTCGAACGGAATGCCCGCTTCACGCAGCCTGTCGGCCACATAGGCGGCGGTCCATGCCTCTTCGCGCGCGATCTCCGGATGGGCGTGAAGCGCATGGCGGATGGCGACCAGTTTTTCACGATCTTCGGCAAGCGGGTGAGACATGGGCGGGTGAGACACGGGAACAACTCCGGATGTACTTTTCTGTCCAATTTGCATATACGGGTACAAAATCCAAGCCGATGCCTGCATCGTCCGCGATCCCGCTATGGCTGCATGTCATAGCGCGTTCGGGGCGGGCAAGGGCGAATTCAGGACGAAAACCATGCCGCAAGCGCCACGACCTTCTTCCGACGCGGCAGGGCATCTCGCCATCTTCCATCCCGTCTGCGACGCGTTTGCGCTGCTGCTTCAGCCGCATGCCGAAGTGGTTCTGCACGATCTGGCCACCGAGACCGTCGCCTACATCGCCAACAACTTCTCCCGCCGCGCGCTGGGCGAGCCGTCGCTGTTGCAGGAGATCGACTTTCGCCCGGAAGACCGGATGATCGGCCCCTATGAGAAGGTCAACTGGGACGGCAGGCGCATCAAGTCGATCAGCGCGGTCCTGCGGTCGCCGGAAGGCAGGCCGGTCGGCGTGCTGTGCATCAACATGGACGTGTCGCACATTCACGCCGCCATCGAGATGCTGAGCACATTTTCCGGCGTGGCGACCGATCAGGGCAAGCCCACGGCGCTGTTCAAGGACGACTGGCACGAGCGCATCAACGAATATGTCAGCGGCTGGACGCGCCGCCATGGCGTCGCCATCGCGGACATGACCCGCATGCAGAAGCAGCAGCTTGTGCGCGAATTGGCTCAGGACGGCGCCTTCAGCGGCAAGCATGCGGCCGCCTATATCTCGCGGGTGCTGCAGATGGGCCGGGCGACCGTCTACAACTATCTGCGCGACAGCGGGAACTGAAGCGCCGGTCCCGGCCTTTTCCTTAGTCGCAATGTTGCCCTACCGCGCGCCCGCTGCGGCGAGCGCCTGCTCCATCTCCCGGTAGCTGGCGTTGCGGGCATGTTGCAAAGGCGTCACGCCGTTTCCGTCCGCGAGGTTGACATCGGCGCCTGCCCTGACCAGCAGGTCGAGGATCTGCTGGTGACGCGGACCTCCGTCTCCGAGAATGATCGCCTCCAGCAAGGCGGTCCAGCCGAGATTGTTGACATGATCGACATCGACGCCGGCCTCGATCAGGGTGCGAACCGTTTCGACATGACCGCGCTCGGCCGCCGGAATAAGCGCTGTGCCGCCAAAGCGGTTGGTGCTTTTCAGGTCAGCTCCGTGCACCAGCGTCATCTTGAGGATCTCCAGATGGCCACGCGCGCCTGCATAGAGATAGGGGCTGTCGTCGATCCGGTCCTTTGCGTTGACGTCGGCGCCCGCCTCGATCAGCACCTGTGCAGCCTCGATGGCGTTAGCATGGGTCGCGGCCAGCAGCGCGGTGCGCCCTTCGCTGTCGCGCGCATCGATGTCGACGTCCTGTCCGAGCAGCCGGTCGATGGTGTCCGTGTCGTTGCCGGCGGCGGCGATGAAAAGTTCAGTTTCCTGCATGGATTGTCCAGAAGTGATAAGCGGGGAGGCCAGAAGCCCGAAGCAGAAGGCGATGCAGATGGCGAGTGTCTTGCGCATGAATCACCTCCTGAGGGAAGGATGAAGGCGGCAGCCGCCACCGGAAACGGCTTATGAGACGGAAGTCGTATTAGAAACCAGTAAAATATGAATACGCTCCGGTTATTTTGTGTCTCCCATGACAGAGGCTGCCGGCAGGTCGTCCTCTCTTTTATCGAAGCATCCCGCGGTTCTTCAGATTCGCTCTTCACGCCGTAGGCTGTTGTTTTTGCGCAGATCATAGCCCGGAAGCCGGGTTCCTTTCCGGTGATGGCGCAACTCCGGCAAGGAAGGATGGTTCAGGAGGCCGTGCCGTCCCGCTGCTTTTTCTGGCTCCAGATGGCGAAACTGATCTCGCCCGCCTCTTGATGGCGTGTGCCATTCAGCACACTATGCCGTGAAATGCCGGACGCGGAAATTTCATGAGCAACACGCCGACTGCCGCCGCCTATCTTGCCGAGCTTGCCCAGCGCATGGCGCAGCTCATGCATCTCAATGCCGATGCCATAGACGCTGCCGCCGATGCCGTGGAGCGCACCGCGATGGCCGATGGGCTCGCCTATATTTTCGGTACCGGCCACAGCCATATGCTGGCCGAGGAGGCGCATTACCGCGCGGGCGGTCTTGCCCTGACGGTGCCGATTCTGTCGTCATCGATGATGCTGCATGAAGGGGCCGTTGCCAGCACGGCGCTGGAACGTTTGCCGGGCGCGGTTGCGCCGGTTCTGAGCCGCTATCCGATCGGTGAGAAGGATGTTCTGTTCATCGTGTCGAACAGCGGCGTCAACGCGGCCACCATCGAGGCGGCCCAGATTGGCAAGGCGCACGGGGCAATCGTCATTGCCATAACCTCGCAGGACTATTCCCGGCAGGCGGCAAATGGGCGCGTGCGCGTTGCCGACATTGCCGACATCGTGCTCGACAATGGCGCACCGCCCGGCGATGCCGTCGTCGGCGTCCCCGGCTCGAAGCTGCGGGTCGGGCCGATCTCCACGTCCATCGGCGCGGCGCTTCTGAATGCGGTATTCGCGGAGGTTTCCGTGCGCGTGCAATCCGCGCAGGCGGCAGCACCCGTTTATCTCAGCGCCAACATGCCCGGCGCCGCGGAGGTCAACGAAAGCCTCATCGCGCGATATCGATCGCGCAATCCCCACCTGTAAGGAGGAAAGCTGGGCGATCGGGCTGAAATGCTTTTCCCTTTTGGGCAGAAGCCTTCAGTCGTCTTTCAGAACTAAGATCGGGAGAAACCTTCAACTACTTCAAGGTGCAGTTCCGCACCTGTCGGTTGAAAAGGGAATGGTGCCCAGAAGAGGACTCGAACCTCCACGCCTCGCGGCACACGGACCTGAACCGTGCGCGTCTACCAATTCCGCCATCTGGGCTGGTGGCGCTCATGTAAGCGGGCCGGATGATCCTGTCAACGCGCTTTTTCGACCTTGGCGAGATTTAGCCGGTGACGTGGATGGAAGGATGCGCAAAGTCGGTTGCGATTGTCCGGTCGGGCATCGGAAAGTGGTGCCTTGAGCATGTTCCGTCAAAAATTAACCTTTTATTTGCCCTGTACATTTAGCGTGTCTTAACCTTTGGCCGGCCGCTGCGGACGGTCATGAACTGGCAAGCGCGATGAGTGACCGACTGAGCCCCGAGGACTGGAGACGCGAGCGCGCCCTGGCGGCGCTGGCACGCGCCATGCGTGGCGAGGACGATGACAGCCCCGAGCGTTCGGTTCTGCAGAAGGGGCAGCCTCCGTCGACGGGTTCGCTTCTGTCGATGGCTCCGCCTGCGGAGGCAGCGAAAACGGCCATGGAAGACGATGCCGAGTGGCGCGCGATGGCTGCCGAACGCCATCGTCTGGCGCGCCTGCGGCGCGAGGCCGGCCGCAGCGACACCGGGCAGCCGGTGGCGGATGCCGAAGAGCCGATTCGTTCTCACCATCACGAAGCGTCCGTTCCACCGTTTCGCACAGGTGCCTTTGTTCCTGAGCCGCCTTTTTCCGAAGCCTCCGTTGCCGAAGTGCAGAGCGCCGACGGGGTGGCGCCGGAAAATCCGGCTTCCGGGGACCGCGATGCCCCTCGGGAGCCTGCCGCTCCACCGCCGGCGCAGGCGGAGAGCGTGCGGCGCATCGGCCTCAGGGAGGGCATTTTCCGCTCGAAGCCGGCAATCTATCGGCTGACGCTGCTGGGAGCCGTCCTCGGCGTGGCCTGTGCTGTGCTGCTGTGGAAGCAATATGGAGCGCTGATGGCGTTTCTGCCTCTGCTGGGCGTGATCATCGGCCTTGCCGCCGGGCTCCTGCTTGCAATCGTGCGCGGAATGCAAAAAGAGGCAGAGCCTTTGAGCGTGTCGCCCGCCATGCCGTCCTCCCCCGGATCTGTGCCGCCGCTGCCTCTTGGCGACGACGAATCATCCGGCCTGGCGAGCGCTTTCCGCCCTCAGCCGGTCGGTGACGAACCTTACACATCCGGCAGGGCCGCCTATGCCACGGCACAACCGCCTTCCGTGGAAGAAATCCGTGCCAGCCTGCGCCAGTTCCGCGCAGCGACGCAGGATCTGGCCCGCCGGCGCCACCCGCGCTGATTTCCGGTCTTCCGAAACACGCCTTTCGGGTTTAGGCATCCCCCGACGCATCGGCACTGCGTCGCGCTGCATCCTGGCGCGACCGGCGGCCGAACCAGTGGAGAAGGGCATGAGCACAGTCATCGATGGCAGGAAAACGGCGGCCGAGGTGGTCGAAAAGGTGAAGGCGCTGACCAGTGATCTCGCCGCGAAAGGGTTTTCCGCGTCCGGTCTTGGCGTGGTGCCCGGACTTGCAGTGTTGATCGTCGGCGAAGACCCCGCCAGTCAGGTCTATGTCGCCAACAAGTCGCGCACCGCGAAGGAATGCGGCTTCCATTCGGTGCAGCATACATTGGCCGCCGACACAGGCGAGGCCGATCTGCTGAAGCTGATCGGCGAGTTGAACGCCGATCCGGCCATCCACGGCATACTGGTGCAGCTTCCGCTGCCCGGCCATATCGACAGCGGCAAGGTCATTCAGGCCATCGCGCCGGAAAAGGACGTCGACGGCTTCACCTACGTCAATGTTGGCAAGCTTGGTGCCGGCGAATCGGCGACCGCCTTCGTGCCCTGCACCCCGGCCGGCTCCATGCTGCTGATCGAGCGCGTGCGCGGCCGGGATCTGTCCGGCCTGAACGCGGTCGTCATCGGCCGCTCCAACATAGTCGGCAAGCCGATGGCCAATCTTCTGCTGGCCGCCAATTGCACGGTGACGGTCGCGCATTCGCGCACGAAGGATTTGCCCGCGCTTGCCCGCACGGCCGATATTCTGGTGGCGGCGGTCGGGCGGCCGGAAATGGTGAAGGGCGACTGGGTGAAGCCCGGCGCCACGGTGATCGATGTCGGCATCAACCGCATTCCCGCGCCCGAAAAGGGCGAGGGAAAGACAAGACTGGTCGGAGACGTTGACTATGCGCAAGCCGCAGAAGTCGCGGGCGCGATCACGCCGGTTCCGGGGGGCGTCGGCCCGATGACCATCGCCATGCTGATGGCCAACACGGTGGTGTCGGCCTGTCTCGCTGCGGGGCTTGCCCGGCCGGAATTCTGATCTGTCCGATCAGGCCGCGTTTCCGAAGGCGCTGGCTCCCTGATCAGCGCGTCCGGCCAGATGCCGGAAGCCGGCAAACAGCTCGCGCCCGAAGCCGAATTCGTTTCCGGACAGGTCCGGATGCGGTTCGGGCCGCAGTGCCAGATCGGCGGCGGACACCAGAAGCTCCAGCGTGCCAGTGGTCGCGTCGAGTCGCACGACGTCGCCGTCGCGGATCTTTCCGATCACCCCGCCTTCCAGCGCCTCGGGCGTGACGTGAATGGCCGCCGGCACCTTGCCGGAAGCACCCGACATGCGCCCGTCGGTGACGAGCGCGACGCGCTGGCTGCGGTCCTGCAATATGCCGAGCACGGTGGTGAGCCGGTGCAGTTCCGGCATGCCGTTGGCCTTCGGGCCCTGGAAGCGGATGACGGCGATGAAATCGCCGGTCAGCGCGCCGGCCTTGAAGGCGTCGTTGAGGCCTTGCTGGCTGTCGAAGACGCGCGCCGGCGCCTCGATCACATGCCGTTCCGGCTTGACGGCGGAGGTCTTGATGATGGCGTGGCCGATATTGCCGGCCAGAACCTTGAGGCCGCCGGTCGGCTGGAATGCCCTGGCGAAGGGGGCCAGCACCTTTTCGTCGCCGCTGTCGCGCGGGGCGGGATCGCGCACCACCGAGCCGTCGGGACCGAGCCGGGCCTCCACGGTATAGCCGCGCAAACCCTCGCCCCACACGGTCTGCACGTCCTCGTGCAGCAGGCCGGCGTCGAGCAGCTCGCGGATCAGGAAGCCCATGCCGCCGGCGGCCGCGAAATGGTTCACGTCGGCAAGCCCGTTCGGATAGACCCGCGCCAAGAGCGGCACGGCTTCGGAAAGATCGGAAATGTCCTGCCATGTCAGCCGGATGCCGGCCGCCGCCGCCATGGCGATGAGGTGAATGGTGTGGTTGGTCGAGCCGCCGGTGGCGTGCAGTCCGACCACGCCGTTGACGATGGCGCGCTCGTCGATCATGCGCCCGGCCGGAATATAGTCGTTGCCGAGCCGGGTGATGGCGAGCGCGCGCCTGGCCGCTTCCCTGGTCAGTGCGTCGCGCAGCGGTGTGCCCGGGTTGACGAAGGAGGCGCCCGGCGTGTGCAGGCCCATGATCTCCATCAGCATCTGGTTGGAATTGGCGGTGCCGTAGAAGGTGCAGGTGCCGGGCCCGTGGTAGGACTTTGATTCGGCATCCAGCAGCTCGGCGCGGCCGACCTTGCCTTCTGCATAGAGCTGGCGCACGCGCGCCTTCTCGTCATTGGGCAGGCCCGAGGTCATCGGTCCGGCCGGAATGAACACGGCCGGCAGATGGCCGAAGGTGAGTGCCGCGATCAGCAGGCCGGGCACGATCTTGTCGCAGACGCCGAGGAAGACGGCGGCGTCGAACATGTTGTGCGACAGGCCGACGGCCGCCGCCATGGCGATCACGTCGCGCGAGAACAGCGACAACTCCATGCCGGGCATGCCTTGTGTCACGCCATCGCACATGGCCGGCACGCCGCCCGCCACCTGTGCGATGCCGCCGGCCTCGCGGGCCGCCTGCTTGATCAGCGCGGGGAAGGTCTCGAAAGGCTGGTGGGCGGAGAGCATGTCATTATAGGCGGTGACGATGCCGAGGTTCGGCACCACGTCGCCCGAAAGCGCGGTCTTTTCCTGCGGGCTGCAGACGGCGAAGCCGTGGGCAAGGTTGCCGCACGAGAGCACCGAACGGTTGGCGGCCTTGCCGGCTGCGTCGGAGATGCGGCCGAGATAGGCCTCGCGGCTGGCGCGCGAGCGCTCCCTGATCCGGTCCGTGATGGCTTGGATGTCGCTTCTGGCTGTCATCGGATTGATCCTTTCGTGGGCCGCCCTGTGCCGGCGGCATGCACCTGGCCCTTGTCGCGGTCAGGGGGCCCAGAACACGTTGACCGGGCGCGGCGATGCCTCGATCACCGCCCGGATCGGTTTTCTGTCGTCGCCCTGAATGGCCGCCTGCATGGCCGCTTCGAAGACCGCGCGCTTTTCGGGTCCCTCGATGTGCAGGGCGAGAAAGCCTGCTCCGGTCAGCTGGGGCATGGACAATGTCAGGCGCGGCTCGCCCGCACTGGCTGCTTCGACCGGCAGCACGATGCGCGCATTGTGCGGGTCGAGCAGGTCTGGGAGCGTGTCGGCGTCGGGGAAGAACGACGCGGTGTGGCCGTCCGTTCCCATGCCGAGCACGGCTGCGTCGAGCGGCCATGGCAGCGCGGCGAGTTCCGCTTCGGCGGCAATCGCCGCCGCGTCCGCACTGTCTGCGGCATGATAAAGCGGCGCGAAGCGGGCGGCGGAGGCCGCATTGCGCAGGAGCGTATCGGCCACCAGCGCCGCATTGGAGCGCGGCGAGGATGGCGGCACGAAGCGCTCGTCCACCAGCGTCACCGTCACCTTGTCCCATGCGATCGGGCGGCTGGAAAGTGCTGCGAAAAAGCGCCCCGGCGTGGTGCCGCCGGAGACGGCGAGAAAACCAGCCCCGCGGCGTTCGATGGCTGCGCTAAGTGTTTGCGCCACCCGATCGGCCAGAGTTTCGGCCAGTGCCTCGCGGTCCGAAAAGGCGGTCCAGTCGTAGCCCTGTGTCGCCGCTTGTGCTATCTCCTGCGCCGTCATCGTCAGGTGCTTTCATGCCAGGTGCGCCCGTCGCGCTCGATCAACGCGATGGAGGCGGACGGACCCCAGGTGCCGGCGGTGTAGCCCTGCACCTCCTGCCGCGAGCCTTCCCATGCCTGCTGGATCGGATCGATCCAGCTCCACGCCGCCTCGACCTCGTCGCGGCGCATGAACAGGGTCTGGTTGCCGCGCACAACATCCATGATGAGGCGCTCATAGGCGTCCGGGGCGCGGCCCTTGAAGGATTGGGCGAAGCTCATGTCGAGGGGAATCTGGCGCAGACGCATGCCGCCCGGACCCGGGTCCTTGATCATAATGAACTGCTTGACGCCCTCGTCCGGCTGCAGGCGGATGACGAGTTGGTTGGCGAAGATCGGTCCCGCCCCGTCGCCGAAGATGGAATGCGGGATCGGCTTGAACTCGATGACGATCTCGGAGACGCGGGTGGCCAGCCGCTTGCCGGTTCGGAGATAGAAGGGCACGCCCGCCCAGCGCCAGTTCTCGATCTCGGCACGGATGGCAACGAAGGTTTCGGTGCCGCTCTCGCTGCCCAGCTCCTCGACATAGCCTTTCACCGGACCGCCGGCGGAAGCTCCGGCGCGGTATTGTCCGCGCACCGTGTGCCTTGGGGCCTCGTTGCCGTTGATGCGCTTCAGCGCGCGCAGCACTTTCAGCTTCTCGTCGCGCACGGCATTGGCCTCCATCGAGGCGGGCGCCTCCATGGCGACAAGGCAGAGCAGCTGCAGCAGATGGTTCTGCACCATGTCGCGCAGCGCGCCGGCCTTGTCGTAATAGGTGACCCGGTCCTCAAGCCCCACCGTCTCGGCCACGGTGATCTGCACATGGTCGATATGGGCCGAGTTCCACAGGGGCTCGTAGAGCGCATTGGCGAAGCGCAGCGCCATCAGGTTCTGGACCGTCTCCTTGCCCAGATAGTGGTCGATACGAAAGATCTGGCTTTCACGGAAGTTCTCGCCGACGAGGTCGTTGAGCTCCCGCGCCGAATCGAGGTCGCGTCCGAGCGGCTTTTCCAGCACGATGCGCGAGGCAGGGGTGATGAGGTCGTGTGATTTCAGGTTGCGCGAGATGTCGCCGAACAGGGACGGCGCCACCGCCAGATAGAAGGCGCGGATCGTCTTGCTGTCGCCGATTGCGGCCTTCAGGTCGTCGAAGCCATCGCCGCTGACTGCATCAGCCGCTACATAGGAGAGGCGGGCAAGGAACTCGTCCAGTTCCGCCTTGTCGATATATTCGGGCGCGACATGCTCTTCGATGGCCTTGCGGGCAAAGGTGCGGAACTCGTCGTCGCTCATCTTCGTGCGCGAGGTGCCGATGATCCGCGTCGGCTCGGAAAACTGGTGGTCGCGCTGCCGGTGATAGAGCGAGGGCAGGAGCTTACGCTCCGACAGGTCGCCGGTGCCGCCGAAG
Organism: Aquamicrobium sp. YD-1-mutant5; assembly: GCF_059509755.1. Taxonomy (NCBI): domain Bacteria; kingdom Pseudomonadati; phylum Pseudomonadota; class Alphaproteobacteria; order Hyphomicrobiales; family Phyllobacteriaceae; genus Aquamicrobium; species Aquamicrobium sp. YD-1-mutant5. The sequence continues at coordinate 113,015 of NZ_JCAKKP010000004.1, forward strand.
ATGATGAAATCGAAGGGATCGACGGGGATGATCTGACTGGTCATGACATATCCGTTCTGTCTCGCGTCGGGCGATTACGCTGATATAATCTAATCGATTTAATTTGGCCAGTGCCATGGCGTCGCATTGCTGCGATTGTTACGAATCCCGCTGAGCGAATTCGATGATAGCGGATGCCGGCGCGATCCGGTCATCCTGTTATTCTAGGGCGCGGCAAGGCCGGAACCAGAGAAAACGTGCGACATGGTGCCAGTAGCAGCGTGCAGCAGTCGATGAATAATCGTCAGTCAGAATGAAAGAGCAGGACATGAGATTGAAGGACAAGGTCGCGGTGGTGACCGGGGCAGCAGCAGGATTTGGCGAGGGCATCGCCCGGCGGTTCGCGCAAGAGGGCGCGAAAGTCGTTGTCGCCGATCTCAATGCGCGCGGCGCGGCCGAGCTGGCCGATGACATCGGGAACGACGCGATCGCCGTCACCACCGACGTTTCCAAGCGCGCCGATGTCGAGCAGATGATCTATGCCGCCAAGAACGCCTTCGGCCGGGTCGACATCGTCGTCAACAATGCTGGCTTCACCCATCGCAACGGCGATCTTCTGAATGTCGACGAGCCGACCTTCGATCTGATCACGGCGGTCAACATGAAGGCGATCTATTACAGCACGCTGGCGGCGGTGCCGACCATGCAGCGGCAGGGTGGCGGCGTCATCCTCACCACGGCATCGACGGCCGGCCTGCGGCCGCGTCCGGGACTGACATGGTACAACGCTTCCAAGGGCTGGGCGATCACCGCCACCAAGTCGATGGCGGTGGAGCTTGCGCCGCATAATATTCGCGTCAACTGCCTCTGCCCGGTGGCGGGCGACACGGCGATGCTTGAACGCTTCATGGGCTCCGACACGCCGGAGCTGCGCGAGAAGTTTCGTGCTTCGGTGCCGCTGGGACGGCTGTCGACGCCGCTCGATGTCGCCAATGCCGCGCTGTGGCTTGCTTCCGACGAGGCGGCCTTCATCACCGGCGTGGCGCTGGAGGTCGATGGCGGCCGCTGCGTCTGAAACATCTCAGCCCGGATCACCAAAAGGCATTTATGGATGCCGGTCGCCCTGCTCAGTCGCGGTCCAGAAAATCCTTGTAGATGAAGCCGCGCTGATCCTTGTGGATGATCTCACACCATGAATCGCAGGAGATCACCTTCACTTCGGTGCCGCCGGGAATGGTGCCGATGGCATCGCCGCCGGGGCCGGCGCGGAAGGTGACGCCGCGGATGATGCGGCCATTGCCGGCAGCCGTTTTCTGAGCGGCGGCCTTCTGAGCCGGCGGGCTCGGCCGGGCTGCCGGAATAGCGGCTGTCTGCGTGCCGGTGCTCTCCGATTCGGGGGGCGTGGCCGGGTCCGTGCCGGCATCGGGGACGATGATGGCAGCGGCAGCCTGCTGGTCGATCTCGGGAACCTTCGGCTCCGGCATCAGGGCCAGCGGCTGGATTTCGGGCTCGGGGGCCGGGTCGGCCACCGCAACGGGGGCCAGCGGGGTAGGATCCGGCGCTGCAGGGTTCTGCGCGGCCACGGGCGCTGCTTCCGCTGCTATTTCCTGCGGCCCGGCCCGGGCCAGAACCGGCTTTTCGGCGCGGGGCAGCGTGAACCAGAAAGCAGTGACGGCAATGGCGATGAAGACAAGGCTGCCGATCCCGGCGATGACGAGATGCGAATGCTCCTTGATCTGGTGCCAGCCGGATGGCGGTGCACTATACCCATACTGAACCGAACGCTGCCGTCTCGGTTTGCCGAAAACCGGTAGACCTCTCACTTCGCAGACTCCAAAGAACCGGCCGTCTGCACAAGAGCCCCGTCCTCCTGTGCAGCGGTCCTGGATGTACCTGAATGTTGCCGCGCTTTGGCTGCAACAGATCACGTACAAGCGTCATGTTAAAGTAAATTGTGGCATCACTGCGCATGAACCATGCCAATTACAGCCATAATCGTAGCAAAACTTGTGGCCGTGGCGTTTTCATAGGAAAAGCGCAGAGTTCCAGATCGATCGGATGTCGAATCGTGCGTTTACGGCTTGCCGCAGTTGTCGTCGTTTTTCTTGCCGCCTTGCTGCCGGCTGCAAAGGCGCAGGAACCTGTCATTCCGCAATTGTGGGATGCCAAGGAACGGCTGCCGAAGCCGGATCTGTCCGCATTGCCGCGACTGCGGTTTCTGACCACGACGGATTTTCCGCCGTTCAACTTCCTTGATGGTCAGGGCCGGCTGTCGGGTTTTCATGTCGATCTTGTCCGCGCCATCTGCGCCCGTCTGGAGCTTGCCGACAAATGCCAGATACAGGCTGTTCCATGGGACGAATTGCAGGGCGCGCTGGAACTGGGCGAGGGCGAGGCCATCATCGCGGGGCTGGCCGCGACAGCGGAAACACGCACCGCCTACGCCTTCTCGCGCCCCTATCTGCAGTTCCCTGCGCGGTTTGCAGTGCAGAAATCTCGGGCTCCATCGGAGCCTGTGCAGGACAGTCTCAGGGGCAGACCGGTCGGCGTTGTGGCGGGCTCCGCGCATGAGCGCATGCTACGCGATTATTTTGGAGCGGTCACGGTCGTTGCCCTGCCGGATGACGATGCCCTGCAGGCTGAACTGAAGGCTGGGCGCATCGATGCCGCCTTTGGCGACGGCATGCGCCTGTCATTCTGGCTGGCCGATGCGGCTTCGGAAAAATGCTGCCGCTTTGCCGGTGGCCCGCTGATCGCGCCCGAATATCTCGGCACGGGGCTGGCGATTGCCACCCGCGCCGGCGATGCGCTGCTGCCTGCCGCTCTGGATTACGCATTGCAGGACATTGCGGCGAAAGGCACTTTTGCCGAACTCTACCTGCGCTATTTCCCGGTCGGCTTCTATTGAGGTCCGTAAGCCTATCCTAAGTAAGCAAATGCTTATTCTTCATTCGAAGACGATGGCGGGGCCGCCGGAGCCGGCGTTCTTTTCCTCCTGCAGGCGTTGCCAGACCTTTGCGGCGATGTCACGGTAGATGCGTGCTTCCGGCCCGTCCGGCCGGCTGACGGTGACAGGCTTTCCGGCGTCCGAGCTTTCGCGGATGCCCATTTCGAGCGGCACCTCGCCGAGGAAGGCGACACCAAGCCGCTCCGCTTCGCGCCGCGCGCCGCCATGGCCGAAAATATCGTAGCGCTTGCCGGTATCGGGAGCGATGAAATAGCTCATGTTCTCGACGATGCCGAGCAGCGGCACGTCCACTTTCCGGAACATGTTGAGGCCCTTGCGGGCATCGATCAGGGCAAGGTCCTGCGGCGTCGAGACGATGACGGCGCCGGCCAGCGGCACCTGCTGGGCCATGGTGAGCTGGGCGTCGCCGGTGCCGGGGGGCATGTCCACCACCAGCACGTCGAGCTGGCCCCATTCCACCTCGCGCAGCATCTGGGTCAGCGCCGAGACGACCATCGGCCCGCGCCAGATCATCGGCGTTTCCTCGTCGACGAGGAAGCCCATCGACATGACCTTGAGGCCGTAATTCTGCATCGGCTTCAGGATCTTGCCGTCGGCGCTCTCGGGGCGGCCATGGATGCCGAGCAGTTTGGGCATCGACGGGCCATAGATGTCGGCATCGAGCACGCCGACCTTCAGCCCGTTGGCGGCAAGGCCGAGCGCGAGGTTCACCGACGTGGTCGATTTGCCGACCCCGCCCTTGCCGGAGGCAACGGCGACGATGGCCTCGATGCCGGGAACGCCGCGCTTGCCCGGGCTGCGTGACGGCGGCGCCGGCTGCGGCGCGCGCGCTGAAGAAGGTGTCGGGCGAGGTTGTGGGGTCGGACGTGCAGGTGGCGCGGCTTCCATGCCGCCGCCCTTCTTCTCTGCCGTCAGCGTCACCACTGCGCCGTTGACGCCGGGAATGGCCTTCACCACGCGTTCCGCCGCGGCCCGCAGCGGTTCCATGTGGTCGGCACGTTCGGCCGGAACGGTGATGGAGAAAAACACCTTGCCGTCGGCGATGAAAATCTCCGACAGCATGCCGAGATCGACGATGTTGCCGGAAAAATCCGGCCCGCTCACGCTTCTCAGCCGCTCGGTGACAACTTCCTTGGTGACGGACATTGCTTGTACCTCATGCCTGGGGCCTGTTGCCGCCAGATCGCCGTGCGTCCGTCCGGACGCACAAAGGACGATCTGAATTATTGATGGAGCATCGGTATGGCCGAAAACCGGATTCCACTTTTCGGTCCGATGCTCTAGCCAGTGATGAGATACTGCATAAGCCGGCTCGCTCCAAGCGCTGCCGGCTGCGTCATCCTGCCAGCTGTATCAGATAATAGGTGACGGCCGAAATGACGGCGGTTGCCGGAAGCGTCACCACCCAGGCAATCACGATGTTGCCGGCAATGCCCCAGCGCACCGCCGAAACGCGGCGCGCCGCACCCACGCCGATGATGGCGCCGGTGATGGTGTGGGTGGTCGAAACCGGAATGCCGAGCCATGTGGCGCCGAACAGGGTGATCGCCCCGCCGGTCTCGGCGCAGAACCCCTGCATCGGGTTCAGCCGGGTGATCTTGGAGCCCATGGTGTGCACGATGCGCCAGCCGCCGAACAGCGTGCCCAGCGCCAGAACCGCCTGACAGCTCAGCACCACCCACAGCGGCACGTAGAAGGTGTCGCCCAGCATGCCCTGCGAGTAGAGCAGCACGGCGATGATGCCCATCGTCTTCTGCGCGTCGTTGCCGCCATGGCCGAGCGAATAGAGCGAGGCGGAAATGAATTGCAGCACGCGGAACGAGCGGTCGACCGCGAACGGTGTCTGGCGCACGAACAGCCATGACACGATCAGGATCAGCACAAGAGCGAGCACGAAGCCGGTGAGCGGCGACAGCACGATGGCGGACGTGGTTTTCAGAACACCTGTCCACACCACGGCGCCGGTTCCGGCCTTGGCGATGCCCGCCCCCAGCAGGCCGCCGATCAGCGCATGCGAACTGCTCGATGGAATGCCGGCCAGCCATGTGATGATGTTCCAGGCGATCGCCCCCGCAAGGGCCGCGAAGATCACGCCGGGCGTCACGATGTCGGCATCGACGATGCCGGTGCCCAGCGTCTCGGCCACATGCAGGCCGAAGAACAGGAAGGCGATGAAGTTGAAGAAGGCGGCCCACATCACCGCATATTGGGGGCGAAGAACGCGGGTCGAGACGATGGTCGCGATGGAGTTCGCGGCATCGTGCAGCCCGTTGAGAAAATCGAAGAACAGGGCGACGCCGATCAGGCCGATCAGCAGCGGAAGGGCGATTGTGGCGTCCATGTCGGATCAGACGTTTTCGACAACGATGCCGGAAATCTCGCTCGCCACGTCCTCGAAACGGTCCACGACCTTTTCGAGCTGGTTGTAGAGTTCCGAGCCGACGAAATAAGCCAGTGCGTCCCCCTTCGCGTGGCGGCGGTAGAGGTCGCGCAATCCGCGCTCGTACAGATCGTCGGAGCGCTCTTCCACCTTCACCACTTCCTCGGCGATCTCGCTGAGGCGATGCACGTTCTGGCCCACCTTGTTGAGCAGGGGAACGGCTTCGGCGACGAGCCTGGCGGCTTCGACAACGGCGACGCCCATTTCCTGCATCAGCGGATCGAACTCGGTCTGCTCGAAGCGGCGTACGGTCTTGACCGTCTTGTGCATCATGTCGATGGCGTCATCCATCGACTGGATCAGATCCTGAATGTCGCTGCGGTCGAAAGGTGTGATGAAGGAGCGGCGCACGGCCAGCATCACCTCGGCAGTGATCAGGTCGGCCTCTTTCTCCAGACGCACGATCTCGTCGGCGTTCCTGTCGACATCTTTTCCGGCAAGCAGTTGCTGCAGGGCTTCGGCGGCCCCGACAACGGCATGGGAATGACGTTCAAAGAGATCGAAGAACTTGTCCTCGCGCGGAAGCATTTTCCGGAACCAGCCAAGCATGTCGGATCTTTCGTCGGTTATCGATGTTTTCCCTTAACGCCGGTTTGCCGGAACGCAAACACATAGTCGGCTGAAAAATGTGGAAGTTCGGCTCAAATTTCGTCTTTTGACGGATGACTTGCGAAGCCGGGCAATTTCACAGACCCTAGAGGCACAGATCGCCAGTCAGGCTCCGGGTTCGCATGATCGACAAGCTGGAATTCTTCATCGCCCTTGCCCGTGAGGAGCATTTCGGCCGCGCGGCTGAAATCTGCGGCGTCACACAGCCGACCCTGTCGGCGGCGATCAAGCAGCTTGAGGACCAGCTCGGCGTCATGCTGGTCAAGCGCGGTTCGCGCTTCCAGGGGCTGACGGCGGAGGGCGATCAGGTGCTGGTGTGGGCCCGCCGCATCGTCGGCGATGCACACGCCATGCGCGAGGAGATGCGCGCGGCGCGGCACGGCCTGTCGGGGCGCATACGCATAGCCGCCATCCCGACCGCACTGGCGATGATGCCGCGCCTGACGACGCCGTTCCGCGAAAAGCATCCGGGCGTGACGTTCTCGATCATGTCGCGCACGTCGATCGAAATCCTGTCGCTGCTCGGCAATTTCGAGATCGACGCCGGCATCACCTATCTCGACAACGAGCCGCTTGGCCGCGTGACCAGCGTGCCGCTCTATCATGAGCGCTATCAGCTCATCACCTCGGCCGGCAATCCGCTGGCCGAGCGGGAGAAGGTGACGTGGAAGGAGGTTAGCCGGCTGCCGCTCTGTCTGCTGACGCCCGATATGCAGAACCGGCGCATCATCGACCAGCATCTGGCCGAGGCCGGGGTGCAGATGCGGCCCACGCTGGAATCGAATTCCATGATCGTGCTGTTCTCGCATATCCGCACCGGCAAATGGTCGTCGATCATGCCGCTCACCCTCACCGAGACCCTTGGCTTCGCCGAGCCGATCCGGGCGATTCCCATCGTGGAACCCGATGCCAGCCACATTGTCGGCCTCGTTGTCGGGCCGCGCCTGCCCCACACCCCGCTGGTTTCCGGTCTGCTGGACGAAGCAAGGGCACTGGCCCGGTTTTTTCGCCGCGAAAAATAGTTTAGTATTTCCTGACAGTTATTATATTTCACCGACCTTCGATAGGAAACTTCTATCACTCAACGGAAAGTGACTATTGATCAGGGCGTTATTCTCTGATTGCATAACGGTCTGGCGAGGAGATATCGCTGTTGTTCAGGGAGGGCGCTGCATGGTGATGCAGAGCGCAGGTACCGGGATCGAAGCGCAGGTTGCGTCGATCGTCGATGGCATGAAAGGCATGGAGGGGCCGCTTCTGCCCATTCTGCACGAGGTGCAGGAGGAGTTCGGCTATGTGCCGCAGGAAGCCCTTCCGGTCATCGCCAGCGCCCTGAACTTGTCGCGCGCCGAAGTCTATGGCGTGGTTTCCTTCTATCACGATTACCGCAAGGAGCCGGCCGGCCGTCATGTGCTGAAGCTTTGCCAGGCGGAATCCTGCCAGTCGATGGGATCGGACGGCGTCGCCGCGCGTTTCAAGCAGGCGCTCGGCATCGGCTTTCACCAGACCACTCCCGATGGGCGGGTGACGCTGGAGCCGGTCTATTGCCTCGGCCTGTGCGCCTGCTCGCCGGCCGCCATGCTCGACGGCGAGGTCATCGGCCGCATCGATGCCGCGCGCGTCGACGAGATCGTTGCGGAGGTGCGCCGGTGAAGCCCGTCATTTACATTCCCGGCGATTCAGGCGCGCTGGCTCTCGGAGCCGACAAAGTCGCGGCCGCCGTCGCCGCCGAACTGAAGGCGCGCGGCATCGAGGCGAAGATCGTGCGCAACGGTTCGCGCGGCGCCTATTTTCTGGAGCCGATGGTCGAGATCGACACCGGCGCGGCGCGTGTCGCCTACGGTCCGGTGCGCCCGTCTCAGGTCAAGGGCCTGTTCGATGCCGGTTTCCTGACCGGCGGCACGCATGAACTGGCGCTGGGCGACCCGGAAAAAATCCCGTTCTTCGCCCACCAGACGCGCCTCACCTTCGCCCGCTGCGGCATCACCGATCCGTTCTCGCTTGAGGATTACGAGCGCCATGGCGGACTTGCCGGCCTGCGCAAGGCTGCCGCGATGGCTCCGCTCGAGATCGTGACCGAGGTGACGGAATCGGGCCTGCGCGGGCGCGGCGGCGCCGGCTTCCCCACCGGCATCAAGTGGAAAACGGTGCTCGATACGGATGATGTGCGCAAATACATCGTCTGCAATGCCGACGAAGGCGATTCCGGCACCTTTGCCGATCGCATGATCATGGAGGGCGACCCCTTCGTGCTGATCGAGGGCATGGCGATCGCCGGCCTTGCCACCGGCGCGACCAAAGGCTTCCTCTACACCCGTTCCGAATATCCGCATGCCATAGCCGCCATGCGCCGGGCCGTGGAAATCGCGAGGCGCGCGAAAATCCTGGGGCCGGATGTGATGGGCTCGGGCCGCGCCTTCGACATGGAAGTGCGCGAGGGCGCCGGCGCCTATGTCTGCGGCGAGGAGACGGCTCTGCTCGACAGTCTCGAGGGCAAGCGCGGCATGGTGCGCGCCAAGCCGCCGCTGCCGGCCCACAAGGGCCTGTTCGGCAAGCCGACGGTGATCAACAACGTCATCAGTCTCGCCTCCGTGCCGATCATTCTCGACAAGGGCGCCGCCTACTACAAGGACTTCGGCATGGGCCGCTCGCGCGGCACCATCCCGATCCAGATCGCCGGCAACATCCGTTATCCCGGCCTGTTCGAAACCGCCTTCGGCCTGACGCTCGGCGAGATCGTCGACGACATCGGCGGCGGCACCGCAACCGGCCGCCCCGTCAAGGCCGTGCAGGTGGGCGGACCGCTCGGCGCCTATTTTCCGCGCGATCTGTTCGATACGCCGTTCGACTACGAGGCTTTCGCCGCGAAGGACGGCTTGATCGGCCACGCCGGCATCACGGTCTTCGATGACAGCGCCGATATGCTGAAGCAGGCGCGCTTCGCCATGGAGTTCTGCGCGATCGAGAGCTGCGGCAAGTGCACGCCCTGCCGGATCGGTTCCACGCGCGGTGTCGAGGTGCTGGACAAGCTGGCCGCCGGCATTGCGCCGGACACCCAGATCGAGCTCGTCACCGACCTGTGCAACACCATGAAGTTCGGCTCGCTCTGCGCGCTCGGTGGTTTCACGCCCTATCCGGTGATGAGTGCGCTGACCCACTTCCCTGAAGATTTCAGGCCGGCGCCGATGCGGGAGGCCGCTGAATGACGACGCAGGATAAGGTCAGGGGTCCGGCTTCCTACTTTCCGTCGATCGAGCAGAAGTACGGAAAGCCGATCTCGCACTGGAAAGACCTTATCGAAAGCCAGACCGGCAAGAAGCACATGGAGCTTGTCGCATGGCTGAAGGAAACGCATGGCCTCGGCCATGGCCACGCCAACGCGCTGGTCGCTGATACGCTCGCGGCACGCGAAGGCAAAGACTGAACCGGCGCCGGAAGAGCGCTGCTTTCAAGGGGAGTCTCGACATGGGTCTCGTTCACGAAACCGACTACGGCACACCTGAATCGCGGGCCGAAAAGGAGGTCACGCTGATTGTCGACGGCAAGCCGGTGACGGTTCCGGAAGGAACCTCGATCATGCGCGCCTCGATGGAGGCGGGGATCGAGATTCCGAAGCTGTGCGCCACCGACATGCTGGACTCCTTCGGCTCCTGCCGCATCTGCCTGGTGGAGATCGAGGGCCGCAACGGAACGCCCGCTTCCTGCACCACGCCGGTCGGCGAAGGCATGGTCGTCCACACCCGCTCCGACCGGCTCGATGCCATCCGCAAGGGGGTCATGGAGCTTTACGTTTCCGATCATCCCAGTGGCTGGAATGAACAGCGCGGCACCGGCCAGAGCGAATTCGACAAGGTGGCGGCCACCGTCGGGCTGGAGGAGAACCGCTACGGTCTGGACGGGCGCAACCACGTCGCGCCGGGCAATGGCTCGCTCAACATCGACTATCTGGTCCGCGACGAAACCAACCCCTATTTCACCTATGACCCTTCCCAGTGCATCGTCTGCTCGCGCTGCGTGCGGGCCTGCGAGGACGTGCAGGGCACCTTCGCGCTGACCATCGATGGCCGGGGCTTCGATTCCCGCATCACCCCCGGCATGCACGAGGACTTCGTGGAATCCGAATGCGTGTCCTGCGGCGCCTGCGTGCAGGCCTGCCCCACCGATGCGCTGCGCGAAAAGACCGTTCTCGAACACGGCATGCCCGAGCGCTCCGTGGTCACCACCTGTGCCTATTGCGGTGTCGGCTGCTCGTTCAAGGCCGAGGTCAAGGGCGATGAGGTGCTGCGCATGGTTCCCTACAAGGGCGGCGAGGCCAATCATGGCCACAGCTGCGTCAAGGGCCGCTTCGCCTATGGCTATGCCACGCACAGGGACCGCATTCTGAAGCCGATGATCCGCGAGCGGATTTCCGATCCGTGGCGCGAGGTGAGCTGGGAGGAGGCGATCAGCCACGCGGCGAGCGAGTTTCGCCGCATCCAGTACCAGTACGGCCGCGCCTCCATCGGCGGCATCACCTCCTCGCGCTGCACGAACGAAGAAACCTATCTCGTCCAGAAGCTGGTGCGTCAGGGCTTCGGCAACAACAATGTCGACACCTGCGCCCGCGTCTGCCATTCGCCGACCGGCTATGGCCTCGGTCAGGCCTACGGCACCTCGGCCGGAACGCAGGATTTCGATTCGGTCGAGGAAAGCGATGTCATCGTCGTCATCGGCGCCAATCCGACCGATGCGCATCCTGTCTTCGGCTCGCGCATGAAGAAGCGCATCCGCGAGGGCGCGCGGCTGATCGTCATCGATCCGCGCCGCACCGATCTCGTCAAAAGCCCGCATATCACGGCGGATTACCATCTGGCCCTGCGGCCCGGCACCAATGTCGCCATGCTCACCGCGATTGCCCATGTCATCGTCACCGAAGGTCTGGTGAACGAGCAGTTCGTACGCGAGCGCTGCGAATGGGATGCCTTCCAGGACTGGGCTGAATTCGTTGCCGACGAGGCCAACAGCCCTGAAGCAATTGCCGACTATATCGGTGTGCCTGCCGAAGACATCCGCGGGGCCGCGCGCCTCTACGCCACCGGCGGCAACGGCGCGATCTATTACGGCCTCGGCGTGACCGAGCACAGCCAGGGCTCGACCTCGGTGATGGCCATCGCCAATCTCGCCATGGCGACCGGCAATATCGGCCGCCGCGGCGTCGGCGTGAACCCGCTGCGCGGGCAGAACAATGTGCAGGGCTCCTGCGACATGGGTTCCTTCCCGCACGAGCTGCCGGGCTATCGCCACATCTCCGGCGATGCCACCCGCGCCATTTTTGAAGAATTGTGGGGCGTCAAGCTCGACAACGAACCGGGCCTGCGCATTCCCAACATGCTGGATGCCGCCGTCGACGGCACCTTCAAGGGTATCTATGTGCAGGGTGAGGACATTCTCCAGTCCGATCCCGACACGCACCACGTCGCCGCCGGCCTCGCGGCCATGGAATGCGTGGTGGTTCAGGACCTGTTCCTGAACGAGACCGCCAACTATGCCCATGTGTTCCTGCCGGGTTCGACCTTTATGGAGAAGGACGGCACCTTCACCAATGCCGAACGCCGCATCAACCGCGTGCGCAAGGTGATGGAACCGAAAGCCCGCTATGCGGACTGGGAGGCGACGCAGGAACTGGCGCGCGCTCTCGGCTTCGACTGGAACTACACCCACCCCTCGCAGATCATGGATGAAATCGCGGCCACGACGCCGAGCTTTGCCAATGTGTCCTACGAGTTGCTGGAGAAGATGGGCTCCGTGCAGTGGCCCTGCAACGACAGCGCGCCTGAGGGCACGCCGATCATGCATCTCGACGGCTTCGTGCGCGGCAAAGGCAAATTCATCCGCACCGAATATGTGGCGACCGACGAGAAGACGGGTCCGCGCTTCCCGCTGCTGCTCACCACCGGCCGCATTCTGTCGCAATATAACGTCGGCGCGCAGACGCGGCGCACGGACAATGTGGTCTGGCATGACGAGGACCGGCTGGAAATCCATCCGCACGATGCCGAACATCGCGGCATCCGCAATGGCGACTGGGTGCGCGTGGCAAGCCGCGCCGGCGAGACGACGCTGCGGGCGCTGATCACGGACCGGGTGTCGCCGGGCGTGGTCTACACCACATTCCACCATCCGCTGACACAGGCCAATGTCGTCACCACCGACTATTCGGACTGGGCGACCAACTGTCCCGAATACAAGGTCACTGCCGTGCAGATCATGCCGTCCAACGGCCCGAGCGACTGGCAGGTCGAGTATGAGGAGCAGGCCCGCCGCAGCCGGCGCATCGCGCCGCTGGCCGCTGCCGAGTGAACAGGTGTGTCGGGGCAGGGAAGACGCAGGACGGTGCATGATGCTATGGTTGCGCCATGACACGTTCTGACGCTGTGCTTTCCCCCGCCTGTTCTCCCGCCACGTCCGATGGCGTTGAAGACCCGCGTCCTGTCGTCACCGCGACGCGGCGCATCACCCATCGTGGCGAGGGTATCGCCGCGGCCGACCGCATGGTGCCGGAGGAGACGCCGATCGCGCTCTCCTATGGCGGCACCACCCATGCGGTGATGATGGCTTCGCCCGCCGATTTCGAGGATTTCGCGCTCGGCTTTTCCATAACCGAAGGCATTGTCGCGGCGGCTGGCGAGATCGAGTCGGTGGAGGTTCAGGATCTGGGAGCTGGCATCGACATCCAGATCCGCCTGCGCGACAGCGCCAACAGGCGCTTCGAAGCCCGGCGTCGCCGGCTCGCCGGCCCGGTTGGCTGCGGCCTGTGCGGCATCGAGTCGATCGAGGAGGCGATGCGCAGCGTGGACGAGGTGGATGCCTCGCAACTCAGGCTGACGCCGGACGACGTCACGCGCGCGGTGCGGCTTCTGTCGGGCCTGCAGCCGATGCATCGGCAAACGGGCGCCGTTCATGCAGCGGGTTTTTATCTGCCGGGCAAGGGCGTGGTCATGGCCCGCGAGGATGTTGGCCGCCACAACGCGCTGGACAAGCTGGCCGGTGCGCTGTCACGGGAAGGCATTTCCGGGCAGGGTGGTGCGGTGGTCGTGACCTCGCGCGTTTCCGTCGAAATGGTGCAGAAAACCGCTGCCATCGGCACGCCCTTCATCATCGCCGTCTCCGCGCCGACGGCGCTTGCTATAAGAACCGCCGAAGCCGCAGGCATGACGCTGATCGCGCTGGTGCGCGGCGATGATTTCGACATCTTCACCCATCCCGATCGCGTCGTTACCGGAGGTGCCCGGCATGTCGCCTGACAAGCTCGTCTACCAGGCCAATCAGATCGCCCGGTTCTTTCACTCAAAGCCGCATGAAGAGGGGGTGGCCGGCATCGCCGAGCACATCAACAAGTTCTGGGAGCCGCGCATGCGCCGCCAGTTCTTCGAGCTCATCAGGGCCGGCGATGCGGGTTTCGACAATCTGGTCGTCGAGGCCGCCGCACATATCCGTACGCCCCCGGCAGCCGAAAAGGTCGCTGGCTGACGCCATCGGAGGTTTCGCAAAAGGATCGGCCCGGATCTATCCGGCCGGAGGCAGTTCCGGAGCGTCCTTCACGCCAATTTGATTCGGGGCGCTGTCCGCCATGGCGATGAGCGCATCGAGAAGGATCTGCCGCTCGTCTTCGCTGAGCGCGTGAAATTCAAACAGCGTCATGCTGCGCAGGCCCTCGATTGCCAGATAGACGACAAGCAGGGCTTGCAGGTCCGGCGTTTTCGTCTTCAGCCGTTCGAAAAGCTGGCGCTTGAAGGATTTGATTGGCGTCAGGAATTCGGGATCCTGGGCGATTGCGGAGAAAATCCAGGAGGCTGAAGCTTCAGTCTCCTGACATTCCTCCATCGAAAGCCGGATATAGGCGCGCAGCAGGTTTTTTTGCGAATCGGCAGCGTGAGCATCTTCCAGAGAAGCCTGAAAGTCCTGCAAATGCTGCTCCACAAGCGCCTGCATGAGTTTTGCCTTGCTCGGGAAATTGTAAAGCAGCCCGCCTTTCGATATACCCGCACGGCTGGCAACAGCGTCGAGCGAGAGATTGCCGGGGCCGGCTTCTCGCGCTACATCCGCTGCTGCAGCGAGGATTTTATCGCGTGAATTGGACTTTCTGGGTTTCATGAGCGTTCCCATACGAAGCCTGAACCCAATTGACAATACCGTCCGGACGGTACAGTAGAGATCGCCGAATTTACCCCACGCTGTCCGAAAGCCTGTTCCAGACCAGCCGACCGAGAGGGACTACCTTGATCAAGCGCTTCATCATCGCATTCATCCTGCTTGTGGTCGTCTGCGGCGGCATAGTCGGATTCAACCTGTTCCGTGACAAGGCGATTCAGGATTTCTTCGCCAACATGCCGGTCAATCCCGTGGCTGTGTCGACCTTCAAGGTCGAACCCATCACCTGGACGCCGAAGCTTGAGGCCATCGGCACGGTCGCGGCCGCGCAGGGCGTCGACCTCACCGTGGAAACGACGGGCATCGTCAAGGAAATCCTGTTCAAGGCCAATGACAAGGTCGAGCAGGGTCAGGTGCTGGTGCGGCTCGACGATGCCGTTCAGAAGGCCGACCTCGAAGCTGCGAAGACGCAGGAAGCGCTCGACAAGCAGGCGCTCGACCGCGCCGTGGCGCTGCAGAAGCGCGGCGTCGGCACCGATGCAACCCTCGATAATGCACGCGCCGCCTGGCAGACCTCTACGTCGCAGGTTGTGAAGCTGCAGGCCGTTCTCGACCAGAAGCTGCTGAAGGCGCCTTTCTCCGGCACCATCGGCATTCCGCGCATCGAGGTAGGCCAGTATGTGGCGCCGGGCAACGCGGTGACGACGCTTCAGGACCTCGACACCATGCGCGCCGATTTCAGCGTCGCCGAGCAGCGTTTCCCGGACCTTCAGATCGGTCGTGAAGTCCTGTTCGGGCTGGATGGCGATGACATGCCCTATAAGGGAGCCATCACCGGCATCGATCCCAAGATTGACCCGGCCAGCCGTCTGGCCTCGGCCCGCGCTGCAATCTCCAATCCCGACGGCAAGCTGAGCCCCGGCCAGTTCGTGCAGGTGCGTGTGGTTCTGCCGAGCGAGGAAAACATCATCGCCGTGCCGCAGACGGCCGTTATCACCAGCCTCTATGGCGACTATGTCTATGTGGTGCGCCCTGCCGCGGAGCGGAAGGCCGGTGCTGCCGCTGCCGGAACGGAGCCTGCCAAGGAAGAGGCCGCCCCGGCTGACGCCGCCAAGCCTGCCGAACCGGCCAAGGCGGATGACAAGCAGTCTCTGGTCGCCAATCAGGTGTTCGTGACCATCGGCCGCCGCAGCGACGGCCGTGTCGAGATCATCAAGGGTATCTCCGCCGGCGATGAGGTCGTGACTGCCGGCCAGAACCGCCTCAACAATGGCTCAGCCGTCTTCATCGACAACGCGGTCGATCCGTCCAAGGGCGGACAGCCCGGGAGCAAGAGCGAATGAATTTCTCCGCACTTTTCATCAGGCGACCGGTCCTTTCGACCGTTGTCGCGCTGCTGATCCTGCTGCTTGGCTTTCAGGGCCTGTTCAACCTTTCGGTGCGTGAATATCCGAAGGTTGACGAGACGGTCATCACCGTCACCACGGTCTATGCCGGCGCCAGCCCGGATCTGATTCAGGGTTTCATCACCGCGCCCATCGCGGAAGCGGTGGCGACCACGGAAAACATCGACTACGTCAGCTCCCAGAGCATGCCGTCCTCGTCGGTGGTGACCGTGCAGATGAAGCTCGGCTCCGACCCTGACACCGCCTTGACCGAGGTGATGTCCAAGGTGCAGGAAGTGCGCAGCAAGCTGCCCAGCGGCGCCAAGGACCCCACCATCGTCAAGGGCACCGGACAGCAGTTCGCGATCATGTATCTGGCGGTGCAAAGCCCGCACATGACCTCCGAGCAGGTGACGGAATATATTGACCGGGTGCTGCGCCCGCGCATGTCCACGATTGAGGGCGTTGCGCAGGTGCAGGTGCTGGGCGCGGCGAACTACTCCATGCGCGTGTGGATCGACCCGATCCGGCTCGCCGCTCATGGTCTGACCGCGGCCGAAGTGCTGGGCGCGATCAACAATTCGAACTTCCTTGCCGCGCCGGGCAAGACCGAAAACGAATATGTCGCGCAGTCGATCACCATGGAATCGACGCTGCAGACGCCCGAAACATTCGGTGCGCTGCCGCTGAAGAGCAATGGCGACGGCATCGTTCGCTTGCGCGATGTCGCGAAAATCGATCTGGCCGCGCAAAGCACCGATACGCGCGTTGTCTTCAACGGTGAGCCGGGCACCTTCATCGGCATCTTCCCGACGCCGTCGGCCAACCCGCTCGACACCGCGTCTGCCGTGGAAAAGGAACTGCCTGCCATTCAGGAAACCCTGCCGCAGGACATGAACATCACCCTGGTCTATGACGCGACCGAGCAGATCAGCGCGTCGATCAAGGAGGTTTTCAAGACCATCGGCGAAGCGGTGATCATCGTTATTCTGGTGATCCTGCTGTTCCTCGGGTCGCTGCGCTCGGTTGTGATGCCGGTCATCACCATTCCGCTGTCGCTAATCGGTGTCGGCTTCCTGCTTTTCCTTGCCGGTTATTCGATCAACCTTCTGTCGCTGCTGGCCATGGTTCTGGCCATCGGCCTCGTCGTCGACGACGCCATCGTGGTGGTGGAGAACATCCATCGTCATATGGAGGAGGGGCTCAGTCCGATGGATGCCGCGTTCGTCGGCATGCGCGAGATCACCGGCCCGGTCGTCTCCATGACGATCACGCTGGCTGCCGTGTTCGCGCCGCTCGCCTTCACCGGCGGCCTCACCGGCTCGCTGTTCCGCGAGTTCGCGCTGACACTGGCGGGGGCGGTGGTCATTTCCGGCGTGGTCGCCATCACGGTCACGCCGATGATGTCGGCGCGGCTGCTGAAGTCCGGCAGCCACAGCCGGTTCGCGGCCTTCATCGACAGAACCTTCGATCGCATCGCCAATCGCTATGAGCGCCTCGTTGCCGGCTCGCTGAACTACCGTCCGGTGACACTGATGGTGGTCGTCGCACTGGTGTCGGTCACCGGCTTCATGTTCATGAAGACGTCGAGCGAGCTGGCGCCGGAGGAAGATGTCGGCGCGCTGTTCTCTCTGGTCACCGCACCGCGCTACGCGACCTCGGATTACACCAGCCTTTATCTCGATCAGATCTACGAGGTCACGAAGGATCTGCCCGAACTGCGGGCCGCCTTCTCGGTGGTTGGCATCGGTGGCGGCACCAACAGCGGTTTCGCCATCTGGGCGTTCAAGGACTGGGCGCAGCGCACCCGCTCGCAAAAGGACATTCAGGCGGATATTCAGGGGCGTCTGGGCAAGGTCGCCGGCGTTGAAGCGCTGGTGTTCGCACCGCCTTCGCTGCCCGGAGCCGGCGGCGGTCTGCCGATCTCCGTCGTCATCCAGTCTACGGGCGAGGCCAGCCAGGTCTATGAGGTTGCCGAGAAGATCAGGCAGGAGGCGCAGGCCTCCGGCCGGTTCATCATCGTGCAGAACTCGCTGTCCTTCGATGCGCCGCAGGTGACGGTCACGGTCGACCGCGACCGGGCCGCGGCCATGAACATCCCCATCAGCGCGATCGGTCAGACGCTGGGTCTTCTGGTCGGCGGCGCTGAAGTTGCGCAGTTCGACCGCGACTCCAAGTCCTATGACATCATTCCGCAGGTGCCGCAGGAGTATCGCAACAACCCCGAACGTCTGGGCGACTTCTACGTCCGCGCGACCACCGGGGAGATGGTGCCGATTTCGGCGGTGATCACCATCAAGACCAACTCCTCGCCCGCCTCGATCGATCAGTTCAACCAGCTGAACTCGGCGACGATCTCGGCGCTGCCGGTTCCGGGGGTCACCACGGGCACGGGTGTGGAGACCATCGAGCAGATCACGCGGGCGGCACTTCCGGACGGCTTCTTCGTCGATTATTCCGGTCAGACGCGTCTTGAAAAGGAGCAGGGCAACACCATCATGATCGCTTTTGCGGCTGCGGTGGTGGTCATCTATCTGGTGCTGGCCGCACAGTTCGAAAGCTTCCGCGATCCGCTCATCATCATGATGTCGGTGCCGCTTTCGATCTTCGGGGCAATCGTGCCGCTCAATCTGGGGCTTGGAACGCTCAACATCTACACGCAGGTGGGCCTGATCACGCTGATAGGCCTGATCACCAAACATGGTATTCTGCTTGTGGAGTTCGCGAACCAGCTTCGCGGCGAGCAGGGCCTGTCACGGCGCGAGGGCATCATCGCTTCCGCCAAGGTACGCCTGCGCCCGATCCTGATGACCACGGCAGCCATGGCGCTCGGCGTCGTGCCGCTGATCATGGCGCAGGGAGCGGGTGCCGCTGCCCGTCACTCGATGGGTCTGGTGATCTTCTTCGGTGTTCTCATCGGCACCATGTTCACCCTGTTCGTGGTCCCGATGTTCTACACTTTCCTTGCCAGCAAGGATCAGGGCGATGCCTATGACCGCGAGCCTGCCGCGGTGCCGGCCGCGCCGGAGGCAAAGCCTGCGGCCGGTCACTAAGGCAACAGCCTTGCCGGCGGCCGCTGGCGTATAGAGGTCAGAAAAAGCCCAGGAAGCCCGGCAATGCGCCGGGCTTACTGCTTTTCGGCGAGCGGCATGGCAGGGTGCGACGCGGTGACGTTGCGACAGAAAAGATTGGCATATATGACGCCCCGGTCCTATGCTGCCTGCCGCCAGTCAGGACGCGTCATCGCTGTAGCCTAGTAGCCAAGGAAATTCGAATGCCTCCCTATCGTTCACGTACGACCACCCACGGCCGCAATATGGCGGGAGCCCGCGGGCTATGGCGTGCTACCGGCATGAAGGATTCGGATTTCGGCAAGCCCATTATTGCGGTGGTGAACTCCTTCACCCAGTTCGTTCCGGGCCATGTGCACCTGAAGGATCTTGGCCAACTCGTCGCGCGCGAAATCGAGCGCGCCGGCGGCGTTGCCAAGGAGTTCAACACCATCGCCGTGGATGACGGCATCGCCATGGGCCATGACGGCATGCTCTATTCGCTGCCGTCACGCGAGATCATCGCCGACTCGGTCGAATACATGGTCAACGCCCACTGCGCCGACGCCATGGTCTGCATTTCCAACTGCGACAAGATCACGCCCGGCATGCTGAATGCCGCCATGCGCCTCAACATTCCCTCCGTATTCGTTTCGGGCGGACCGATGGAGGCCGGCAAGGTGGTGCTCAAGGGCAAGACACACGCCCTCGATCTGGTCGACGCCATGGTTGCAGCCGCCGATGACAACATGTCCGACGAGGACGTCAGCGCGATCGAGCGGTCCGCCTGCCCGACCTGCGGCTCTTGCTCGGGCATGTTCACGGCGAATTCCATGAACTGTCTGACCGAGGCACTCGGCCTGTCGCTGCCGGGCAACGGATCGACGCTGGCCACCCATGCCGACCGCAAGCGCCTTTTCGTCGAAGCCGGGCATCTCGTGGTCGACATCGCCCGCCGCTACTACGAGCAGGACGATACCAGCGTCTTGCCGCGCTCGGTGGCCAACAAGAAGGCGTTCGAGAACGCCATGTCGCTCGACATCGCCATGGGTGGCTCGACCAACACCGTTCTGCACATTCTTGCCGCGGCGCATGAGGGCCGGATCGACTTCGATCTGAACGACATCGACGCGCTGTCGCGCCGGGTGCCGTGCCTGTCCAAGGTTGCCCCTGCCAAGGCCGACGTCCACATGGAAGACGTGCACCGGGCCGGCGGCATCATGCGTATTCTCGGCGAGCTTGATCGCGGTGGCCTCATCCACCGCGACACGCCGACCGTGCATGCCGAGACGCTGGGCGATGCCATCGACCGCTGGGACATCACCCGCACCACCAGCGAGAATGTACGCACGTTCTTTCGCGCTGCCCCCGGCGGTATCCCGACCCAGACCGCTTTCAGCCAGGAGGCGCGCTGGGACGAGCTGGACATGGACGGCGAAAAGGGTGTCATCCGCTCCGTCGAGCACCCCTTCACGAAGGATGGCGGACTTGCGGTGCTGCGCGGCAACATCGCGCTCGACGGCTGCATCGTGAAGACCGCTGGCGTCGATGAGAAGATCCTGAAATTCACCGGCCCTGCAAAAGTGTTCGAGAGCCAGGATTCGGCGGTGAAGGGCATTCTCGGCAACGAGGTCAAGGCCGGCGACGTGGTCGTCATCCGCTATGAGGGACCGAAGGGCGGACCGGGCATGCAGGAAATGCTCTATCCGACCAGCTACCTGAAGTCGAAGGGGCTGGGCGCAGCCTGTGCGCTGTTGACCGACGGGCGCTTTTCCGGTGGCACATCGGGCCTTTCCATTGGCCATGTGTCTCCGGAAGCAGCCCTTGGCGGCACCATCGGGCTGGTACGCGAAGGCGATATCATCGCAATCGATATTCCCGGGCGCAGCATCGAGTTGCTGGTGGACGAAGCCGAGCTTGCCCGGCGCCGTGCCGAGCAGGATGAAAAAGGCTGGAAGCCGGCCGAAAAGCGCAAGCGCAACGTTACCCAGGCGCTTCGGGCCTATGCCGCTTTCGCCACCAGTGCCGACAAGGGCGCTGTTCGCCACGTTCCGGAGTAAAGTTTTAGCGCCCCGCTTTTTCATACAGCGGGGCGTTTTGTCTTCGTAGGCAAAGAAGATCCGCTATTTGCCACAATCGGATGGTGATATAGGAATCGTTCCCGGGCAGGGACCATTCGAGGATCTTGAGATGCTTTTGCGAACGATAACCGTCATTGGTCTCGGTCTTTTTCTTTCCGGCTGCATGACCGTCGAGCAGCAGCGCACCGCCGATGAGGAGAAGTGCCGCTCCTATGGCTTCACCCGCAAGAACGATGCCTTTGCCGAATGCCTCCAAAGGCTGGAACTCGACCGGCGGGCGGCCGCACGCGAGAACCGCTATGTGGATCCATTCCCGCGGGTGATCTACCGCCCCGTCTATGTGCCGGTGCAGCCGAAGTAAGGAAGTTCCGGCGAAGGTTCTAAGCCGCAATGTGTTCGCAATCGCGTTAAAGCGAACTCCCGGCGCTGGTGTTCTTCTGCACCAGTCGAATTTGCTCGCAAAATCGGTGCGGCGCGGATAACAGCGCATTATGGGCCTGATGGGCCTTTGCAGGGAAATGCGCCATGTCTCGGCTGTCCGGACTCGTAAACCGCAATCTGATCGTTGCCGGCATTCTTCTGATGCTGGCTGGCGACTTCATGTTTGCACTCAACGACGCCATGGGCAAATGGCTGGTTGCAAGCTTTTCCGTCGGGCAGGTGGTTTTCGTCCGCTCCGTCGGGGCCTTTATCATCCTTGGCCCGATGATCGCGCGGCAGGGGGCTGCGCGGCTGTTCAATCTCGACCGCATCGGCCTTCAGATCGCCCGTGTCGTCGCCACCGCGCTCGATACGCTTTTGTTCTACGCCGCTGTCGTTCACCTGCCTCTGGCCGATGTGATGAGCTTCTACATGGCGGGTCCGATCTATGTCGCGGCGCTGTCGCACATGTTCCTTGGCGAGAAGGTCGGCTGGCGCCGCTGGCTTGCCATCACCATCGGCTTCTGCGGCGTGCTGGTCATGCTCAAGCCGTCAACGGCTGCCCTGTCGATCGAATCTCTCTATGCGCTGATCGGATCGATCTCGTTTGCCGTGGCAATCGTGCTGAGCCGTCTGCTGCGCGGCACCAGCGACACGGCGCTGGTGACCTGGCAGACCATCGGCGTCGGCCTGTGCGGCGGCATCATGGCTATCGGCGAGTGGCACCATGCAGCGCCCGTCGATTATGGCGCGATGCTCCTGCTCGGGGTGGTTTCCGGCGCCGCGCATCTGATGATTACGCGCGCTCTGAAGATGGCGCCCGCCTCGACGCTGGCACCGCTGCATTACACGCTGCTGTTGTGGGCTGTGGTATTCGGCATTCTCTTCTTCAATGATATTCCCGGTCCGCGTATCCTCATCGGTGCGGCCATCGTCGTGCTCGCCGGTCTGTTCATCTTCCATCGCCAGAACGTCAAGGATACGGTGCCGCCCGAAAACGTACCCAAAGGCGTCAACTGAATGTTTGAAGCAAGCCGCATCGACAGCACCGACAAACCCTCCTTCTACCGGGAGCTCGCGGCGCAGATGACGGCGCTGCTTTCGGGCGAAAGCGATGAGATCGCCAATGCGGCCAATGCGGCCGCTCTGATCTTTCAGTCCATGCCGGAGCTGAACTGGGCCGGATTCTACTTTCTGCGCTCGCCGCAGGAGCTGGTTGTTGGGCCATTTCAGGGCAAGCCGGCCTGCGTGCGCATCCCGGTAGGTCGCGGCGTGTGCGGAACGGCGGTTGCCGAGCGGCGCTCCATCCGTGTCCACGATGTCGCCGAGGTCGAGAACCACATCTTCTGCGATCCTGATTCGCGCTCCGAGCTGGTGGTGCCGCTGATCCGCCACGGTGCGATGCTTGGCGTGCTCGATCTCGACAGCCCGGTTCCCGGCCGCTTCGATGCCGATGATCAGGCCGGTGTCGAGCGTCTCGTTGCCATCTATCTTGCCGCCTGCGGCGCGGCGGAAGGGGCGCAATGATGGGCCTGAATTCACCGGACCTTCGCCAAAGCTATCGCCTGCGGCTCAACACGCTGATCCGGCTGCGCTGGCTCGCCATTTTTGGTCAGAGCGTTGCGGTGCTCATCGTCGCCTACTGGCTGGAGTTTCCGCTGCCGGTCGGCCTGTGCTTCGCGCTGATTGCCGCATCGGCATGGATGAATCTGTGGCTGGCTTTCCGCTATCCGGCAGCACACCGGCTCACACCACTGGCCGCCATGGGGCTGCTGACCTTCGATACCTTCCAGCTTGCCGGTCTGCTCTACCTGACCGGCGGGCTCACCAATCCCTTCTCGCTGCTGCTCATCGTGCCGGTGGTCATTTCAGCCACTTCGCTACCACTCAAGCTGACTGCATTTCAGGCCGTGTTGGTGATTGCCGTTGCCTCGCTGCTGGTTTTCTTCCACCGGCCGCTGCCATGGACCGAAGGCACGGAACTGATGATGCCGTTCGTCTATGTCGCCGGCATGTGGATGGCTGTGCTGTCGGCGACCGCTTTCGCCGCCATTTACGCTTTCCGGGTGGCCGAGGAAGCTCGGCTCCTGTCCGATGCGCTCGCCGCCACCGAACTGGTGCTGCAGCGCGAACAGCATCTGTCGGCGCTGGATGGCCTGGCGGCTGCCGCCGCCCATGAACTCGGCACGCCGCTCGCCACAATTTCTCTGGTTGCGCGCGAGATGGAGAAGGCGCTCGGCAAGGATCCGAAATACAGCGAGGACGTGACCCTGCTGCGCAGCCAGAGCGAGCGGTGCCGGGAAATCCTCAAGCGCCTGACCAGCCTGTCATCGGAGGGCGAACCGCAGATGGCACGTCTGCCGCTGACCTCTCTGGTCGAGGAAGTCAGCGCCCCGCATCGCGATTTCGGCATCACCATCCGCCTCCAGCCCGGCGATTGCCTTGGCCCGGAGCCGGTCGGGCGCCGCAATCCGGGTGTGCTCTACGGCCTTGGCAATCTGGTCGAGAATGCGGTTGATTTTGCCCATACCAGCGTCAGCATACGCTGGGGCTGGGACGACAATTTCGTGTCGCTGTCCATTCTCGACGATGGATCGGGCTTTCCTGTCGAAGTGCTTGATCGCATCGGCGAGCCCTATATGTCGACGCGGCAGGGCGCGGAGCCGGGCGGCGGGCTGGGGCTTGGCCTGTTCATCGCCAAGACGCTGCTTGAGCGCTCCGGCGCAACCATCAGCTTCGGCAATTCCAACAAGCCGGGGGAAGGCGCCATGGTCAGGGTGCGCTGGCCGCGCAGTGATTTTGTCTATGCCGAGGAAAGCACCACCTTGCCGCTGCGAAAAGCGTGAGCCGGAGCGGACGGGGTCTTTCGTGCCGGTTCTGCATGAAAACAGGGCAAGAAATCGCGAATTATGCGTTCGGCAGGGGAATGATGATCCCGGGCGCGCTCAAAAATTGGACAGCGGCGCTCAACACATATATTTCCGTACAAGGACGATTTGTCGCGTGCAATTGAAGTGGGGTTGAGGATCATGACAGGCGAAGATGGCAATGGCGGCCTGGTGACAGGTGACGACACCTCGCTGCTGGTCGTGGATGACGACAAGCCTTTTCTCACACGCCTTGCACGAGCCATGGAAACGCGCGGCTTCGTCGTCGATACGGCCGAAAGCGTCGAGGAAGCGGTGGCCAAGGCGCGCGCCAATCCGCCCGCCTATGCGGTGGTGGACATGCGCCTCGGCGATGGCAACGGGCTCGATGTGGTCGCGGCCATCCGCGAGAAGCGCGAGGATGCGCGCACCGTGATCCTGACCGGCTATGGCAACATCGCCACCGCCGTGACGGCGGTGAAGCTCGGCGCTGTCGACTATCTCTCGAAGCCGGCCGATGCGGATGACGTTTTTGCAGCACTGACCCGGCAGTCCGGCGAGCGCGCCGCTCCGCCAGAAAACCCGATGTCGGCGGACCGGGTGCGGTGGGAGCACATCCAGCGCGTCTATGAGATGTGCGAGCGCAACGTGTCGGAAACGGCGCGCCGCCTCAACATGCACCGGCGAACCTTGCAGCGCATTCTGGCCAAGCGCGCCCCGCGCTGAGGCCTGATTTCACTCGCTTTCGCCGTCCAGAACGGGAACGGACACACCGGCGAGTTCGGCCGCCAGCAGGCGTGCCGCACCGGCGCGGGCGATGCGCAGCATCAGCGCCTTGCGCGTGGCCGCCGCCATGCGGTGTTCGGGCGCCTCGCGCATGATTTCCGCGCCATAGCCGTCTGAGAGGATGAAGCCGCAGTCCTGCGGAAAGATTTCGGCGGGCACGCCCGGATGGGTGGCGAAGAACAGCCGATCCGAATGCAGCCGGTAGTCCGGCCATTTGCGGTCGACGCGAAAGTCTTCCACCGATGACTTGATCTCGATGATCCAGATGTCGCCCTGCCGGGTCAGCGCCACGAGGTCGGCGCGGCGTCCGGTGGCGAGCGACAGTTCCGGCAGCACATGCGCGCCCATTTCCATGAGCAGGCGCTGAACGCCGCGCCGCACCAGCATGGCGCGCTCGGACTGGCGGCCGTCGGCAAGAGGATTGCGAAGAATCGGGGACACAATGGGCATCAGCCATTATCGCCGATTTTGTTCACGGTTTGAACCGGTTTTCGTGGTCGCCTGTCAGGCGGTGGCGTCCGCCTTGCTGCCAGCCATCTCTTCGAGGATCGGGCAGTCGGGGCGGTCGTCGCCATGGCAGGCGTGGATGAGCTTGTTGAGCGTGGCGCGCATCGATTGCAGTTCGAGGATCTTCTCCTCGATCGCCGCGACATGGCTTGAGGCGATGCGGTGCACGTCGGCGCTGGCGCGCGAGCGGTCACGGTAGAGCGCCATCAGCTGGCGGCAGTCCTCGATCGGGAAGCCGAGATTGCGGGCCCGCTTCAGGAACGCCAGCCGGTGCACATCTTCGGGCGAATAGTCGCGATAACCGTTGGCCGAGCGCTGCGGCAGGATCAGACCGATCTCTTCGTAGTAGCGGATCGTCTTGGCGGGAAGCCCGGTACGGCGGGCGGCATCTCCGACATTCATGGATGAAGACCTTTCGGAGTTCTGATCAGATGTGATGTTCAGGCCACATACTGTTGCGATATGGCAACAGTATGCAGCTTACGCGCGATCAACAGCCGTCATATAGGAGCTGCTTGCTTGGCAGGCAAAGAAAAGCCGTCATCAATACTGCGCGAGCCGAATCGGCTTCACAAGAACAATCGGGAGGCAGGTTCAGTCGATGCGGTTCAGAACGATACTTGCGGTCCTTGCGCTCAGTGCATCCGTAGCAGGGTGCAGCACCATCGGCCCGATGCCGATGTTCACAAGCAGCTACGGCGCGGTCAGTGATGCGGGTTACAGCCTGCCGCGCATTCCCATCGAAAAGGTGGACCGGAAATATCACCGCCAGATCGTGCGTTACGACACCAGTGAAGCGCCGGGGACCATCATCGTCGATACCAGCAACAAGTTCCTTTATCTCGTTCAGGAAAACGGCAAGGCCATGCGCTATGGCATCGGTGTTGGCCGCGAAGGTTTCGAATGGCGCGGCACCGCCCGCGTTGCCTTGAAGCGCGAATGGCCGACATGGACGCCGCCGGCGGCGATGATCAAGCGTCAGCCGGAACTGGCGAAACATGCCAACGGAATGAAGCCCGGCCTCGGCAATCCGCTCGGGGCGCGTGCGCTTTACCTTTACAACAAGGGCGGCGACACCGGCTACCGTCTGCATGGCACCCCGGAGTGGGCCTCGATCGGCAAGGCGATGTCATCCGGCTGCATTCGCCTCATGAATCAGGATATCATCGACCTCTATGAGCGTACCGAAAAAGGTGCCAAGGTGGTGGTGCTGTAGAGATGCAGTGCAAGCGCCCGGCAGGCAGGGCGTGAAAGTTTTTATGCGGACCGTCCAGGCAACACGGACGTCCCCGACGAAGAACCGGGCCAGAAGCCCGGTTTTTTGTTGTCCTATGATCTGAAGGCGAAGATGCAGATCAGGCGATCTGCTCGACCTGCTGCACTTCCGGAACGAAATGGCGCAGCAGGTTCTGGATGCCATGCTTCAGTGTCGCGGTGGACGAGGGACAGCCGGCGCAGGCTCCCTTCATGTGCAGGAAGACGACGCCGTTCTCGTAGCCACGGAAGGTGATGTCTCCGCCGTCCTGAGCGACAGCCGGCCGCACGCGCGTGTCGAGCAGCTCCTTGATGGTGAGGACGATCTCCTCATCTTCCTTGTCGTAGAACTCCTCGGTCTCGCTGCTTTCGGGAGCAGGGCCGGCGCCGGCCATGACCGGCTGGTTCGACATGAAGTGTTCCATGATGGTGCCGAGCACGGCAGGCTTCAGATGCTGCCAGTCGGCTCCTTCCTTGGAGACGGTGATGAAGTCATAGCCGAAGAAGACGCCTGTGATGCCGGGAATATCGAACAGCCGACCGGCCAGCGGCGAGGACTGGCGCGCCGTTTCGGCGTCGCGGAAATCGGCGGAGCCTTCGCGCAGAACCTCGCGCCCGGGGAGGAATTTCAGCGTGGCGGGGTTCGGGGTCGCCTCGGTCTGGATGAACATGGCCGTCTCCATGGCCGATATCGGCCGTAAAGCATGTCGCCCGAAGTGGGGAACCGGTTTCGGAACAATGACATGCGTAAAAACAAAACTCGAAGCGCAGGGAGCGATTGTGAAAGATCGCGATACGCTTCGGGAAATTCCTTCCCTACAGATAAACCCGCAGCCGGCGCGGTTCAAGACATGCCCTTGCCGCCGGACGATTGGTCTCAGGCGAGGCTTTCGATATCCTCGTCGGAAAGGGTCTGGGGAATGATGGTCACGGGAATGGGGAATGCCGCGCCCTTGCCGACCACGGAGGCGACGAGCGGGCCGGGGCCTTCCTTGCCCGAGCCTGCAGCCAGAACCAGGATGGCGATGTCCTGATCTTCCTCGATCAGCTTGTGAATTTCCTCGATCCGGTCGCCCTCGCGTACAACCAACTCGGGCTCGATGCCGTATTTCTGGCGGATGCGCGCGGCCTGCGCATCAAGGGCCGCATGGGCGTTGGCGGTCGCTTCCTCGCGCATGATCTTCTCAACGCCGAGGAAATGCTGGAAATCTTCGGTGTCGATCACATAGAGCAGCACCAGAACGCCATTGGTGCTTTGCATGCGGATGGACGCATAGGTGACGGCCCGTTCGGATTCGGACGTGTCGTCGACAATCGCCAGAAACTTGCGTCGATGGCCGGCCTCGCGGGAGAGACGTTTGGATACCATATGCGTGATCCGCCTTGCTGGCTTTGAACCGGCGCAATCTGCCACCGGCCGAAGCCGGCGGCAAGATGTCCGGCAGTGACGAAACGTCAGTCCTGCAGAAGACCGATGATGTCGCGTACCGAATGCATGGTCTCTTCGGCGATGGCGCCGGCCCGCTCGCCGCCGTCGCGCAGCACGGCGTCGATATGGCCGGGATCGGCGATCAGCCGCCGCATTTCGTCGGCAACCGGCGCCAGCTTGTGAACCGCCAGATCGGCAAGGGCGGGCTTGAACACCGAGAATTGCTGGCCGCCGAATTCCTTCAGCACCGCTTCGCGCGTCGTGTCGGCAAGGCCGGCATAGATGCCGACGAGATTGTCGGCTTCGGGGCGGCCGGCCAGGCCGTCCACTTCGCCCGGCAGGGCCTCAGGATCGGTCTTGGCCTTCTTGATCTTCTTCGACAGCGTGTCGGCGTCGTCGGTCAGGTTGATGCGCGACAGGTCGGAGGGGTCCGACTTCGACATCTTCTTGGAGCCGTCGCGCAGCGACATGACGCGGGCCGCCGGGCCGCCGATGATCGGCTCGGTAAGCGGGAAGAAGCCGTTGACGGTCTCGTCGCCCATCTGCATCTCCACGCCCAGCCCAAGCTCGGCGATGCGTGCGGAGAAATCGTTGTTGAACTTCTGGGCGATGTCGCGGGTCAGTTCCAGATGCTGCTTCTGGTCGTCACCGACCGGAACGTGGGTGGCGCGGTAGACCAGAATGTCGGCCGCCATCAGGCTCGGATAGGCAAGCAGGCCGAGCGAGGCGTTCTCGCGGTCCTTGCCGGCCTTGTCCTTGAACTGCGTCATGCGGTTCATCCAGCCGATGCGCGCCACGCAGTTGAAGATCCAAGCAAGCTCGGCATGCTGCATGACGCGCGACTGGTTGAAGACGATGTGCTTCTTCGGATCGATGCCGGCGGCGAGAAAGGCGGCCGTGATCGAGCGCGTCTGGGAAGCGAGATCGTCATGCACGAGTTGCGCCGTGATGGAGTGCAGGTCGACGACGCAGTAGATGCAGTCGTTGCTGTCCTGCAACGCCACGAATTTGCGGATGGCGCCGAGATAATTGCCGAGATGCAGATTGCCGGTTGGCTGGACACCGGAAAAAACGAGCGGCTTGAAGGTGGTCATGATGTCTCCCTGGCTTGTGGAGGGCCGTTCGGGCATGACCCGGAAGCGCCCGGCTGGACGGTGGAATCATGCATGTGGAAACCCCGCATGACGAGGCTCAACGAGGCGGGCTTATGAACGAAGCCCCCTGCACAATCAAGGGGGCATCGTCTGCGGGGCCTTCACTCTTCGATGGGTGCCGGTGGGGCATCGCCACGCCTGATGTTGCGGCGGATCATGGCGATGTCGGCGCCACCGGTGGCGAAGGCCAGTGCGAAGTACACGATCGCGCCGCCGCCGCACAGCAGGGCCAGAGTTCCGGTCTGCGACAGCAGCGAAGCGGATGAGGCTAGCCATGGCGCAAGCCATCTGGCCGCGCCATAAAGGGCCGCTCCCATCAGCGCCGACGACAGGACGAGGCGTGGAATGCGCTTCATCAGCGGCGCGTCATGACCCCAGTGTCCGCGCCGCACCAGCACGACAAGCAGCATGGTGGCATTGACCCAGCCGGCGACGACGGAGGCAACCGCAATGCCGGGCGCACCCATGAACGGGAACAGGCTGAGCGCGATGGTGATGTTGATCGCCACCGAAATCGCGGCGAACACCATCGGTGTCTTCGTGTCTTCCCGCGCAAAATAGCCCGGCGTGAACGCCTTGATCAGCACGAAGGCAGGCAGGCCGAGCCCGAAGACGGCGAGGATCGAGGACACCAGCAGCGTGTCGTCGGCGGTGAAGGCGCCGCGCTCGTAAAGCACCCTGACGATCGGCTCGGAAATGGCAAGCAGGGCGGCGGTTGCCGGGAGGGTCAGGAACAGCACGAATTCGACGGAGCGGTTCTGGAGGCTGGCGGCCTCGACCAGATTGCCGGACTTCAGCGCCCGCGCCAACTCGGGCAGAAGCACGATGGCGACGGCTATGCCGACGACGCCGAGCGGAAGCTGGTAGAAGCGGTCGGCCTGCGCGAGGGCAGGCACGGCCTTGTCCTGTCCCGAGGCGATTGCCGTGCCGATCAGCGTGTTGATCTGGGTGATGCCGCCGGTGATCGCCGCCGGCAGCGCCAGCCACAGAAGGCGCTTCACATTGGGCGTCATGCGCGGCCATCTGAAGCCGATGGAAATGCCGGCGCGCCGCGCTGCGATCCATACGATGGCAAGCTGCACGACGCCGGCCGCCATCACGCCCCAGGCCATGGCATAGCCGGTGCTGAGACCATCGGCGCCGGTGTACCAGGCATGGCCGAGCACGCCGATGAGGATGATGTTGAGGAAAACGGGCGCCACGGCGGCCGCGAAATAGCGGCGCAGCGAATTCAGCATCCCCGCCATCATCGCCGCCAGCGACATGCACATCAGGTAAGGGAACATGATGGTGGCGAGTGCCACGGTCAGTTCGTATTTCTGCGGGTCGCTGTAGAAGCCCGGCGCGATGATGGTGCGCACCAGAAGCGGCATGGCCAGTTCCATGAGGATGGTCAGGCCGGTCAGCACCGAGAACAGCACGCCGAACACCTCTTCGGAGAAGCGGCGCGCGCCGTCGATGCCGCCGGCTTCGATCTCCTTGGCGAACAGCGGCACGAAAGCGCTGTTGAACGCCCCTTCGGCAAACAGGCGCCGGAAGGTGTTGGGGAACTGGAAAGCGGCGTAGAAGGCGCCGGCCACCGGCCCGGTGCCGAGGGCTGCCGCCATCAGCATCTCGCGGGCGAAGCCCAAAATGCGGCTCATCAATGTGCCGGAAGCGACGGTTGCGAATTTCCTGACAAGGCTCACTGGACCGATGCTCCTGCAAGGCGGCTGTGTTTGCGAGGCGAGCCGGCCATTGCGTCAGAGGTCGGCTGGCGCCGGACCACCATCGGACAGGCGGGGGGAGCGCAGGCTGCGGGACGATGTCTTGCCCCGGAGCGGGCAGGGACGGGAAGCTGCAAATTCATGCCTGCCTATTCCGCCGCCGAGCGGGCTTTGTAAAGCTCGGTGAGCCCGTTTCCCTTCAGCACCTCGACCAGCCGCTTGCTGATTGCCGCGATGCGCGCCGGGTTTTCCACCTTCTGCCCGGTCAGGTCGGTCACATAGAAGGTGTCGATCACTTTCTCGCCGAAGGTGGTGATATGGGCCGATGCGATGTCGAGCGAAAGGTCCGATAGCGCGCCGGTGATTTCCGACAGCAGGCCGGGCCGGTCGAGACCCTTGACCTCGATCACCGAAAACCGGTGCGAGAGCGTGTTGCGGATTTCGGCGCGCGGCGTGATGCGGAAGGCCTTGGCGCTGCGTTTGGCCTTGCTGCGCTTTGCGATCACCTCCGGCAGCCAGCTGCGGCCCGACAGCACATCCTCGATCAGCTTGCCGACGCGTTCGGCGCGGCGGCGCTCATCCTCGTCCAGTTCGAACTCGCGGCTGATCAATATGGTGTCGAGCGCGCGCCCGTCGGCTGTGGTGAATATCTGGGCATCGACGATGTTGGCGCCGGCGGCGGCGCATGCGCCTGCAATCACCGAAAGCAGGCGGGGATGGTCCTGCGCCAGCACCGTGATCTCGGTCACGGCCTCGAATTCATGGGTGCGCACCATGGTGTCGAGCTTGCGGCCGGCAGCATCGGCCTCGCGCACGAATTTCGCATGGCGAAGCTGATCGGCCAGAGCAACGGTAAGCAGATAGTTCGGATAAAGAAGGCCAACATAGGCAACCTTCTCGTCCTCGGTCCATCCGTCCAGCGCCTTGATCAGCTCGGCACGTGCGTCAGCCGTGCGCTGCGAACGCGACATTTCCGAGAAGCCACCGGTAAGCAGCAGTTCCGTCTCGTAATAGAGGGTGCGAAGAAGCTGTCCCTTCCAGCCGTTCCAGACGCCGGGACCCACCCCGCGAATGTCGCAGACGGTCAGGATAAGAAGCAGCTTCAGCCGTTCCACCGACTGCACGATTGCGGCGAAATCCTCGATCGTCTTGCGGTCGTTGAGGTCGCGCGTCTGCGCGGTCATCGACATCAAAAGGTGGTGCTCCACCAGCCAGGCAACCGTTTCGGTGTCGCTTTTCGACAGGCCCATATGGGGGCAGATGCGCCGTGCGATGCGCGCGCCGGCGGTCGAATGGTCCTCCGGGCGACCCTTGGCGATGTCGTGCAGCAGCACCGTCACATAAAGCGCGTCGCGGTTCTTGGCCAGTTCCGGCATGAGCGAATGCGACAGCGGATGCGCCTTCTCGCCAGCGCCGCTTTCGATCTGCGCCAGAATGCCGACGCAGCGGATCAGATGCTCGTCCACCGTATAGTGGTGGTACATGTTGAACTGCATCATGGCGACGATCTTGCCGAAATCGGGGATCAGCCGGCCGAGCAGCCCGGCCTCGTTCATGCGCCTGAGATTGAGCTCGGCATGCCGGTCCGAGGTGAGGATGTCGAGAAACAGCCGGTTGGCTTCCGGGTTGCGGCGGAGCGTCTTGTCGACCAGCCGCAGCGAGCGCGTCACCAGTTTCAGCGCATCCGGGTGGAATTCCAGCCCGTGGCGGTCGGCAAACCAGAACAGGCGCAGCAGATTGACCGGATCGCGCGCGAACACCTTGTCGTCGGCCACGTTGAGGCGGTGGTTGTCGACCACGAAATCGCTGGTGCCGGCCAGCTTGCGCCGCCGGCGCGTGAAGCCGGTGAGCATGCCGGCCATGCCGGGAACCTGCTTGGCCTGCTCCTCCTCCAGCCCGGCGCAGAAAATGCGGGTGAGGTTTCCGACATCCTTGGCGATGAGGAAATAGTGCTTCATGAAGCGCTCGACAGCCGACAGGCCGGGATGGCTGGTGTAGCCGAGGCGCTCGGCGATATCGCGCTGAATGTCGAAATGCAGGCGCTCCTCCGCCTTGCCGGTGAGGAAATGCATGTGGCAGCGCACCGCCCACAGGAAATCCTCCGACTTGAGGAACTGCCGGTATTCGCCCTGCGTGAACACGCCCTTGCCCACCAGCTCTGCGCCACTGCGCACACGGTAGTAATATTTGCCGATCCAGAACAGCGTGTGCAGGTCGCGCAGGCCGCCCTTGCCGTCCTTGACGTTGGGCTCGACCAGATAGCGACTTTCGCCGGACTTGGCGTGGCGCACGTCGCGCTCGGCCAGCTTGGCCTGCGCGAACTCGGCGCCTGTCGTGGCCACCACCTCGCGGTCGAACCGCTCCACCATCTCGCGGCTCAGCGCCTCGTCGCCGCACAGGAACCGGCTTTCCAGAAGCGCGGTGCGGATCGTCATGTCGGACAGGGAGAGGCGGATGCACTCATCGATGTTGCGGGTGGCGTGGCCGACCTTCAGCCGCATGTCCCACAGCATGTAGAGCATGTATTCGGCGATCTGCTCGCTCCACGGCGTCTGCTTGTAGGGCAGCAGGAACAACAGGTCGATGTCGGAGCCGGGCGCCAGAGTTCCGCGGCCATAGCCGCCCACCGCAACCACCGCCATGCGCTCGGCCGTCGAGGGATTGTCGGCCGGGTAGACGCGGCTCGCGGTGAAATCGTAGAGCGCCCGCACGATCTCGTCCATGACATGGGAGAGCCGTTCTGCGCACGCCGTGCCGCTGCCGTCCTCGCGCAGCATCTCCTCGGCGATGCGCAGGCCTTCCTGTCGTTGCTGCTTGAGCAGGGCAAGCACCGCATTGCGGGTGTCGGAGGAATTCGCCGTGCCCTTGCCGGCCAGCGCCGACAGCTGGTCGCGCAATGCCGCGCCATCTATGAGTTCGTCCAGCCTGAGCGCGATCTTTGCCATGCGTGCCGGCTATCCTTCAGCTTAGGGAGAAGCGTCCTATATCCTGTTTTATGCTGCAACGGTATGGTTTTGCCTGCAAGGTTCCGGCATCGGCATATAGCTCTTGACCTTCCAGTCACTGGAAGCCCTATCTCAGGCCAAAGCAGTTGAAAGAGGCGGTCATGGCACATTCCGACCACACGCATAATCACAGCCACAATCATGGCGATCACGTCCATAAGAAGGGCGGCTCCTGCTGCTCGGGATCCGCACCGGCGCAGACGCAAACGGTCGTGCGCGATCCTGTCTGCGGCATGACGGTGGACCCTCAGGCGGGCAAGCCCAGCCATGAACATGCAGGCCATACCTATCATTTCTGCTGTGAAGGCTGCCGCACCAAATTCGCCGCCGATCCCGAAAGCTACCTGACCGCGAAAGACCCCGTCTGCGGCATGAATGTGGACCGCGCCAGCGCCCGCCATTTCCTGCGCCATCAGGGCGAGAAATACTATTTCTGCTCGGCGCGCTGCCTGGAGAAATTCGAGGCGGAGCCCGAAAAATATCTGGGCGATCGCCCGGCGCCAGAGCCGATGCCGCAAGGCACCAGATACACCTGCCCAATGGACCCCGAGATCATCCGCGACGAGCCCGGCGATTGCCCGATCTGCGGCATGGCGCTGGAGCCCATGGGCGTGCCGACCGGCAACGAGGGGCCGAATCCGGAGCTCATCGATTTCACGCGGCGTTTCTGGGTCAGCCTGTCGCTGGCCATTCCGCTGATGATCATCTCGATGGGCCCGATGATCGGCCTGCCGGTGCGCGACTGGCTTGGCGAAAGGGTTGCCGTGTGGGCAGAGTTCGCGCTGGCGACACCGGTCGTGCTGTGGGCGGCCTATCCTTTCTTCAGGCGCGGGTGGGCGTCGATCCGCAACCGCAGCCCCAACATGTGGACGCTGATCTCGATCGGCGTTTCGGCTGCCTATCTCTACAGCGTCGTGGCGATGCTGTTCCCGGATCTGTTCCCACATGAGGTGCGCGGCCATGGCGACGCGGTGCCGGTCTATTTCGAGGCATCCGCCGTCATCATCGCGCTGGTCTTCCTCGGGCAGGTTCTGGAACTGAAGGCGCGTGAGAAGACCGGTTCGGCCATTCGCGCCCTGCTCGATCTGGCACCCAAGACCGCAAGGCGGGTGAACGCCGACGGTTCTGAACAAGACGTGCCGCTGGCAGAGGTGAAGGCCGGCGAGCGCCTGCGCATCCGTCCGGGTGAGGCGGTTCCGGTCGACGGCATCGTCGAGCAGGGCCGCTCGACCATCGACGAATCGATGATCACCGGCGAGCCGATTCCCGTCGAGAAGGGCGAAGGCGACAGCCTCATCGGCGGCACGCTGAACCGCAACGGCACGCTGGTCATGCACGCCGAGAAGGTGGGGTCGGAGACGACGCTGTCGCGCATCGTGGAACTGGTCGCCAAGGCGCAGCGCAGCCGCGCGCCGATCCAGAGCCTCGCCGACCGCGTATCCGGCTGGTTCGTGCCGACGGTGGTTCTGATCGCCATTCTGGCCTTCGCCGCATGGATGGTGTTCGGCCCCGAGCCGCGCCTCGTCTACGCCATCGTCTCGGCGGTGTCGGTGCTCATCATCGCCTGCCCCTGCGCGCTCGGTCTGGCGACGCCGATGTCGATCATGACCGCCACGGGGCGCGGCGCGCAGGCCGGCGTGCTGATCCGCGAGGCGGCGGCACTTGAGCGGCTGGCGGAAGTCGACACGCTTATCGTCGACAAGACCGGCACGCTGACGGAAGGCAGGCCGGAACTGAGCGACGTGCGCGCCGAAAAAGGCTTTGACGAAAACGAGGTGCTGGCGCTGGCGGCTTCCATCGAGCAGGGATCCGAACACCCGC
The DNA here is from genome assembly GCF_059509755.1 of Aquamicrobium sp. YD-1-mutant5. Taxonomy (NCBI): domain Bacteria; kingdom Pseudomonadati; phylum Pseudomonadota; class Alphaproteobacteria; order Hyphomicrobiales; family Phyllobacteriaceae; genus Aquamicrobium; species Aquamicrobium sp. YD-1-mutant5. The sequence continues at coordinate 148,606 of NZ_JCAKKP010000004.1, forward strand.
TGGCCGAGGCCATCGTTGCCGGTGCAAAGGCACGCGGTCTGGCCATTCCGGCCGCCGGCGATTTCGAGGCGGTCAACGGCAAGGGCGTTTCCGGTACGGTCGACGGGCGCAGGCTGGTGCTCGGCAACGCGCTGTTCATGCAGGAGCATGGCATCGATGCGGCCCTGATCTCGCAGCATGCCGATGTGCTGCGCGAAAACGGCCGCTCGGCCATCCTCGTCGCCGTGGACGGCAAGCCGGCCGGTGTGGTTGCCGTCTCCGACCCGATCAAGCCGACCGCCGCCGAGGCGCTGCGCGAGTTGACCCGCTCCGGCATGCGCATCGTCATGGCCACGGGTGACAATGAGCGCACGGCAAAGGCGATCGCCGCAAAGCTCGGCATCTCCGAAATCCGCGCCGGCATGCTGCCGCAGGCCAAGGCCGATCTGGTGGCGGAGCTGAAGGGCAGGGGCGCGGTCGTGGCCATGGCCGGCGATGGCATCAACGATGCGCCGGCCCTTGCCGCCGCCGATGTCGGCATCGCCATGGGCACCGGCGCCGACGTGGCGCTGGAAAGTGCCGGCATCACGCTGGTCAAGGGCGACCTCACCGGCATCGTGCGGGCGCGCCATCTGGCTGAGAAGACGCTGTCGAACATCAGGCAGAACCTGTTCTTCGCCTTCCTCTACAACGCGCTCGGCGTTCCGGTGGCAGCCGGCGTGCTTTATCCGGTCACCGGCACGCTGCTGTCGCCGATGCTGGCCGCAGCCGCCATGAGCCTGTCGTCGGTCTCGGTAATCGCCAATGCGCTGAGATTGCGCACCGTCAGGCTCTGAGCGGTCTGCGCTTATGCGAGATGCCTCTGGAAGGGGCGCGGCTTCGGCTGCGCCTCTTTTTTAATCAGGGGATTGTAACGCCGAGTTCCTTCAGCCGTTTGACGGCCGTTGGCGGCAGGGGCGGCGCATTTGGTGCCGTGGCTGCCTCGATGAGCAGTTCATCGCAGGCCGCTTCCGTCTCGGTAATCAGGCGGCGCATGAATTCGTCCCGGTCGAGCCCCGGCGGAATGGGCTTGAGGAAACGCCCCTTGATGGTTCCGGGAAAGCGCAGGAATTTGCGGCGCGGCCAGTAGAGCCCGGCCACATGGGCGACGGGTACGACCGGAACGCCAAGCTGGGTGTAGAGCTCGACGATGCCCCATTTGTAGTTCGGCGTGTCGCCCGGCGCGCGCCTTGTGCCTTCGGGATAGATGATAAGCTGGCGCGGATTGCGCTCCATTTCGGCTTTCGTTGCCCTGGACACCGCCTTGAGCGCCTTGGCGCGGCTGCCGCGGTTGACCGGGATCATGCGCATCTTGAGCAGATACCAGCCGAAGAAGGGAATCCACATCAGCTCGCGCTTGAGAATGTAGATCGGGTCTTTCAGATAGGGAAAGAACGCGATCGTGTCCCAGAAGGACTGGTGTTTGGGGGCCAGAATGAAGGACCCTTCCGGCAGGTTCTCCTGTCCGGTGATCTCGCTGCGCGTGTGCGCGATCTTTTCGTAGAGCCACATGCTCGAACGCGACCAGAACCTCGGCACCAGCCAGGCTCTGTGGCGCGGCGCCAGAAAATAGAACGGCGCCCAGAAGAACATCTGGAAGATCAGGCTGGCATAGAAGGCGGCATTGAAAGCCAGCGAGCGAAGTTGAAGCATAGGCGGAGCAAGCCCGTAATCTGAGCAGTTCGGGAAAGGCAAGATGGTGCCCTCGCGCCCGCACCTGCATGAATGCGCGGAAACAGGCGCCTTCGTTACACCAGCTGCGCAGAAAAAGGAAACAGCCAGCAGAGGCTCAGGTCATTCCTTCAGGGAAGCATCCGCCAGCGACAAGCCGCCATGCTGCAGCCGCAATGGCAGCACGCTGCGCACCAGCGCGACCAGATACTTGTTGTATTCCGTGAACAGCACCCTGAGCGCCTGTGGCTTCACCAGCCAGCGGCCATCATCGAGCTTGGAGTTCACGACCGGATAAGGCTCCAGCCGGGCATCGCGCAGCAGGCGCCCCATTTCCAGAAGGCTGCGCGGCATATGGTAGTTGTTGGTTACGATGATGATGCTGCCATAGCCATGCTCCTCGACCCATTTGGCGCTTTCCTCGGCATTGCCGATCGTATCAAGCGCGGCGCGGTCGATGTCGACGCAGCAGTCGAACAGGGCGCTGTCGCCACCCATGGCAATCTGAAGCTGCTTGCGGCTCGCGGCAGGGTGAACCCCGCTGATCAGTAGCCGCTCCCCCTTACCGGATGCGAGCAGCGCCATCGCCGCATCGAGGCGTGCCTGGCCACCGGTGAGAACGATGATGGCGTCGGCTGCCTGCGGGTCGGCCGGTGTGCTGAGGCGGCTGACATGGCTTGAAAACCAGCCAAAGCCGGCCAGAAAACAGGTCGCGAAACCAAGCATGAGTATGGCCGCAATGCGCACGGCATGGCGCACGCGACCCCGCGCGCCTATGCGCGATGCTGGCACCATATCGGCCATCACACCCAGTTCCTTCCCAATCATGCCTGTATGGTAAACCGTGATTCGCGCGCTTTGACGGAGCCACCGTCACACATTGCATTACCGATTATTTCGGTTTGTGATCTTCCTCAGCCGCCATCCGTCTGTCCTCCTTCGAGGTCGCTGAGATAGGCGACGACCGTGGCATGAGAGGTGGCTGCCGTAAGCGCGCCGATAACGATGACCATCATCAGAACGCCCAGATAGCCGGCAGAGCCGATGGCGAAATTGCCGAACAGGGCTGCGGCCTGATCGCCCTGCGGCGTGGCCATGTTGCGCGAAGACCACCATGAGAACAGGATGAAGACGACGATGGCCGCGACCCCGCCGGCCGCAGCGCCCTTCATGCCGGTGAACAGGAAGCGGGTGCGGAACTGGCGCGCGATGAACTGCGCCTCTGCGCCGACGAAGTGCAGAACCTCGATGATGTGACCGTTGCCGGCCATGGCGCCGCGTGTGGCGAAAACAACGGTCATCACCGTTGCCGACAGCATCAGACCAAGCACGGCAATGCCGATGGTCACCGTCGTATGAGCCATGGCGACGAGCCGGTCGACCCATGTGCGGTGATCGTCCAGCGTGGCGCTGGGCACGGCGGTTGTGATGGCCTCGCGCATGTCCTTGAAATCGGGCGGGCTGTCCTCGTTGATGGTGACGATGATGAGGCGCGGCACCGGAAGCCGCCCGATGTCGAAGCCCGACCCCAGCCATGGCTCCAGCAGGCGCATGGTGGCGGCACTGTCGATGATGCGCGTGCCTTTCACGCCATCGAATTCGGTGGCGAGGCCGGCGGCGGTGGCAAGTGCGATCTCCATGTCGAGGCCCTCAGCGGGCTTGATCTGGATCGTCGCCTCACGCGAGATCTGGTTTTCCCACACCGATGCCGTATCGCGCACCAGCGTGACCGCACCGAAGGTGACGCAGGACAGGAAAGTCATGATGGCGATGACCACGACGAGCGCGCGGCCGGCAATGTTCTGCGCCGGTACGATGGGTGCGGTCTTGCGCGGCGCGCGCTCGGGCGGCGCGGGGCGCTCGAATCCTTCTTCTTCATCCGGCCGAGGCTGAGGAGCGTTAATCATAGATGTCCAGCCTTCCATTGGCGAGAATCAGGCGGCGGGCATCGACCTGATCCATCAGCGCCAGATCATGAGTGGCTATGACCACGGCTGTGCCCAGCCGGTTCAGCTCGATGAACAGCCTGAGCAGTCGGCGGGCAAGCTGGGGGTCGACATTGCCGGTCGGCTCATCGGCAAGCAGGATTTCGGGCTGCTCGATGAGCGCGCGCGCGATCGCCGCGCGCTGCTTCTCGCCACCCGACAGCACCGGCGGCAGCACATGCATGCGCTCGCCCAGACCCACCCATTTCAGCAATTCGATCACATCGGTGCGGTAGCTGGCTTCCTCGCGGCCGCGCACGCGCAGCGGCAGGGCCACATTTTCATAAGTGGTCATGTGGTCGAGCAGGCGGAAGTCCTGGAAAACGATACCGATGCGGCGGCGCAGTAGCGGCAGTTCGGCGCGCGAGATGCGGGCGCGGTCCTTGCCGAAGATGGTGATGAGCCCGCGCGTCGGCCGCAGCGACATGAACAGAAGGCGCAAAAGCGTGGTCTTGCCGGCACCGGAAGGCCCGCTCAGAAACTGGAAGGACCCCGCCGGTATGTGCAGGGAGATATCGCGGAGAATTTCCGGACCCATGCCATAGCGCAGGCCGACATTTTCGAAGCGGATCACGTTGAACGACCTGAATGCTGAACGGGCGAAGCACCGACCGTTTCCTCACGGCGAAAATCGTCAGGCGTGGTTAACAGCAAGTTAAATTCCGGCACAATCCCTACCCGTCTGTGGCTTCGGGTCGCGAAGCATTAACCATTCTTCGTCTACCAGAAGAAAACGAGAGTGCGAACGGGGACCAGCATGGCCGCCCAGACGATGGCACGACCGGTTTCCGGCGAAATCATGACCGGCCCGGACGAAGGTGACGCGCGAGGCATGCGCCCTCTGCCGGGGGGGCTTTCGCACGACATCGTGGATGCCGATTTCGTCACCTTGTCCGACCAGCCTCACCGCGCCCCTCATCATGATGCCACCGCGAAGGACTGCAGCGCGGCCACCGGGCTGCAACCCGCGCAAATGCAGGGTATGGCGGTGCTGCGCAAGGACAGGCAATCGCATGCCCGACCCTTTTCCACGCGTGGCGGGCCGGCGTTCTGGCTGGCGGGAATTCTGATCGCCGGCACCGCATTCTGGATCGGCGGCGGGCATGCGCTGGTCATGGACATGGAGATGTTCAGTGATGCGCCGCAGACAGCACTTTCGATCTCCGCCGTCACGTCAAGGGTCGATGATTCGGGTGCCCGGCCGCTTCTCCTCGTCGATGGCGAAGCAGGAAATGACGGTGCAGGTGCTACGGAAGTGCCGCCGCTGGAGATCCGCGTCACCGGCGAGGACGGGCGCATCACCCGCTACAGGCTGGGGACATCCGGGCGCTCGCTGGCCCCGGGCGAAAGATTCAGCTTTTCCGGGCGGGTCGAGGTGCCTAGAAGCGGAGTGAAATCCGTATCCGTGGCCTTTACCGGATAGTACAGAGCCAGAAAGCACCCAGCGGGAGTATCGCCAAATGCCAATCGTGCGCGGCAAGGACATTGAAGTCCTGTTCTCGGCTTCGGCGATCGCCCGCCGCAACCTTGAGCTCGCCAAGGACATAGCGGGTCGCGAATACAACGACCTTCTGGTGATTTCGATCCTGAAGGGGTCCTTCATCTTCGCCGCCGATCTGATTCGCGCCATGCATGATGCGGGGCTCGCCCCGGAGGTGGAGTTCATCTTCATCTCCTCCTATGGCGCGGGCACGGAAAGCGGTCAGGTGCGCGTTCTGCGCGACATCGACAATGAAGTTGCCGGGCGCGACGTGCTGCTGATCGACGATATTCTGGAGTCCGGCAAGACGCTGCAATTCGCGCGCAACCTGATGCTGTCGCGCGGCGCGAAGAGCTGTTCGCTCGCCGTTCTGCTCGACAAGCGCATGCGCCGCCAGATCGATCTGGAAGCCGATTATGTCGGCTTCGACTGTCCTGACCACTTCGTCGTCGGTTACGGAATGGATGTCGGCCACGCTTTCCGCGAACTGCCTTTCGTCGGAATCGTGAAGGGCGACGCGTAACCTTTTTCTTACCATGCCGGATTCGGCAAAATTAACTTTTGGTGGTCAGAGTCCTGCCCATGGCAAAGCTTCTGATCGTTGAGGACGATGAGTCCGTCCGTATGTTCGTCTCCCGTGCGCTGGAACGCGCCGGGCACCAGATTCATGTCGCCGCAGATGGGGCGCAGGGACTGGACATGATCTGCGCTGCCGACAGCGATTACGATCTCGTCGTGTCCGATATCCGCATGCCGGAGATGGACGGCATCGAAATGGCGATGTGTGCTGCCCGGGCCTGTCCCGGCCTTCGCATCCTGCTGATGACCGGCTATGCCGACCAGCGCGAGCGAGCCGACGACCTCAGCAGCGTCATCATCGATGTCGTCAACAAGCCGTTTTCGCTGGCGGAAATCCGCAGCCGGGTCGAAGCAGCGCTTTGCGTCGAGCTGACCCGCGCCGCCTGATCACTTCAGTTCCAGCAATCTTTCCAGATAGCTGCGCTCGACCTCCGGAGACATCGCTTCTCCGAGCCGCTTGCGGATGGCGTCGAGGATTTCACGGGCGCGCTGAACGTCGATCTCGTCCGGCACCTTCACCGAATTGCCGAAGTCCGGCCCCTGCGTGCCGCGCGGCCGTCCAAGCGGATCGCGGTCCGCACTTTGCTGGCGCCGTCCCTGCCCCTGCTGGCCGTCTTCGCCCTGCATGGCCTGCAATTGCTGCATCATGTCGCGCGCGCCCTGACGCAGGGCTTCCAGCGCCCGGCCCTGATGGCCTACGGCCCGGTCGCCTTCGCCTTCGCCGAGGGATTCGCCGGCCTGACCCATGGATTTGTCGGCCTGCCCAAGCCCTTCATTGGGCTGCATGCCCATGCCTTCGAGGTCCTTGCCGAGCTGTTGGAGGTCTTTCTGGAGCTGGCCCTGCCCCTCCTGCAACTGCCTGAGCGCGTCAGCCAGTTCCCCGGGCGTCATGCCGCCCTGTCCCTGCTGGTTCTGGTTGCCGTCCAGCCCTTCCTGCTGGTCGTCTCCCATCCGGCCATTGTCGCCGCGCTGCATCTGGTCCATGCGGAACGTCTCGTTCATCATCTCCTGCTGGCGGCGCATGATCTCGCCCAGCTTGTTCATCTGCTGGCTGAACTCGTCGCCCTGCTGGCCCTGACCCTGCTGGCCGGGTTGGGCCATCTGGAGGTTGTTCATCATCTCCTGAAGCTGGGACAGCAGTTCCTGCGCCTGTTCGCTGTTGCCGGAGCGGGCCAGATTCTCGATCTGATCCATCATGCGGTCGAGATCGCTTTGGCGCATCTCCTGCCCGTTCTGCGGCGCCCGCGCATTGTTCTGGTTCTGGTTGCGCTGGGCGAATTCGCGCAGGAAATCATTCATGGCCTGACGCAGTTCCTGCATCAGCCGTGATATTTCCTCATCCGATGCTCCGTTTTGCAGCGCATCCTGCAAGGCCTGCTGCGCCTGCCGCAGGCGCTGTTCCGCATCCGAAAGGCTGCCGTCCTCGATGCCGAGCGCCACCTGCCACAGATAGGAGACCACGTCGCGAAGCTGATCGTCGCCGGACGCCAGCCGGAGCCGGCTGCGCGCGCTCATCAGGCCCAGATAGGCAGTCGGGCTGTCGAACGTGTCCTCGGGGCGCAGGGTCACGGCATCCATCAGGTCGAGCACGCGCTGCTTCGCATTGGCGTCGAGGCCAAGCAGCCGGCGCTGCTCGATCACCGCAAGGGCCAGAGGATTGGTGAAGGTCCTTTCCGGCATCGCCATGGTGACGGTCTCGCTGCGCCCTGTCTGTCCGGCGTCGTCGGTGGCAGCCAGCGTCAGCGTGACGGGCAGGCCGGCCCAGACATGCTCGGTGAGGTTCTTCGAGGTTTTCGCCGTATTGGCTTTCGAGCCGCGCCGGGGCAGGTTCAGCGCCATTTCCGGCTCGTCATAGAGCGGACGCGCACCGGCTGCCGGCAGCTCGGCCCGCCTGAACTCGACTGCTGCGGAGGCCGCGCCGTAATCGTCCTCGATCTCGTATTGCAGTTCGAGCGTGCCATTGGCGGCCCGCTTCGGCTCGCCTGCAAAGCGAATGGTCGGCGGCGTATCCGGCGTGACCGCGAAGGTCCAGCGCGCGACCTCGCTGCGCCCGGAGCGCAGAACGAGTTCACCGTACTGACCGAGCGTTCCGGCAAACTGCCTCACGCCTTCGGCGGCCGGGCCGGGGTTCCCGTCTTCCGCCGTCGGCGAAGCAGGCTCGATCGCCACTTCCTTGCCGTCGGCAGGTATGAAGCTCAGCGTCTCCGAGCCCGATCCGCCGGTAACGCGCAGCGAAACCGTGCTAGCGGCGGGCACCGTGAACAGGGAAACAGCGCGATTGGCGTCCGCATTCAGGAACATCGGCGCCTTGCCGGTATAGGCAGGCGGCGTCACCCAGGCATCGATGCGCGCCGCCAGCGATTCACGCACGGCAGTCGCGCGGAAACCGTCGGAAAGGCTGCCGCCCATGGGGCCGAGCGAAAAGGCGTAGGATACGAACAGCAACAGCGCCACCAAGGCGCGAAGGCCCCATGGGTCGCGATCCGGCACTCTGGAAACGGGCAGGGCGGCATCGAGATTGCCGAGCCGGCCGGCCATGCGTTTCTGATGCTCGCGCCACAGCGCTTCGCTGAAGGCCGTCTGCGTTCCGCTCGGCCGGTCGGTGAGCGCCCGCAACGGACTGTGCGCAAGCCCGTTCGCTGCTTCGATGCGGCGGTCGACTTCGGCGGTCGAGGGCACGCGGAATAAGCGCAGCGGCCACAGCGCAACCAGCGCGGCGAGGGCGAACGCGCTCATCACCGCGACCCGCGGCCAGTCGGAAAGGCGGGCCATGAGGCCGAACCAAGACAGGCTGACGAACAGCCCGGCGACCAGAACGAGCGGCAGCACCAGCGGCCAGAACCGCTCCGCGATCATGGCCGCGCGGGTGCCCATGCGGCTCAGAATAAGACGCCCCGGTAATCCCGGGGTCAGTCTCGCAGGGGTGCTTGCATCGGGACGGTCAGTCATCGGCCTTTCCGCTGCCGGCCACGAAGGCATGGCCTCTTTGCCAGTGATAGCTTGCCGAGTTTACCAGCAAAGACGGCGAAGGCGAGGCGGGTTCCCGAAAACGTGATCGGATCGCCGCCTCTCCGGCAGTGCGGCCCGCACTGTTCCGGTCCCCTTTCAGAGCCAGTCCGGCAGCGTGTCGAGGCCGATCAGTTCTTCATAGGTCTGGCGTCTGCGCACGACGGCGAAGCGGTCGCCATCGACCAGAACTTCCGGGATGAGGGGGCGGGTGTTGTAGGTGCCCGACTGCACCGCCCCATAGGCGCCGGCGGTGTAGACGGCGACCAGATTGCCCGGTGCCATGCGCGGCAGGTTGCGGTCGAGGCCGAGATAATCGCCGGTCTCGCACACCGGCCCGACCACGTCGGCCTTCAGCCATTCGGCATCGGCGGCCGGTTCCGTCACCGGGCGGATGTCGTGATAGGCTTCGTAGAGCGTCGGGCGGATCAGGTCGTTCATGCCCGCATCGACGATCAGGAAATTCTTCGCTTCAGCTTCCTTGAGGTAAATCACCTCGGTGACGAGGATGCCGGCGTTGCCGACGATCAGCCGCCCCGGCTCGAACACCAGCCTGGCACCGATATCGGCGAAATGCCTGTGCACGATCTCCGCATAGGCCACGGGAAGCGGCGGCGGGGAATTGTCGTGCTGATAGGGAACGCCAAGTCCCCCGCCCATATCGACATGGGTGAGGTCATGGCCGTCTGCCCGGAGCTGGCTAACCAACTCCGCCATCAGAGTGAAGGCGTCGTCGAAAGGCTGGAGGTCGGTGATCTGACTGCCGATATGCGCATCGACGCCGCTCACCCTGATGGCGGGAAGGGCTGCTGCGCGGGCATAGGCCTCGCGGGCGCGGGAAATGGGAATGCCGAACTTGTTCTCCGACTTGCCGGTGGAGATCTTGGCGTGGGTACGCGCATCGACATCGGGGTTGATGCGCAACGAGACGGGAGCCACCTTGCCCAGCGCCATGGCGCGTTGCGAAAGAAGCTCCAGCTCCGGCTCGGATTCCACGTTGAAGCAGTAGATGCCTGCCTCAAGCGCGAAATCCATCTCGCCGGCCTTCTTGCCGACGCCAGAGAACACGATCCTGCTGGCCGGTATCCCGGCGGCAAGCGCGCGCCTGATCTCGCCTTCCGAGACCGTGTCGGCTCCGGCGCCGAGCTTTGCCAGCGTCTTCAGCACGGCCTGATTGGAATTGGCCTTCAGCGCATAGCAAACCAGCGTGTCGAGCCCGGCGAAAGCCTGGCTGAACACGTTGAAATGACGGGTCAGCGTTGCCGTGGAATAGCAATAGAACGGTGTGCCGACCGCAGCCGCAATCGCCGGGATCGAAACATCCTCGGCGTGAAGAATGCCGTCGCGATATTCAAAATGGTTCAAGGTGAGCTTCCGGAAATCAGATCAGCTTGTCGAGGATGAACGGCTTGTCGTTGTCCGGTTTCTGCGGTTCCGGCGGCAGCGGCTCCTTGTTGCGCTGCGCTTCCTTGCGGGCTTCGACGGCTGCCTCATAGGGTGTGTCGAGGCCAGACTTGCGCCCGCAGGCTGAAACAGTCGCCATCGCGGCGACCAGCGCCAGCATCGTAACCAGTCTGCCTGCGGTCATCGTTTCATCCGTCCGTGATTACCCTTGACCGGGTTCTATCCAAGTTTGGCGATCAATGCACCCGGCTTCAAGCCTTGGCCAGTCGCTTTTTCCAGTAACGCACCTGACGGCGCACCTCGGCGGGGGCGGTGCCGCCGAAGCTCTGCCGGCTTTTCACCGAACTCTGCACCGACAGCACGGAGAAGATATCGGCGGTGATGCCCTCATGGATGGACTTCAGATCCTCCAGCGTCAGCTTCTCGAGGCCGCATTTCTTCTCTTCGGCCAGCGCCACCGCACGCCCGGTGACATGATGTGCCTCGCGGAAGGGAATGCCCAGTTCCCGCACCAGCCAGTCGGCAAGGTCGGTGGCGGTGGAGTAGCCGGAGCCGGCGGCGCGCTTCATCGCGGCTTCGTTGACCGTCAGGTCGCGGACCATGCCGGTCATCGCCGCCAGCATCAGGTCGAGCGTCTCGGCCGCATCGAACACGGCTTCCTTGTCTTCCTGCATGTCCTTGGAATAGGTCAGCGGCAGGCCCTTCATCACCGTCAGCAGGCCGATCAGGTGGCCGTTGAGACGCCCGGTCTTGGCCCGCACCAGCTCGGCCGCATCCGGATTCTTCTTCTGCGGCATGATCGAGGAGCCGGTGGAGAAGCTATCGGACAGGCGCACGAAGCCGAATTGCGGCGTCGACCAGATGACGATCTCCTCCGCCAGCCGCGACAGATGGGTGCCGGCGATCGAGGCGACCGACAGGAACTCCAGCGCGTAGTCGCGGTCGGAAACGCTGTCGAGCGAATTGCGGGTCGGCTCGCGGAAGCCCAGCGCCTTCGCCGTCATGTGACGGTCGATGGGGAAGCCGGTGCCGGCAAGCGCTGCCGCACCGAGCGGGCTCTCGTCCATGCGTTCGATGGCGTCGCGCACCCGCGACAGGTCACGCGCGAACATCTCGGCATAGGCAAGGCAATGGTGGCCGAAGGTCACCGGTTGCGCGGTCTGGAGGTGGGTGAAGCCGGGCATGACGGTGGCCGCATGTTCTTCGGCGCGTGCCACGAATGCCGCGATCAACCCTTTCAGCGCCTCGGCGACGCGATGGAACTCATCCTTCACCCACAGCCGGAAATCGACGGCCACCTGATCGTTGCGCGAGCGCGCCGTGTGCAACCGGCCGGCGGCCGGGCCGATCAATTCAGCCAGCCGCGCCTCGATGTTCATGTGGATGTCTTCGAGCCTGGTTGAGAACTCGAACTTTCCGGCCTCGATTTCGCTGCGGATGGCGGCGAGGCCATCGGCGATCCTCTTGCCGTCGTCTGCCGAAATAATGCCGGTTTTGGCCAGCATCTCGCTATGGGCGATCGAACCTCTTATATCCTGCGCGTAGAGCTTGCGGTCATAGCCGATGGAGGCGTTGATCGCTTCCATGATCGCGGCGGGACCCGAGGCAAATCGTCCGCCCCACATCTGGTTGCTGGCCTTCTTGTCGCTCATCTCTATAACCCGTGCCCGGAGCAGTTGAAAAAATGGCAGACGGTAAAAAACTTTTCCCCACCACGCGCCTGATTCTTGCGGCCCTCCTGGCCGGTGCCGCAGCCGGCGCGCTCGCGGTATATGTCAGCGGCGGCCTTGAAGGCAACAATGCAACGGGTGGAACTGCCGCCATCGCCGCGCAGGATCGCGTGTGCGCTGCCAAAACGGAGCGCGCGAAGAAGGTGGCCGCTGCCGCGACAGGTCACGTCGCGGCCATGCTGCCGGCGGATCCGCCGCAATCGCTGGCCGGTCTTGCCTTCAATGATCCGGATGGAAAGCCGGCTACGCTTGCCGGCCATGCCGGCAAGACCGTGCTCGTCAATCTGTGGGCGACGTGGTGCGCGCCCTGTCGTGCCGAAATGCCGGCCCTGGACGAGTTGCAGCAGAAAATGGGTGGCGACAGCTTCGAGGTGGTCGCCATCAACGTGGATACCGGCGACGACGCAAAGCCGAAGGCCTTCCTCAATGAAATCAAGGTGTCCGGTCTTGCCTACTACAGCGACCACTCCATGGGCGCTTTCAACGAGCTGAAGGCGAAGGGCCTTGCGCTCGGCCTGCCCGTCACCGTGCTGGTCGATGATGAAGGTTGCCTGCTTGCCCATATGAACGGCCCGGCCGAGTGGTCTACGCCAGATGCCGTCAGGTTCATCGAAACCGCTCTGGATGACGTTAAGTAAAGCCGGAGTTTTCCACGCTCCTTAACCGGCTTTCATCATATCGACACGCCGCTGTTGTCTGTCTGTCATATTCGCCCCATACTTCCGACCGCGGAACTGAACTCCATTTGGTCAATCATGTATCGGGAGATGAAGATGAAGCTTCTGGGTATTGCAGCAGGTCTTGCAACCGCACTCACCCTCTATTCCTCGGCCTCCGCCATCGCTGCCACCCAGATAAGCTGGTGGCACGCCATGACCGGCGCCAATGCCGAAGTGGTCGACAAGATCGCCAAGGACTTCAACGCCAGCCAGAGCGACTATGAGGTCGTTCCGGTGTTCAAGGGCACCTATCCCGAGACGCTGAATGCCGGCATCGCCGCCTTCCGTGCCGGTCAGGCCCCCGACATCATTCAGGTCTTCGACGTCGGCACCGGCGTCATGATGGCCGCCGAGGGCGCCATCCGCCCGGTTGCCGAAGTGCTGGAAGGCGCCGGCCTCAAATTCGACAAGAGCCAGTATCTGCCGGGCATCGTCGCTTACTACTCGAAGCCCGACGGCACCATGCTGTCCTTCCCCTATAACTCTTCCTCGCCGATCCTCTACTACAACAAGGATGTGTTCGAGAAAGCCGGCCTCGACGTGAACAATCCGCCTAAGACATGGGGCGAGGTTTTCGAAGCGGCGAAGAAGATCAAGACCAGCGGTGCGGCTGCCTGCGGTTACACCTCGACCTGGCTGACCTGGATCCATCTGGAGAACTTCGCCGCCTGGAACAACATTTCCTACGGCACCAATGAGAACGGCCTTGCCGGCGGCGACGTCGAGCTGAAAATCAACGCTCCGCTCTACGTCAACCACTTCCAGTCCATCGCCGATCTGGCCAAGGACGGAACATTCAAATATGGGGGCCGCACCTCCGAGGCCAAGCAGTTGTTCCTCGCCGGCGAATGCGGCATTCTCACCGAATCGTCGGGCGGCCTTGGCGACATCGTCAAGTCTGGCATGAACTACGGCATCGGCCAGCTCCCCTATGACGAGGACGGCGCGGGCCCGCAGAACACCACGCCCGGCGGCGCCAGCCTGTGGGTGATGGCCGGCAAGTCGGACGAGCAGTACAAGGGCGTTGCCGCCTTCTTCAACTATCTGTCGCAGACCGATGTGCAGCAGTTCCTGCACGAGCAGTCCGGCTATCTGCCGGTAACGCTGGCGGCCTATGAAGCCACCAAGGGGTCGGACTTCTACGAGAAGAACCCCGGCCGCGAAACGCCGATCCTGCAGATGATGGGCAAGGCGCCGACCGAGAACTCCAAGGGCGTTCGTCTCGCCAACCTGCCGCAGGTGCGCGATATCCAGAACGAGGAGTTCGAGAAGATGCTCGCCGGCCAGCAGACCGCGCAGCAGGCGCTCGACGCTGCCGTCACGCGCGGCAATGCGGCCATCAAGGAAGCCAACGCCAACTAGGCGCTGGTGTCCGGATCAGGGAGGGCCGGCGTCTTGCCGGCCCTCCGTCTTTCCATGGGTTCGCGGCTTTCTGCGTGACCATATCGCCATCATGGCGCAACGTTTCCCCCTTGCCGCGCAAGTCCCGAATTGCCTGCCATTGCGACAGAAGGGTCCGCCTGCGTGAACCATCTGCTTGAAACTACCCGGTCTTTCTGCTCCGATGGTCCCGCTTGCACCGAAAGAAGCCGGAGGAGATGGACATGACGCCGCGCGTCGTATTTCCCAACCGCGTCCTGCCCTATCTGCTGCTGGCGCCCCAGCTTGCCATCACGCTGGTCTTTTTCTATCTCCCTGCCGCACAGGCGCTGTACCAGTCTATGCTGCGGGAGGACCCGTTCGGCCTGCGCTCCCGTTTCGTCTGGTTCGCCAATTTCAAAAAGGTTCTGGCCGATCCCGCCTATCTGAACGCGATGCATGTGACGGTGATCTTCTCCGTCGCCACTGCCGTCGTTGCCATGGGCGTGGCCTTGCTGCTGGCGGTGATGGCCGACAAGGTAGTGCGCAGCCGTGGTCTCTACCGCACCCTTTTGATCTGGCCCTATGCGGTGGCGCCGGCCATTGCCGGCATGCTGTTCCTGTTCATGTTCAACCCCTCGATCGGTACGCTGGCCGTGCTCATGCGCAAGGCCGGCATAGCGTGGGATCCGCTGCTCAATTCCACCGACGCCATGGTGCTGGTGGTGACGGCGGCGGCATGGAAGCAGATCAGCTACAATTTCCTGTTCTTCGTCGCCGGCCTTCAGGCGATCCCGAAGAGCCTGATCGAGGCGGCGGCCATCGACGGCGCGCGGGAGGTCAAGCGGTTCTGGACGATCGTGTTTCCGCTGCTGGCGCCCACGACCTTCTTCCTGCTGGTCATCAACACCACCTACGCCTTCTTCGACACGTTCGGCATCATCCATGCCGTCACCGGCGGCGGGCCCGGCAAGTCGACGGAAACGCTGGTCTACAAGGTCTACAATGACGGCTTCGTCAACCTGATCCTCGGCGAATCGGCCGCCCAGTCGGTGATCCTGATGATCATCGTCATCGCGCTCACCGCCATCCAGTTCCGCTATGTGGAGAGGAAGGTGCACTATGGCTGATACAACGGCACCGGCGAGCGGCAGCGACAAGCTGATGATCGGCCAGTCGTCGGCCGGTATCTGGCTTGCCCACGCCATCCTGATCCTTGGCGTGGTCATCGTCGCCTTCCCGATCTACTACACCTTCGTCGCCTCCACCCATTCGCTGCAGACGATCCTGCGCCCGCCGCTGCCACTGTTGCCGGGGCCGGAATTCTGGACGAACTATTCGCAGGCGCTGTGGGGCGGCAGCACACGCATGGGCGGCGTCGGTGTCGGCACCCTGCTCGTCAACACCACGGTGATGGCGCTGGGCATCGCCATCGGCAAGATCATCATCTCGATCCTGTCGGCCTATGCGATCGTGTTCTTCCGCTTTCCGTTCCGGATGACCTTCTTCTGGATCATCTTCATCACCCTGATGCTGCCCGTCGAGGTGCGCATCCTGCCGACCTACAAAGTGATGGTCGATCTGGGGCTCATCGACACCTATGCCGGGCTGATCGTGCCGCTGATCGCCTCGGCCACCGCAACGCTGCTGTTCCGGCAGTTCTTCATGACCATTCCGGGCGAACTGGTGGAGGCCGCGCGCGTCGACGGGGCGGGGCCGTGGCGCTTCTTCTTCGACATCCTGCTGCCCCTGTCGCGCACCAACATCGCGGCCCTGTTCGTCATCCTCTTCATCTACGGATGGACGCAATATCTGTGGCCGCTTCTGGTCACCAACAGCAACGACATGAACACCATCGTCATCGCGCTACGCAAGATGATCTCGTTTGCCGATGCCGATACGCAATGGCATCTCGTCATGGTGACGTCGATCCTTGCCATCATCCCGCCGATCCTGGTGGTGGTGGCCATGCAGCGCTGGTTCGTCAAGGGCCTGGTCGAGTCGGAGAAATAGAACATGGCGACAGTCGATCTCAACGATGTGCGCAAGGTTTACGCAGGCGGCTTCGAGGCGGTGAAGGGCATCTCCATCGCCATTCCCGACAAGGCGCTGTGCGTGCTGGTCGGGCCGTCGGGCTGCGGCAAGTCCACACTGCTGCGCATGATCGCGGGGCTGGAGACGATCTCGGCCGGCACGATTTCCATCGACGGCAAGGTCGTCAACAGCATCGGCCCGACCGATCGCGACATCGCCATGGTGTTCCAGAACTACGCGCTCTATCCGCATATGAGCGTCTACGACAACATGGCCTACGGCTTGCGCAACCGCGGCACGCCGAAGCCCGAGATCGATGCCCGCGTGCGGGCGACCGCAAAGACGCTCGAACTCGACCAGCTTCTGGACCGCAAGCCGCGCCAGCTTTCCGGCGGCCAGCGCCAGCGCGTCGCCATGGGCCGCGCCATTGTGCGCAACCCCAAGGTGTTCCTGTTCGACGAGCCGCTTTCCAATCTCGACGCCAAGCTGCGTGGCCAGATGCGGGTCGAGATCAAAAACCTGCAGCGGAATCTCGGCGTCACCTCGGTCTATGTCACCCATGACCAGCTCGAAGCTATGACGCTGGCCGACATGCTGGTGGTGATGAATGGCGGTCTGATCGAGCAGGTCGGCGCGCCGATGGATATCTACGAGAAGCCGGCCTCGACCTTCGTTGCCGCCTTCATCGGCGCGCCGCCGATGAATCTGCTGGCGCTGACGCGCGATGCGCAGGGAAGGGCGACGGTCGCTGGCGCAGTCCTCGATGGCGATGTCGCCGACAACGTTGCGATAGTCGGGCTCAGGCCCGAGGATGTGGTGATTGCGACCAGCGAGGGTCAGTCGCGGGCCTTCACGCTGCCGGTAACTGTGGAGGCGGTGGAGCCGGTGGGAATGGAAAGTTTCCTGCATTGCGCCGCAGGAGGCGTGCGCATCGTGGTGCGCGTTCCCGGCCGCAGCATGGCCAGTCCGGGAGACCGTCTGGACATAACAGCCGGCCGGGACCGGTTGCATTTCTTCGACAAGGACGGCAAGCGGGTCTGAATTTCGCCGCCGCTGCCGTTCTTAAGACATGTTTTCAGGGCGCCAGATGAATTCATCGGGCGCCCTGAATCGCAGTTAAGAAATCAGTTCTTGATGCGGCGGGCGAACTCGGCCAGCGCCTGCTGGTAGATGGTGGCGCGGTTCCAGTCGTTCCAGTGCTTGTAATTGACCTCGCCCGGGCCGTAGCCGCCACCCGGCTGCCAGCCATGGCCGCGCAGGAAATTGGCGGTCGAGGCCAGAACGTCGGCGCGCGAACGGATGAGGTCGCGGCGGCCGTCGCCATCGAAATCGACGGCATATTCCAGATATTTGGACGGCAGGAACTGGGTCTGTCCGAGTTCGCCGAAGCCGGCGCCCCGCATCTGCTCGGCGGAGATGTAGCCTTTCTGGGCAATGATCAGCGCCGAATCGAGCTCGTTGGTGAAGAAGGCCGAGCGGCGGCAGTCATAGGCGAGCGTCGCCAGCGGTCCGAACACGCTCTTGTTGCCCGAATTCGCGCCGAAGCCGGTTTCCATGCCCCAGATGGCCAGAAGCACTTCCGGCTGAACGCCGTATTTCTGTTCGATGCGGCGCAGCAGCGACGCTTCGGACTTCATGTAGCCCTTTGCCTTCTTCACGTAGGAGGCGGGCGCGCGGCGCTGCATGAAATCTTCAAGGCTGCCCCGGAAGGCCTTGTGCTGAGCCCGGTCGATCTTGATCACGCCGGTATCGTACTTCACGCCCTGCATGGGGCGCGTGTCGATGCCGCGTGCCTTGGCATCGGCGGTGTAAGCGCCCACCCAGGCATTGAAGCCGCTGGCGTCATTGCCGCATTTGCCGGCTGCCTGCGCAGCGCCTGCGCTCATCAAAGCAGCTAGCGCTGCCGCGGTAAAAATCCGTACTTTGGCAACAACTGCCATATTGGTCTCCTGAGTGCCTGATTCACGTCCCCGTGCGAATTTGCCAGCCAAACATGAACTTGTCATTGCCATTCCGGTAAACAGCACGTGTGTGGCGGGCTATTGCAGGCGGAAGTCGCTCTAAATGTGGCGGAATGGTGTCGATTGCTTTGCACGGAAGCATTACCGCCGCCCTATGGTCCGGCAAACTTGACTCTGGCCGGTTTTTCCTGTCTACACCGCAAAATTCTGCGACAAGTCTTCTTTTCGCAAAGCTGACCGGGGCGATGGGCCATTGAAGCCCGCCAGTCGACTCCGGAGGCCAACATCCGGCAGCGCGGTGCGCCCCCGGGTGCTTTTTGGCTTTGCTTTCGTTTGGAGAAGGCGCGAAGCGGCATTACCTTTCGTCCATCCATGGACGGCAGGAAAAGGAAGAGACATGTTTGAATCGCTGCAGGAACGCCTTGGCTCGATCCTGAACGGCCTCACCGGCCGCGGCGCGCTGTCGGAGGCCGATGTTTCGGCTGCCCTGCGCGAGGTCCGCCGCGCCCTGCTGGAGGCCGACGTCGCGCTCGATGTCGTTCGCTCCTTCACCGACAAGGTGCGCGAGAAGGCGGTTGGCGCTGCGGTTCTCAAGTCGATCAAGCCCGGCCAGATGGTCGTCAAGATCGTCCATGACGAGCTGGTTTCCATGCTCGGCGAAGAGGGCGTGCCGATCGACCTCAATGCGCCGGCTCCGGTTGTCATCATGATGGTCGGCCTGCAGGGCTCGGGCAAGACCACCACCACGGCCAAGATCGCGCGCCGTCTGAGCGAGCGTCAGGGCAAGAAGGTGCTGATGGCCTCGCTGGACACGCGCCGTCCGGCCGCGCAGGAACAGCTTCGCCAGCTTGGCGAGCAGACCAAGGTCGCCACCCTGCCGATCATCGCCGGCCAGTCGCCGGTCGAAATCGCCCGCCGCTCCGTGCAGGCGGCGAAGCTCGGCGGTCATGACGTCGTCATCCTCGACACCGCCGGCCGCACCCATATCGACGAGCCGCTGATGGCCGAAATGGCCGAGATCAGGGCGGCCTCGAACCCGCATGAGATCCTGCTTGTCGCCGACTCCCTGACCGGTCAGGACGCAGTCAACCTCGCCCGCAATTTCGATGAGCGTGTCGGCATCACCGGCCTCGTGCTGACCCGCATGGACGGCGACGGCCGCGGCGGGGCGGCCCTTTCGATGCGCGCCGTGACCGGCAAGCCGATCAAGCTGATCGGCACCGGCGAAAAGATGGATGCGCTGGAGGAATTTTACCCCAAGCGCATCGCAGACCGCATTCTGGGCATGGGCGACATCGTTTCGCTCGTGGAAAAGGCTGCCGAGACCATCGACGCGGAAAAAGCCGCGGCGATGGCGAAGAAGATGCAGTCGGGCAAGTTCGACCTGAACGACCTCGCCGACCAGCTTGGCCAGATGCAGAAGATGGGCGGCATGGGCGGCATCATGGGCATGATGCCCGGCATGGGCAAGATGAAGGACCAGATGGCCGCCGCCGGCCTCGACGACAGGATGTTCGGCCGCCAGCTCGCCATCATCTCCTCGATGACGAAGGCCGAGCGCGCCAATCCCGACATTCTCAAGCACAGCCGCAAGAAGCGCATCGCCGCCGGTTCCGGCACCGATGCAGCCGAGATCAACAAGCTGCTCAAGATGCATCGCGGCATGGCCGACATGATGAAAGCCATGGGCGGCAAGGGCAAGGGCGGCGGCATGATGCGCGGCCTCATGGGCGGTCTGGCTTCGAAAATGGGCATGGGCGGCCTCGGCGGCATGATGGGTGGCGGCCCCATGGGAGGCATGCCGGACCTGTCGAAGATGGATCCCAAACAGCTTGAGGCGCTGAAGAAGCAGGCGGAAGCCGCCGGCCTCGGCAAAGGTCTTCCGGGCGGCTTGCCCGGCGGTCTGCCAGGTCTGGGCGGCGGCGGGCTTTCGGGCCTTCCCGGCGGCATGAAGCTGCCCGGCCTCGGCGCTCCGGGCAAGAAGAAGTGAGGGGACGATGAGCGAAGACAAGAACATCGATGAAGCGCGCCGGCTGCTTGCCGGCTACCGTTCCTCGATCGACAATATCGATGCTGCCCTCATCCATATGCTGGCTGAACGCTTTCGCTGCACGCAGGCGGTGGGCGTTCTCAAGGCAACGCATGGCCTTCCGCCAGCCGATCCGGCGCGCGAGGCCCAGCAGATCGAGCGTTTGCGGCGGCTCGCCAACGACGCCCATCTCGACCCCGACTTTGCGGAGAAGTTCCTGAACTTCGTCATCCGCGAGGTCATCCGCCATCACGAGCATATCGCCGCCAACGGTGGCACCTCCCAACCCGGCTGATTTCCGGCCGGTTCATACACAAAGACCAAGACATCAGAGCTTTAGGAGAAAGAAAATGGCACTGAAGATTCGACTGGCCCGCGCGGGCTCCAAGAAGCGTCCTTACTACCACATCGTCATCGCCGACGTGCGCAGCCCGCGCGACGGCCGCTTCATCGAGACGGTGGGCGCCTGGAACCCGATGCTGCCGAAGGACGGCGACCGCGTGAAGGTCGATGCCGACCGCGTGAAGCATTGGCTCAACAACGGCGCCCTGCCGACCGACCGCGTGGCCCGCTTCCTCGATCAGGCCGGCATCGCCAAGCGCGACGCCCGCTCGAACCCGACCAAGGGCCTGCCGGGCAAGAAGGCACAGGAGCGCGAGGCTCTGGTCAAGAAGGCTCAGGAAGAGGCTGCCGCCGCTCTTGCCGCCGCATCGGCTCCGGCCGAAGCCAGCGCCGAGTAAGCCACAGCTTACGTTTTAGGCAAAAAAGGCCGCGCCGTGAACCGGCGCGGCCTTTTTCATGGGTCCGGTGCAGTTGCTGACGATCAGTAGCCGTTGTTGTAACGGCGGCCATAGTAACGGTCGTCATAGCGATTGCGGCTGTAGCGATCGTCATAGCGATAGCGGTTGTCGTAGCGGCCGGAATTGTAGCGATCGTCATAGCCGCGCGGGCATTGCGCGGTGTAGACGCGGCCATAGCCGTCGCGATAGCGGCAGCGGTTCGGCTCGTTGGCGGAACCGATCAGCGCGCCGGCCACAGCGCCGATTGCGCCACCCACCAGCGCGCCCTCGGCGCGGTTATGCCGGGAGGCAACGGCCGATCCGATCGCCGCGCCGCTCAGGCCGCCGATGGTCGCGCCCTGCTCGGTCTGGGAACATGCGGCAAGCGGCACGAGCAGCGCCATAAGCACGATAATCTTTTTCATTGTCTCAACCTTTCGCGGACAATCACGTCTCTTACCACTTCCCATAACGACCGGCGGCGGGATTCGATCCGGGATGATGAGGGGATTCATGGCAGCCGGCTGATGAATGGTGGCTGAATGCGATCTGACGGATGCGATTCTGCCCTTCACGGGCCCTCGAAAGGTTGACAGAGCCAAGTGTCGTCGTTTATGAGCCTGTCACAACTTCGGCGCGCTTCTGGCGCGCTTTTCAGTTACGCCCGCAAAGGGCCAAATTGACGGGCAAGACAATGAAGATCAAGAACTCGCTCAAGGCGCTGAAGGCACGTCACCGCGACAACCGCCTGGTTCGCCGCAAGGGCCGCATATACATCATCAACAAGACCGATCCGCGCTACAAGGCCCGTCAGGGCTGAGCATGGACGTATCCCGGCGGGCATGATAATGCCTGCCCGGTTTCGCCGCTCACGCGAATTTCAGTTTGACGAAGCGCATGAAGGGGATAGGCTTCCTTTCATGCGCTTTGTCGTTCTGCCCGCGATAATCTTTCTGTCGGCCGCAGCCCCGGGCATTGTGGCGGCCGAGGATTTTCCTCATCCGGCTTCCGCCGATCAGGTGGCGGAGACCAGCGCGCAGAAGCTGGACAGGCTGCTTGCCGAGCTGAAGCGCGAGGGCAATCCGAAAGCGGCCGATCGCATCGCCCGCCGCATCCAGCAGGAGTGGTCGCAGTCCGGAAGCGCTTCGGTTGATCTGATGATGCAATGGGCGCAGAAGGCAGCCGCCTCCGGCAAATATGATGTCGCGCTCGACTTCCTCGATCTGGTGGTGACCTTGCAGCCCGACTATGCCGAGGGTTGGAACCGCCGCGCCACCGTCCATTATGCGATGAAGAGCTACGCCAAATCGATGGCCGACATCAACCGGGCTCTGGCGCTGGAGCCACGCCACTACGGGGCGATTTCCGGCCTTGCGCGCATCATGACGGATACTGAGCGCAAGGAGGCTGCCGTGGACGCCTGGCAGCGGGTGCTCGACATCTATCCGGCCCTGCGCTCGGCGCAGGAGCGCCTGTCCACGCTTTCCGAGGAACTTGCAGGCCGCAGCGCCTAGAGCATTTTGCAGCCATATGGAAACATCTGGCGTCGCATAAATGCAGCTAAAACAAAGAGATAGAGCATTTCTGCGATTCAGAGAAAAGCAGAAATGCTCTAAGAAAGACAGGCAGGCCTTTGACGAGGCTTCGTGCCGGGCGCGTGCCTTGCAGGCGCCCGGCTGAAGCAAGGCTCGAAACGCGGTGGCTTATTTGTCGGAGCCAGCCGGTCCCGAATTTTCGCCTATGCTGGCGATCCGCAGCATGTTGGTGGCGCCCGAGGTGCCGAGCGGCACGCCGGCGGTCACGATGATGCGGTCGCCATCGGTGCCAAAACCCTCCTGCCTGGTGATGCGGCAGGCGCGGTCGACCATGTCATCGAGATTGGTGGCATCCTCGGTCACCACGCAGTGCGTCCCCCATGCCAGCGACAGACGCCGTGCCGTCGCAAGGATCGGTGAAAGGGCGATGATCGGGACTTTCGGGCGCTCGCGCGCGGCGCGCAGGCCGGTAGCGCCGGAGGCGGTGTAGCTGACGATGGCCGCCAGTTCGAGCGTCTCGGCGATCTCGCGCGCCGCATAGGAAATCGCGTCCGGGCCGGTCGGCTCCGGCGCGGAGCGCTGGGCGTTGATGATGGCCGGATAGGTGGGGTCCTTCTCCACCCGTTCCGCGATGCGGTTCATGGTGGCGACGGCCTCGACCGGATAGGCGCCGGCAGCCGACTCGGCCGACAGCATGATGGCGTCAGCACCCTCAAACACGGCGGTTGCCACGTCGGACACCTCCGCGCGAGTGGGAACCGGTGCCGAGATCATCGATTCCAGCATTTGAGTGGCCACGACAACCGGCTTGCCGGCCTTGCGGGCAGCACGAGTGATCTGCTTCTGGATGCCGGGAACCGCTTCGGGCGGCATTTCCACGCCGAGATCGCCGCGCGCCACCATCAGCGCATCGCTCAGCTCCATGATCTCGGCAAGCCGCGTAACGGCCTGTGGCTTTTCGATCTTAGACAGAAGCAGCGCCCTGCCATCGGCGATCTGGCGCGCTTCGATCAGGTCTTCGGGGCGCTGGATGAAGGAAAGCGCGATCCAGTCGACGCCGGCCTCGAGCGCTGCATCGAGATCGGCGCGGTCCTTCTCGGTCAGCGCGCCAACCGGCAGGTCGGTGTCCGGCAGCGACACGCCCTTGCGGTCGGAAATCGAGGTGCCGGCCACCACCACGCATTCGATGGAGCGGCCGTCGCATTTCACTGCCTTCAGCTCCAGCTTGCCATCATCGATCAGCAGGCGATGGCCGGGTTCGACCGACTTGAGAATTTCGGGATGCGGAAGATAGACGCGCGTGGCATCGCCGGCTTCGGTGTTGTCGTCCAGCGTGAAGGCCTGGCCGACGGTAAGTGTCTCCTTACCATTTGCAAAGCGGCCGACGCGCAGCTTGGGTCCCTGGAGGTCTGCCAGAATGCCGATGGGGCGTCCCAGCTCCGCCTCGACGGCACGGATGCGGCCAATCAGCGTGCGCATCAGATCGTGATCGGCATGGCTCATATTGATGCGGAAAACATCCGCGCCCGCTTCAAACAGTTTTTTCAGTGTCGCCTGTTCAGAGGAAGCAGGGCCG
Source organism: Aquamicrobium sp. YD-1-mutant5 (assembly GCF_059509755.1). Taxonomy (NCBI): domain Bacteria; kingdom Pseudomonadati; phylum Pseudomonadota; class Alphaproteobacteria; order Hyphomicrobiales; family Phyllobacteriaceae; genus Aquamicrobium; species Aquamicrobium sp. YD-1-mutant5. Next base: position 172,471 of record NZ_JCAKKP010000004.1, read on the forward strand.
ATCGTTGCGAGTATCTTTACCTTGCGGCTGCGTCTCATTGACCATTCGTTCCCGGGGCCGGGGGCCCGTCAGCTGTCGGCTGCTCGGTCAGCTGGACCATCCAGCTCGACTGCTCGCCAGTGTCGTATTCCTGAAAGCCGGCCCGCTGGAAGCCCCGTGCCACACAGTCGGTCACGCCTGCTATCTTGAACTCTTTCTCCGCCACGCACATGTTGACCGGACCGTCCCAGCGGCCGCCGCGTTCAGCATCTTCTGCGTAGAGATAGTAAAACCGTGATGACAGAGGCCCTTCGATCAGCGTCTTGCAGCTCGATGCCTCGATGTGCCACCAGCCTTCGGTGATCCAGCCCGCCTTGGCGCGATAGCCGATGCCGACCCCGACCAGGCTCTGCGTGGCGTTGCAGACCCGGAAATCGGCATGGGCAGGCGCCGCGTGCGCCATCAGGGCAACGAACGGCAATGCTGCCAGCAGCGCTTTTTTTCCTGCGCCGGAACGGACCTTGTTCATTCCCCTCGGCATCGATCTCTTCATGTGGTTGGTCCCTTTTCGGCAAAGTCCGGGCGCATGTCAACGCGCCCGGACCTGAAAATCCAATCGATTTAAATATTGCGGACGCGGCGATCTGGCGGCTGCGGCGGATTTCTGACAAAAACCTTGTCCAAACCACGGCATTGCATGGATGCCCTCTTCATGGGATGAAACTATCACCCAGCCGGGAACGAAAAACGGACCTTTCCTTCCAGTCATGACCCGATCCACAGTTTTCGCCCCTTTCGATCTGGTCGAAGGCGATCCCAGCCGCGGCATTCTTCTGGTTTGCGACCATGCAAGGCGCGATCTGCCGCAGGAATATGGCACGCTCGGCCTGCCGCCTGAGGAATTCGAGCGCCACATTGCCTACGACATCGGTGTCGAGACCGTGACGCGCGAACTGGCGGCCCTGCTTGGCGCGCCGGCGGTGCTGGCCGGTTTCTCGCGCCTGCTGATCGATCCCAACCGCGGCGAGGACGATCCCACCCTGATCCGCCAGCTTTACGACGGCACCATCATCACCGGCAACTATCCGCTATCCGAAAACGAGCGCCAGCGCCGGCTCGACATGTTCTACCGTCCTTATCACGACGCCGTTTCGGCAGCGACGGCATCAGTAGCCGCGAGATCGGGACGAGCGCCGTTCCTGTTTTCGGTTCATTCGTTCACGCCGGTGATGCAGGGGATGATCCGGCCATGGCATGTCGGCGTGCTGTGGGACCGCGACGATCGCGTGGCGCGGCCGCTGATAGACGCTTTGGGGGAAGACCCCTCGCTCGTGGTCGGCGACAATGAGCCCTATGACGGAGCCCTGCGCGGCGACACCATGTTCCGCCACGCCATCGTCAACGGCTATCCGCATGCGCTGATCGAGATCCGGCAGGACCTGATCGCGACGCCCGCCATGGCGGCCGGCTGGGCGCTCCGCCTTGCTCCCGTGGTTGAAGCGATCAACCGTCGCCCCGATATACATCAGGTGCGCCATTTCGGCTCGCGCACCGGACCCGTCTGAACGAGGAGGAACAACGATGACGCAGATCGACGAGAACAGGCAGCGCGACTTCGAAGCGGCCGCCTTCCGCCGTCTGCTCCAGCATCTGCGCGAGCGCACGGACGTGCAGAACATCGACCTGATGAACCTCGCCGGCTTCTGCCGCAACTGCCTTGCCAACTGGTATCGCGAGGCGGCCGAGGCCGGGGGAACGGCTTTGTCAAAAGAAGAGTCGCGCGAGATCGTCTATGGCATGCCCTATGAAGAGTGGCGCGCGCGCTATCAGCTTGAAGCTTCCGACCAGCAGAAAACGGCTTTTGAGCAGAACAGGCCCGCAGATCACTGAAATGCAATTCCGGACGGAGGCTGAAAGTGTCCATTCCAACCACGAAACTGCCCTGTGGCGAGAGCGTGCCGGTCTTCGGTCTCGGCACATGGATGATGGGCGATCACAAAGCCAGCTTCGCCGATGAGGTGGCGGCGTTGCAACTGGGGCTCGACCTTGGTGTCACGCTGATCGACACGGCCGAAATGTATGCCGATGCCGAACTGGTTGTCGGCGAGGCCGTGAAAGGGCGTCGCGACGACCTCTTCATCGTTTCCAAGGTGCTGCCTTCCAATGCCTCGCGGGCCGGGACCATTGCTGCATGCGAGCGTAGCCTCAAACGCCTCGGCACCGACCGCATCGACCTGTACCTGCTGCACTGGCGCGGTGGCGCGCGGCTGGCTGAAACGGTGGCGGCCTTCGAGGAACTGAAAGCGGCCGGAAAAATCCGCCACTGGGGCGTGTCCAACTTCGACACCAGCGACATGGAAGAACTCTCCGGCCTGCCATCCGGCGCGAACTGTCAGGCCAATCAGGTTCTGTACAATCTCAGCCGCCGTGGCATCGAGTTCGATCTTCTGCCATGGAGCCGGCAGCGCAGCATGCCGGTCATGGCCTATTCGCCGATCGAGCAGGGTGCGCTGGCGGAGAATCGCGCGGTTGCAGCCGTGGCTGCCCGCCACGATGCGACCCCGGCGCAGATCGCGCTGGCATGGGTGATGCGCGCCGGTGGCGTCATCGCCATTCCAAAGGCGGTGAAGCCGGACCATGTGCGCCAGAATGTTGCGGCGCTGGACATTACCCTGACCGTGGAAGACCTTGCCGAGCTCGACCGCGCCTTCGCGCCGCCCGCTCGCAAGCGTCCGCTCGAAATGATCTAAAAGCCGGCCCCTGTGGCTTGGCCTGCGGGCTTCAGCCCGGCAGGGTCACGACCACCGGGCCGGAACGGGTCGCCACGATGGTGTGTTCAAACTGCACGGTCGGCGCGCGCGGTTCGCTGTAGAGCGTCCAGTCGTCCTCCTCGCCGTTTTCCGCCCATTCCGCTCCCAGTGAGAGGAACGGCTCGACGGTGAAGACGAGGCCGTCATTGATGATCCGGCGCTCCGAACGGTCCGGCCATGTTGCGATGGATTCGGGCTCTTCATGCAGGGAGCGGCCGACGCCGTGGCTGGCGAGGTTGCGCACCAGCGTGTAGCGGTTCTTCTGCGCGAAGGCGCCGATCGCCTTGCCAATGCCGGAAAGCGGCTTGTCGGCGCCGACCTGCGCGATGCCGGTCCACATGGCGCGCTTGCCGTCGCGGCACAGCCGGTCAATGTTGCGCGCCACCGGCGGCACGGTGAAGGAGGCGCCGGTATCGGCGAAGAAGCCGTTCTTTTCCGCCGATACGTCGATATTGACGAGGTCGCCCTTGCCGATGCGACGGTTGCCCGGAATGCCGTGGGCGATTTCCTCGTTGACGCTGATGCATGTCGCGCCGGGAAAGCTGTAGGTGACTTCAGGACCGGAGCGTGCGCCGGCCTGCTCCAGCAGCTTGCGGCCGAGCTGATCGAGTTCCGCAGTGGTGATGCCGGGCTCCAGAGCCGCACCCATGGCCCTGAGCGTATCGGCAACGATACGGCCGATCTCCTTCAGCGCATCGAATTCGTCTTCGTTTGAAATGGTCATGCGCCTGCGGCCTTCCGTCAATCGATACCCGCACATAGGGCTCGCGCGCTCTGGCGGCAAGCCTCACCGGGCTTCGCGCGCTGCGTTTGCCAGCAGCGTGGCGGCCGCATCGCCGGCGCTTTCGATATAAGCGACGTCGTGATGGACGAGCATAGTGGCGAAAGCGCCATCCATGAGGAGCACGATCTGCCGGGCCAGACGGTCGGCACCGGAAAGCTCTTCGGCGGCGATGATTTCGGCCAGCCACGCTTCCACCCGCTTCTTGTGCGCGCCTGCCGCCTTCACCGCCGGATGGCCCGGCGTGTCGACCAGCTCGGCCGCGATGCGCAGGAAACCGCATCCCTTCCAGCGGCGATGCCGCGCCGCCGTGGCGATGCCGGTAAAGATTGCCCGTATGCGCTCGGGCAGCGCCCCTTGCGCCGCGTCGAAATAGCCGGAGAAGGCCTCCAGATTGGGCTGGTCGCGGGAGGCGAGATAGGCGGCGACGAGGTCGTCCTTGCTGCGGAAATGATAGTAGAGCGTCTTCTTGGTGATGCCGGCCTTTTCCGCCACGGCGTCGACGCTCACCGCGCGGATGCCCTTGCCGTAGAACAGGCTGTTGGCCGCCTTTACGATCCTGTCGCGCGTCGCGTCACTGCTGCTGCGGGCCATTTTTAGTATACCGACTAGTGAGTTTAGATGAGGTGGAGCGGATGCTAGCCCTGCTGGCGCAGACATGCAACGGCACGGAGAACCTCATGACCAGGCAGACAGTTCTGTTCGAGCGGCGCGGCAAGGTCGCCCTGCTCACCCTCAACCGCCCCGAAAAGCTCAACGCACTGAACTACGCCACCAATGACCGCCTTCTGCATCTTTTGGACGAGATCGAGACCGATGACGGCATCGGCGCGGTCATCCTGACCGGGGCCGGGCGTGCCTTCTCGGCCGGCGGCGACATCCACGAGTTTGCGCAGAGCGTACGCGAAGGGGTCGATGTCGCGGTGCGGGAATTCGTGCGGCGGGGGCAGGCGATGACCAGCCGCCTGGAGGCATTTCCGAAGCCGGTCATCGCGGCGGTCAACGGCATCGCCTATGGCGGCGGATGCGAGATCACCGAATCCGTGCATCTGGCCATCGCCAGCGAGCGGGCGGTTTTCGCCAAGCCGGAAATCAACATCGGCATTCCGCCGACCTTCGGCGGCACGCAGCGCCTGCCCCGTCTGGCAGGCCGCAAGCGGGCGCTGGAATATCTGCTCACCGGCGACAGCTTCACGCCGGAGCGGGCGCGGGAGATCGGCATCGTCAACAGTGTGGTCGCGCATGACGATCTCATGGATGCCGCCTTCGATCTGGCCGCCCGCATCCTGCGTCACTCCCCGCTGGCTTCGGCACGCATCCTCACGGCTGTGACGCGCGGCCTCAATGCCACCATCGGCGAGGGATTGCAGATCGAAAGCGAGCAGTTTGCCCGCATGGCCGCCACATCCGACATCCATGAAGGGCTGGATGCGTGGATCGGACGTCGTCCGCCAGTCTACGCCGGCAGCTAAAGCTTTCAGGCGCTTGCCAGTCCCTTCAGCCGGTAGAGCGCTTCCAGCGCCTCGCGTGGCGTCATCTCGTCGGGGTGCATCGCTTCCAGCGCTTGCGAAAGCGCGTCGGAGCGCGGAGCGGGTTTGGTCGTCTCGCGCTTCACGGCGGCCGAAAACAGCGGCAGGTCGTCGATCAGACGCTCTGCCTTGCCGGAAACCTCGCCGGCTTCGAGCTGGTGCAGCACCTCGCGGGCACGCGCCACCACGGCTTCCGGCAGCCCGGCGAGACGGGCGACCTGCACGCCATAGCTGCGGTCGGCGGCACCTTTGCCCACCTCGTGCAGGAAGACGACGTCGCCTTCCCATTCCTTCACCCGCATGGTGACGTTGTGCAGGCGGGAAAGCTTTTCCGCCAGTGCCGTCATCTCGTGGAAATGGGTGGCGAAGACCGCCCGGCAACGGTTCTGCTCATGCAGATATTCCACCGCCGCCCAGGCGATGGAGAGGCCGTCGAAGGTAGCGGTGCCGCGTCCGATCTCGTCGAGGATGACCAGCGAGCGCTCGCCGGCCTGATTGAGGATCGCTGCCGTTTCCACCATCTCGACCATGAAGGTCGAACGTCCGCGCGCCAGATCGTCGGATGCGCCGACGCGGGAGAACAGCCGGTCGACGACGCCGATATGCGCCTTCGTGGCCGGCACGAATGAGCCGGTCTGGGCGAGAATGGCGATCAGCGCATTCTGGCGCAGGAAGGTCGATTTACCGCCCATGTTGGGGCCGGTCAGCAGCCAGATCGCCCCGTGCCTGCCGTCGCCTTCGGGCGAAAGGTTGCAGTCATTGGCCACGAACGGACCTTCGCCAAGGCGGCGCAACGCCTGCTCGACCACCGGATGGCGACCACCCTCGATCTCGAAGGCGAGGCTTGCATCGACCTGCGGCCGGCACCAGCCTTCGCGTTCGGCCAGCAGCGCCAACGCCGCCGAAACGTCGAGCACGGCCAGCGCATCGGCACCGGCGCGGATCGTCTCCGCCTCAGCCACCGCTTCCTTCACCAGCGCCTCGAACACGGCAAGCTCGATGGTCAGCGCACGGGCCGCCGCATTGGCGATCCTGCTCTCCAGCCCCGCCAGCTCGGTGGTGGTGAAGCGCATGGCGTTGGCCATGGTCTGGCGGTGGATGAAGCGGGCCTTGGCCTCGTCCGTACCGTTCATCACCGCCTGATGGTTGGCCGTCACCTCGATATAGTAGCCGAGCACATTGTTGTGCCGGATTTTCAGCGAGCGGATGCCTGTCTCTTCGGCCAGATCGCGCTCCATGGCGGCGATCACGCGTCGGGACTCGTCGCGCAGCGCCCGCATCTCGTCGAGTTCGGCATCGTAGCCGGCGCGCACGAAGCCGCCGTCGCGTTTGATCAACGGCAACTCATCGCCCAGCGCCAGTTGCAGATGCTGCGCCAGCCCCGAGGGGAGGGCGGCGATGGCGCGTAAAGCGTCTCCGATCTCATCCGGCACCTTGGTGCCGGCGAATATGTCGGCGATTGCGGAAGCCGCCGCCAGACCCGACCGCAACGCGCCGAGATCGCGCGGGCCGCCGCGGTTGAGCGCCAGCCGCGACAGGGCGCGCGGCATGTCCGCCACGCCCTTCAATGCCGCCCGCAGCGCTTCGCCAGGGCGCGGTTCGGACCGGAAGAAGGAAACCGAATCGAGGCGCGCCGCGATCGCTGCCGGATCGGTCAGCGGGGCCGTCAGCCGATCGGCGAGAAGGCGCGCGCCGCCGCCGGTGACGGTGCGGTCGATGGCCTTGAACAGAGAGCCCTCGCGATGGCCCGAAAGCGTGCGCAAAAGCTCCAGATTGGCGCGCGTCGCCGGGTCGATGAACAGCGTCGCGCCGCTTTCTTCGCGCTCGGGCCGCGACAGGGGTGGCCGCTCCGCCTTCTGGGTCTTCTCGACATAGGCGATGATGCCGGAGATGGCCGACAGCTCGGCGCGGCCGAAGGTGCCGAAACTGTCCGGCGTCGCCACCTCGAAGAAGCGGGCGATGCGGGCGGGCGCCGAGGTGGAATCGAACAGGCTGGAAGGCTGCGGATTGGCAACGCGCCCCAGCACGTCGAAGACGGGTTTCAGCTCCGGATCGTAAAACACCGGCTCGGCCACGATCAGCTCGCGCGGATCGACGCGCAATATGTCAGCCAGCAGCCGGTCATGCGTGGTTTCCGCGACCCGGAAGGCGCCAGTGGAAATGTCTATCCAGGCAAGCGCATGAGCCTGGTCGGCCGTACCCTTCACCCGCCCGAGCGCCATCAGGAAATTCGATTCGGCCGGCGCCAGCAGTTTATCTTCAGTAATCGTGCCGGGCGTCACCAGCCGGATCACGTCGCGCCGCACCACCGATTTGGAGCCGCGCTTCTTCGCCTCCGCCGGGTCCTCGATCTGCTCGCACACGGCGACGCGGAAGCCGAGCGCGATCAGCTTCTGCAGATAGTCGTCGGCGGCATGCACCGGCACGCCGCACATGGGAATGTCCTGCCCCTGATGCTTGCCGCGCCTGGTCAGGACGATGCCGAGCGCCTGCGCCGCCTTTTCCGCGTCGTCGAAGAACAGTTCGTAGAAATCGCCCATGCGATAGAACAGCAGCGAATCAGGGTTCGCCGACTTGATCTCGATATATTGCTCCATCATCGGCGTAGCGCCGGCCGTTGCCGGCGCGGGCATCGGCGTAGCACCGGCTGTTGCCGGCACGGCTTGTGTCACGCTGTCGGGACGCACGGGCATGTCGTGGTTCAAGAAACTGTTTCCAAAATTTCTATATGCATTGGCTTGGCGCTTTACGGCGGGGAAGTGTAGCCTTAATTGCGCAAACTCCACAAAAACAAGTCGCGGCGGGAGCAACAGCCGCATCGGTGAGGAAACCTTTAGCACATGCCCAGCATAAACGAGAACGCGAGCCCCTCAGTCAGCCCCGAGGAGGCGCTGGAATTCCACGCGCGCGGCCGTCCGGGCAAGCTGGAAATCATGCCGACCAAGCCGATGGCGACGCAGCGCGACCTGTCGCTCGCCTATTCGCCGGGCGTCGCCGTTCCGGTGAAGGCGATCGCCGAAGATCCTTCGCGCGCCTTCGACTACACCGCCCGCGGCAACATGGTGGCGGTGATTTCCAACGGCACCGCCATTCTGGGTCTCGGCAATCTCGGCGCGCTCGCCTCCAAGCCGGTGATGGAAGGCAAGGCGGTGCTGTTCAAGCGCTTCGCCGATGTCGATTCCATCGATCTGGAAATCGACACCGAGGATGCCGACGCCTTCATCAACAGCGTGCGCTATCTCGGCCCCTCCTTTGGCGGCATCAATCTGGAGGACATCAAGGCGCCGGAATGCTTCATCATCGAACAGCGCCTGCGCGAGCTCATGGACATTCCCGTCTTCCATGACGACCAGCACGGCACCGCCATCATCTCCGCCGCCGGCCTGATCAACGCGCTGGAGATCACCGGCCGCGACATGAAGACGACGAAGCTCGTCTGCAACGGTGCCGGTTCCGCCGGCATCGCCTGCATCGAACTGATCAAGGCGATGGGCTTTGCGCCGGAAAACGTCATCCTGTGCGACACCAAGGGCGTCGTCTATCAGGGCCGTCAGGAAGGCATGAACCAGTGGAAGTCCGCGCACGCTGTAAAGACGGATGCGCGCACGCTGGCCGAGGCCATGGACGGTGCCGACGTCTTCTTCGGCCTCTCCGCCAAGGGCGCGCTGACGCCAACCATGGTGGAATCGATGGCGAAAAACCCCATCATCTTCGCCATGGCCAACCCGGACCCGGAGATCACCCCGCAGGAAGTGGCCGAGATCCGCACCGACGCCATCATGGCGACCGGCCGTTCGGATTACCCGAACCAGGTCAACAATGTGCTCGGCTTCCCCTACATCTTCCGCGGCGCGCTGGACGTGCAGGCGACCACGATCAACGAGGAGATGAAGATCGCCGCCGCCTATGCGCTGGCCGATCTGGCCAGAAAGGACGTGCCCGACGACGTGGCCGCCGCCTATCAGGGCAACCGGCCGAAATTCGGCCCCAACTACATCATCCCCGTGCCGTTCGATCCGCGCCTGATCTCCGCCATACCGCTGGCGGTGGCGAAGGCCGCGATGGAAACCGGGGTAGCGCGCCGTCCCATCGTCAACCTCGACCGCTACGCGCAGGAGCTTTCCGCCCGCCGCGATCCGATCGCGTCCACCCTGCAGCGCATCTACGACCGCGTGCGCCGCCAGCCCAAGCGCATCGTCTTCGCCGAGGGCGAGGAAGAGCAGGTCATGCGCGCCGCCGTCTCCTACGTCAACCAGGGGCTGGGCACCGCGATCCTGCTGGGGCGCGACGACATCATCAAGGAAAATGCCCGCAATGCCGGCATCGACCTCAACAAGCCCAACATCGAGATCATCAATGCGCGCCTGTCGCGCCGCAACGCTGTCTATGCCGATTATCTCTATGAGCGCATGCAGAGGAAGGGCCACCTGTTCCGCGATTGCCAGCGCCTCATCAACAACGACCGCAATCATTTCGCTGCCTGCATGGTGGCGCTGGGCGACGCCGACGGCATCGTCACCGGCGTCACCCGCAACTATTCGACGGCGCTGGAAGATGTGCGCCGGGTCATCGACGCAAAGCCCGGCCATTGCGTCATCGGCGCCTCGATCGTGCTGTCGCGCGGCCGCACGGTGATCGTCGCCGACACTGCCGTGCATGACATGCCGAATGCGCAGCAGATCGCCGACATTGCCGAGGAAGCGGCCAATTTCGCGCGGCGTATGGGCTATGAGCCCCGCGTCGCCATGCTCGCCTATTCCACCTTCGGTCATCCGCAGGGCGAGCGCTCGGAGCGCATCCAGGAGGCGGTCAAGCTTCTGGACAAGCGCCGCGTCGATTTCGAGTATGACGGTGAAATGGCGGCCGACGTGGCCCTCAACCCCGCCGCCATGCAGCAATACCCCTTTATGCGCCTGACCGCGCCGGCGAACGTTCTGGTCATGCCGGCATTCCACTCGGCTTCCATCGCCACCAAGATGCTGCAGGAACTGGGCGGCTCGACCGTCATCGGCCCCCTGCTCGTTGGTCTCAACAAGCCGGTGCAGATCGTGCCGCTGAATGCCAAGGACAGCGACATCGTCAACATGGCGGCGATCGCAGCCTTCTCCGCCGGAAGCTGATTTTCCTCAGGACGGCCGTGATTGCGCGGCCGTCCTGCCTCGGGAGAAATGCCCGGGCATGAAGAATTTATTTTCTCACAAGTTTTACAAGTGAGAAATAATTTCTATCATCCCTGATTTTGCCAAAAATTCATCCGGTGAACGCGGAAGCGCTCCATTGTAAATTCCGGCCAATCCCGTATTGGCATGCCGGGACCCGATCCGGCACGCCTGAAAGAAGGTCCGGACATGTCTTCCTCCACCCCATCCGTTTCGCGTTCCCCGCGCGAACCCAAACCGCTTTATGCGTCCTTCGGCTTCCAGGTGCTTGTCGCCATGGTGGTCGGCCTTGCGCTCGGTTATGTCGCCCGCCAGATGGGCCCCGATGCCGCCGGCAACGCCAACTGGCTGACGGTGACGCTGTCGACCATCGGCTCGTCCTTCGTCTCCCTGCTCAGGGCGCTGGTTCCGGTGCTCGTCTTCACCGCCATCGTCGCGTCCATCGCCAATCTGCGTGAACTGAACAACGCTGCCCGGCTGGTCTGGCAGACGCTCATCTGGTTCGCCATCACCGCGCTGATCGCCGTGGTCATCGGCATCGCGCTCGGCCTCATCCTCCAGCCCGGCCTGCACACCGCCGTGACCGAAAGTGCGGCGCGCGCGCCGTCCTCGACGGGGAGCTGGCTCGACTTCCTGAAGGGCCTCATCCCCTCCAACATCCTCGGCCTTTCGGCATCGACCAGAGTGACCGATGGCGGCGCTTCGACCAGCCTCAGCTTCAACGTGCTGCAGATACTGGTGATCTCGATCGCCGTCGGCGTGGCGGCCCTGCGCGTCGGCCCGGCCGCCGATGCTTTCCTCGCCTTCAACCGCTCCTTCCTGAAGGTCGTCCACAAGCTGCTGTGGTGGGTCATCCGCCTCACGCCCATCGGCACCATCGGCCTGCTCGGCAATGCGGTCGCCGTCTATGGCTGGGATGCGCTGGCGCAGCTCGGCTGGTATTCGGCAGCCATCTATATCGGCCTCGCGCTGGTGCTGTTCGTGGTCTATCCGGTGCTGCTCGGCGCCAACGGGCTCAATCCGCTGCGCTTCTTCCAGGGCGCGTGGCCGGCGATCCAGCTTGCCTTCGTGTCGCGCTCGTCCATCGGCACCCTGCCGCTGACCGAACAGGTGACGGAGAACAATCTCGGCGTGCCGCGCGAATATGCGGCCTTCGCCGTGCCGCTCGGCGCCACCACCAAGATGGACGGCTGCGCCTCGATCTATCCGGCGATCTCTGCCATCTTCGTGGCCCAGTTCTTCGGCATCGATCTCGGCATTCAGGACTATCTGCTGATCGTCTTCGTCTCTGTCATCGGCTCCGCCGCCACCGCCGGCCTCACCGGCGCCACGGTGATGCTGACGCTGACATTGTCGACGCTTGGCCTGCCGCTGGAAGGTGTGGGCCTCCTGCTGGCGGTCGATCCGATCCTCGACATGGGCCGCACGGCCGTGAATGTGGCCGGACAGGCACTGGTGCCGACCATCGTCGCCAAGCGTCAGGGCATTCTCGATCAAGCCGCTTATGATCGCGGCGAGATCGTCGAGCCCGACAGCAGCCCGGCAGCGGTGCCCGCTGAATAAAGCCTCTCATTCAGAAAAAAGCCGGGACGGTGTTGAGCCGTCCCGGCTTTTTATTGTGCTGAGGACTGCGGTGCGGGGTCAGAAGAGGTTCTTGAGTTCATCCAGCCGGTCGTTGACCAGCCAGCCATAGTAGTTCTCCTGCGGCAGCTTGGGAGACTGGCCTGCCGCGGCGCGCCGGGCATTTTCAGCCCGCAGTGCCTGCGCCCGGCTCTCGGGATCGCCGATATTGTAGAGAGTGGATGTGATGCCGGGGTTCTGGGAAATGTCGAAGCCTGCGATGCGCTTGTAGGCATCGATGGAATTGCGCACGACCGCCGCCACATATGGCAGGGTCAGATCCGGATCCATGATGGTCTTGTAGACCTGGTTGGGGTCGCGCATATCCAGCTTCGGCAGGCCTGAGACGCGGTTCACCATGTCGCTCATCTGCAGTGCGGTCAGCGGGTTGAGTTGGCCGAGGCCGAAGGTCTGTCCGGCATAGAGGGGCTGGAAGAAGGTGGCTCCGAAGCGGTCGTTCGGGAAGCTCTTGCCGCCCACCGTCTTGCCGCGGAACGATTTGTTCCACACTCGCTCGCGGCATTGCCACAGCGTATCGCTTTCGGTCTTGCCGTCGCAGGCGTCGAACTCGGGTCGTTGCACGAAGTCGGAAACGTCCTCGCTCTTGTAGGAGAAGGTCAGGCGGTTGGAGAGATAGGAAATCGCCTTGACGTAATAGGTTTGCAGCCGGTCATAGGCGTCGACATTGTAGGTGTGCTCGCCGACGATGGCCCCGACCACATGGATGGGCTCGATGCCATAGGCCGCCGACACCTGCTTTATCTTGGCTCGCAGGGCGGCATCGTTCTTCAACAGCGCATAGATCTTGCGGTACTTGGCCTGAAAGGTGGTGCTCGTCGCCTGCGTTCGCCGGCTCGACGCACCGGGAATGGGCGGCTGTTCGACCGAACGGTTGCCCGCGGGCACCAGCGTGGCGGCCTTCACAGGCAGGACGACGGCGGCCGCCAACAGGGCGATTGCGACGGGTATGAATTTTTTCATGCGTGCTGCCTGAGGATGGATGCCGCACAAACTATGAAAACAGGGCGTCCAAGTCGAGGCCGTATGCGCGCTGACAGCACAGACGAGGCGTTGCGTTGCATAAATGTGGCAATGAAGGGGGCGGGGAAGGCATCCGGGACGGCAGGAGACCTGCCATCCCGGCTGAAGTTCATGGCTCAGGCGGCGTTCCTGCGCGCCAGCCTTGCCTTGATGCTCTCCACGTCGGCGCGCGGCGTCGCGGCGAACAGCGTCTTGGTGTAGCTGTGCTGCGGGTCGGAGAACACCGCCTCGCGCGAGCCATATTCGACCGCTTCGCCGAAATACATCACCATCACTTCGTCGGCGATGTAGCGCACCACCGAAAGATCGTGGCTGATGAAGATGTAGGTGAGGCCGAATTCGTCCTGCAGATCGGCAAGCAGGTTCAGCACCTGCGCCTGCACTGAAAGGTCGAGCGCCGACACCGGCTCGTCCAGCACCAGAAGCGACGGGTTGAGCATCAGCGCGCGCGCAATGGCGATGCGCTGGCGCTGGCCGCCGGAGAACATGTGCGGATAGCGGTTGTAGTGCTCGGTGCCGAGACCGACCTTCTTCAGCATGGTCATGGCGCGTTCGCGCCGCTCATCCGCCTTCACGTTCGTGTTGATGACCAGCGGTTCGCACAATATGTCGCCGATCTTCTGGCGCGGATTGAGTGAACCGTACGGGTTCTGGAACACGATCTGCACCTTGCGGCGCATGTCCGGCGTCAGCGCCTCTGCGGCGATGTCGACCTTGTTGCCCTCGATCAGCAGCTTGCCAGACGTTGCCGGATCGATCAGCGTGATGATGCGCGCCAGCGTGGACTTGCCGCAGCCGCTCTCGCCGACGATGGCCAGCGTCTTGCCTTTCTCGACGCTGAACGAGACGCCCTTGACCGCATGAACGGTGCGGGCCGGCGTGAACAGCCCGCCGCGCACATGGTAGTCGCGCCTGATGTCCCGGCCTTCGACGATGACGGTGCGTGTGGGTTCTGTGCTCATCGTGCGGCTCCCGGAGCAGGCTCGAACATCATGTCGGAAATGGTCGGCAGGCGGTCTCCGACGGCATTTTCCGGCAGGGCGGCGAGCAGGGCGCGTGTGTAGTTGCTTTTCGGATTCTCGAACAGCGACAGCACATCCGCCTCTTCCATCTTGCGTCCGCGATACTGCACGACGACGCGGTCCGCCGTTTCGGCCACGACACCCATGTTGTGGGTGATCATGATCAGGCCCATGCCGTTTTCCGCCTGAAGCTTCATCAGGAGATCAAGGATCTGCTTCTGGATGGTGACGTCGAGGGCGGTGGTCGGCTCGTCGGCGATCAGCAGCTTCGGATTGCAGGCGATCGCCATGGCGATCATCACGCGCTGGCACTGGCCGCCCGACATCTGGTGCGGATAGGAGCCGAGCCGCTGCTCGGGATCGGGAATGCCGACCAGCGTGAACAGCTCGATGGCGCGGGCCCGGCGCTGGGCCCTGCCCATGCCCATGTGAAAGCGCAGCACCTCCTCGATCTGGAAGCCGACCGTGAAGCAGGGGTTGAGGCTGGCGATCGGCTCCTGGAAGATCATGGCGATGTCCTTGCCCACGATCCTGCGCCGCTGGGTGGCATCGAGGCCAGGAAGATCGATGCCGTTGAAGGCCATGCGGTCGGCTTTCACGGTGGCGGACTTCGGCAGCAGCCCCATCACCGCCAGCATCGACACCGACTTCCCGGAGCCGGATTCACCGACGATGGCCAGCACTTCGCCGGCATCGACGGTGATGTCGATGCCCTGAACGGCCATGAACGGGCCGGTGGATGTCTCGAAAGAGACGGTGAGGTTCCTGATTTCGAGAAGTGACATCACGACCTCTTGAGCTTGGGATCGAGTGCGTCGCGCAGGCCGTCGCCAACCAGATTGATGGCCAGCACGGTGACGAGAATCGCGATGCCGGGGAAGGTCACCACCCACCATGCGCGCATGATGAATTCGCGGGCTTCGGCCAGCATGGTTCCCCATTCCGGCGTCGGCGGCTGCGCCCCCATGCCGAGGAAGCCGAGGGCGGCCGCGTCGAGAATGGCGTTGGAGAAGGAGAGCGTACCCTGAACGATGAGCGGCGCAAGGCAATTCGGCAGAATGGTCCTGAACATCAGCCTGAGGTGCCCGGCCCCTGCCACCTTGGCGGCAACCACATAGTCCCTGTTTTTCTCGGCCATCACCGCAGCGCGCGTGAGGCGCACGAAATGCGGTTGCAGCACCAGCGCGATGGCGATCATCGCATTGGTCAGGCCCGGCCCCAGAACCGCGACCAGCACAAGCGCCAGAAGCAGCGACGGAAAGGCGAGGATGATGTCCATCAGGCGCATGATGACGGTGTCGACCCAGCCCCTGCAATAGCCGGCGATGACCCCGACGATGATGCCGCCGGTGAGCGCCAGCGTGGTGACGATCGTGCCGATGAACAGCGAGTAGCGGGTGCCGTGGATGAGGCGCGAGAGAATGTCGCGGCCCACGGGATCGGTGCCGAGCAGGAAGCTGGCATTGCCCCCTTCCATCCATACCGGCGGTATCAGCACGGCATCGCGATATTGCTCCGCGGCTCCGTGTGGCGCCAGCCACGGCGCCAGCAGCGCCACGATTACCAGCCCGATGAAAACCCACAGCCCGATGACGGCTCCGCGGTTTTCGGAGAAGTAGAACCAGAATTCGGCGAAACGGGCCTTCAGGGAAGGATCGGTTCCGATGCCGGCAGCAGTTGTTGTGTCTGTCATGGTGCGGCCCTCAATTCCGTATGCGCGGGTTGATGAGGCCGTAGAGAAGGTCGACGACCAGATTGACCACCATGATGATGGCTGCGATCAGCAGAAGTCCGCCCTGGATCACCGCATAGTCGCGCCGCGATACCGAATCGACCATCCATTTGCCGATGCCCGGCCAGGAAAAAATGGTCTCGGTCAGAATGGCGCCTGCCATCAGCACGCCCACCTGCAGGCCGATCGTGGTTATGACCGGGATCATGGCATTGCGCAGCGAGTGGATGCCGATCACGCGGAAAGTCGACAGCCCCTTGGCGCGGGCGGTGCGCACGTAGTCCTCGCCGAGAACTTCAAGCATGGCCGAACGCGTCTGACGGGCAATCACTGCGAGCGGAATGGTGCTGAGCACGATCGAAGGCAGGATCAGGTGGCTGACGGCCGACTTGAAAGCCCCGCTTTGCCCGGACAGCAGCGAGTCGATCAGCATAAAGCCGGTGACCGGCGGGAAGAAGAACATCATCGATATGCGTCCCGACACCGGCGTCCACTGCAAGGTGCCTGCAAACAGCATGATGAGCAGCAGACCCCACCAGAAGATCGGCATGGAATAACCGACAAGGGCCACGCCCATCACCGACTGATCGAAGAAGGAGCCGCGTTTGGTGGCCGCGATGATGCCGGCGGGAATGCCGATGACGACGGCGATGATGATGGCGCAGATCGACAATTCAAGCGTAGCCGGAAACAGTGCGAAAAACTGATCCAGTATCGGCTTCTTGGTGACGATCGATGTCCCGAAATCGCCGGTCAGAACACCGCCGATATAATCGAAATACTGGACGATCAGCGGCCGGTCGAAGCCGAGCCTGTGCATCATTTCTGCATGGCGCTCCGGCGACATCACGCGCTCGCCCGAAAGCAGCGCGACCGGATCGCCCGGCAAAAGCCTGATGAAGGAGAATGCGATAATCGAGACCCCGAAAAAGGTCGGGATCAGGACGGCCAGCCGTCCAAGTAGAAAACGAAGCATGACGAACCTTCGCGTTGCCCTGTCAAAGGGGCGCTTCTAGCAACTTCCTGCCGGCTCAGAACCTCTGCGGGAAAGCTATGTTGGTCTTGAGGACTGACCGCTTTCCCCGAAGCGCGGACCTTCCCTGACTATATGTTTTCAGCAATTCCGGCAGCAAACCGCTGGGCGGTTATGCTGCCTTCAATTGCGCCGTGAAGCCTGCCCCCGGTTTCCCGGAATTGAACGCAAGCACACAGAGAGCCTTCGGGTTCGCTCTGCGTGCTTGCGATGCATTTCTGGCTTTACCCCAAAAGGGCTCTTGCTTCATGGCAAAAAGGCGCCCGGGTTGCGGGCGCCTCGTTTGCCTGACCGGCTTACTCGACGAGGTCGACGCCCTCGAAGGCGAAGTCGCCGAGCGGGCTCTGGTGGAAGCCTTCGACTTCCTTGCGCATCGGCACGACCGACAGCGAGTGGTCGAGCGTGGCCCACGGAGCTTCGCGCTTGAAGACTTCCTGTGCCTGCTCGTAGAGCTTGACGCGCTCGTCCTGATCGGTGGTGACCTTGGCCTTCAGGACGAGGTCGTTGAATTCTTCGTTGCACCACTGCGCGCGGTTGTTGCCGCCCACGGCGTCACAGCCGAGAAGAGTGTGGAGGAAGTTGTCCGGGTCGCCATTGTCGCCGGTCCAGCCGAGGATCACAGCTCCGTCGCGATCCTTGGCCTTGGCGCGGTCGAGATATTCGGCCCATTCATAAGAGACGATTTCGACCTTGACGCCAACCTTGGCGAAGTCGGCCTGAATCAGCTCGGCCGCCCGGCGCGCGTTGAGCATGTAGGGGCGCGAAACCGGCATCGCCCAGACCTTCATGGAAAGGTCCTTGATGCCCGCTTCTTCCAGCATCTTTTTGGCGGCGTCCGGATCGTACGGGTCGTCCTTGATGCTGTCGTTGTACGACCACATGGTCGGCGGGATCGGGTTCTTGGCTTCGATGGCCGCACCCTGGAACACGGCGTCAACGATGGCCTTTTTGTTGATGGCAGCGTTGAGCGCTCTGCGCACCTCGGCCTTATCAAAGGGAGCCTGCATGGTGTTGTAGGCGAGATAGGCTATGTTCAGGCCTTCCTGCTCCATCACCTTCAGGTTAGGATCGGCCTTCATGGCTTCCACGTCGGCGGCGTTCGGGAACGGCATCAGGTGGCACTCGCCGGCCTTCAGCTTCTGATAGCGGACCGAAGCGTCGGTGGTGATTGCGAAGACGAGATCGTCGATCTTCTGCTTTCCACCCCAGTAATCAGGGTTGGCCTTGTAACGGATGACCGCGTCCTGCTGATAGGCGACGAAGGAAAACGGACCGGTGCCGAGCGGCATCTGGTTCATCTGGTTCATCTGGCCGTCGGCTTCGAGCTTGTCGGCATATTCCTTGGACAGGATCGACATGAAGGGCATCGCCAGATTGGCGAGGAAAGGCGCTTCCGGCTGGTTCAGAATGATCTTGACGGTCTGATCGTCAACCTTCTCGACCGACTTGATCAGCGTCGGGAAGCCCATGCCTTCGGAATATTCCCAGGAGGCACCCGCCACATACTGGTTCCAGGGATTGTTCTTGTTCAGTTGGCGATCGAAGGAGAATACCACGTCATCGGCATTGAGATCGCGCGATGGGGTGAAAAAGTCGGTCGTCTGGAATTTGGTGCCCTGACGAAGCTTGAACGTGTATTCAAGGCCATCGTCGGAAATTTCCCAGCTCTCGGCGAGACCGGGCTGCGTCTCAGTCGTGCCCGGTTTGAATTCGAGCAGGCGGTTGTAAACCGTATGCGCAGCAGCGTCGAAGGTGGTGCCGGCTGAATACATGCCCGGATCGAAGCCTTCCGGCGATCCTTCCGAGCAATATACAAACGTTTTTGCGTTGGCTACTCCACCCATGACGGTTGCAGCAAGCAATGCTGCTGCAAGTGTCAGCTTCCTGTTCATTGAGGACTCCCTGATATTGATCCAAGCCCCTGTAATCAGCCTGGAGAAGGTTGCATATAAGCACCGATTTGTCGGCTTTGGAACTCCTTCTCGATCTGCCTTTACGTCAACCGAATAAAATTTCGCAGATCGGCCTGTTGACGTAATTTTCAATCCCTTCAGATCTTGCGGGCGATCTGTCGTAAGCTGTCCACTGTGTTTGGAAACCTCTTCCCGAGGCACTTTTATACGCAGCAAACCCCCGGATTTGCGCGTCCCTGCCGCTGCGGCACGGCTTGCAAGGGGTGTATTTGTCGCCATAGATAGAAATTCGCAGGGTGGGTAAGGTGATACTTCCATGAAGCATGGCAGGGGAAAGAGCTTTTCTTCTGACAGGAAGCGAGCCGGATGAGACCGCAGTCCCGAAGCTGGAACAAGGGAGGACGCATTGGCCAAGGCAACTACAGGTTCAGCAAAAGCTAAGCCCGTCGCGCGCGCAGCAAGCGCCGCCAAGGAAAAGACCGCACAAAAGCAGCCGGCAAAAAAGAGCGTCGCCGCAAAAACCGCTGCCGCGCCGAAAGCCGAAAAAGCCGCTCCTGAAAAGAAGCCTGTATCTGTAGCTGCAGCCGGCAAGACGAAGCCAGCCGCAAAAGCAGCGGCAAAGCCAGTTGCGAAGACCTCGACCAAGCCATCAGGCAAGCCAGTTGCCAGCCCGGCGGCAAAGCAGGCTGCGAAACCCGCAGCAAAATCAGCAAAAAAGGAGAACGCCCCCGCGCCGAAACAGCTTTCAAAGCCATGGCTTGCGAGCTATCCTTCGGGCGTCGCTGCCGAGATCGGACCGCTGAAAGCGTCTTCGATCGGCGCGCTGCTGGTCGATTCTTGCAATCGCTTTGCGGCCAAGCCCGCTTTCACCAGCATGGGCAGGACGATTTCTTATGCCGAGCTGGAAGTTCTTTCAGCCCATTTCGCGGCCTATCTGCAGTCGGTTGGTCTGGAGAAGGGAGCCCGCGTCGCGCTGATGATGCCCAATGTCCTGCAATATCCCATCGCCATGATGGCGGTGCTGAGGGCAGGTTACGTCGTCGTCAACGTCAATCCGCTCTATACGGCGCGCGAGCTGGAGCATCAGCTCAACGATTCCGGCGCCGAAGCCATCGTCATTCTGGAGAATTTCGCAAACACCCTTCAGACGGCCATCGGCAAGACCAAGGTGAAGCATGTGATCATCGCCGCCATGGGAGATCTGCTCGGCCTGAAGGGCGTGCTGGTCAATCTGGTCGTGCGGCGTGTCAAGAAGATGGTTCCCGACTGGTCGATTCCGGGCCATGTCTGGTTCAACGCCGCGCTGAAAGTGGGTGCGGGCAGGAAGCTGAGGCCGGTCGATGTCGGGCAGGACGACATCGCCTTCCTGCAATATACGGGCGGGACGACAGGCGTTTCCAAGGGCGCCACCCTGCTGCACCGCAACGTGCTGTCGAATGTGGCGCAGCTGGCGATCTGGGTTGAGGACGCTTACACGGTCAAGCCGAAGCCGGAAAATCTGGTCTTTGTCTGCGCGCTGCCACTCTATCACATTTTCGCGCTGACGGTGAATGCGCTGATGGGCATGGAGCAGGGCGCCCTCAACGTGCTGATTCCCAATCCGCGTGACATTCCCGCATTCGTGAAGGAGCTGCGCGGCCGCCAGTTCAACATTTTCCCCGGCCTGAACACGCTGTTCAATGCGCTTCTCAACAATGAAGAATTCCGCAAGCTGGATTTCAGCTCACTGGTGCTGTCGATCGGCGGCGGCATGGCCGTGCAGCAGGGGGTTGCCGATCGCTGGAAGGCGCTGACCGGAAATCACATCACCGAGGGGTATGGGCTTTCCGAGACCTCTCCTGTCGCCACCACCAACAAATGCTCGTCGTCCGAGTTCACCGGCACCATCGGTCTGCCCATTCCGTCGACCGAGGTGGCGATCCGCGACGACGACGGCAACGACGTGGCGCTGGGCGAGGTGGGTGAGATCTGCATCCGCGGCCCGCAGGTGATGGCCGGTTACTGGAACCGGCCGGAGGAAACCGAGAAGGCCATGACGCCGGACGGCTTCTTCAAGACCGGCGACATGGGGTTCATGAATGCCGAGGGCTTCACCAAGATCGTCGACCGCAAGAAGGACATGATCCTTGTGTCCGGCTTCAACGTCTATCCCAACGAGCTGGAAGAGGTTGTCGCCAACCATCCGGGCGTTCTGGAGGTGGCTGCCGTCGGCGTGCCGGATGAGAAGTCGGGCGAGGTGCCGAAGCTGTTCGTGGTGCGGCGTGACCCCGACCTCACTGCCGAGACGCTGATCGCCTATTGCCGGGAAAACCTCACCGGCTACAAGCGTCCGAAATACATCGAGTTCCGCGATGAGCTGCCGAAGACTCCGGTTGGCAAGATTCTGAGGCGCGAACTGCGCGATTCCTGATCTGCCTTCCCGACACCGATAAAAGTCACAAAAGCCCGCGTCCTGCGGGCTTTTGCATTTTCAGGTGACGGTCACGGCGTGAAGCGGGATGTCGATGCCCAGCCTGTCGAGCATGGCTTTGAAGGCGGCGATGCCATAATGCTCGCTTTCCGTCACGAGCCCCATGATGCGCCCGCTGCCACCCTGTTCGGGCGTAAGCGCCGCCACAATGTCCTGCGCCGGATCGATGAACGCGCAGTCGGGACGCGCGGCAGCGAAGAATGACGCCAGCCATGGCAGATGCGTGCTCGACAGCGTCAGCACGTCTGTATCGGGGTGCCGGTCGCGGACTTCTTCCATGAAGGCGCTGACAAGACGTTGGGTGCCTGCCGGATCGAACAGGAAGGAACCGTTCTCGACCAGCTCGACCATGGGCGAGGCGTTGATGAGGGCGATCTGATCCGGATTGGTCGCGTGCGTTGCCACGAAGCGCGCCAGCATCGGGCTTTCGATCAGCGATTTCACGCCCATTATGCCGACCCGTCCGCTCCGCGTCTGCGAAAGTGCGGCGCCGAGCGGCGGATGCACCCCAAACAGCTTCGGGCCGGGGTCGCGCTGCAATTCGTCCAGCACCATGATCGAGGGGGCGTTGGAGGCGATGACAATGGCGGCAGGTTCATACCGGCCGAGGAAAGCGATGGTCCGGCGCATGATGGCCAGCAGCTGTTCCCGTCCCTTGTCGCCATAGGGGAAGCTGGCGCGGTCGGCGAAGTAGAGAATATCCTGCTTCGGGAATGCCTTGTGGATTTCCTCCACGATGGCATAGCTGCCGATGCCCGCGTCGAAGACGGCGACCGGTCGATGCAGGCTCATGCGCGTTCTCCCCTCATGTGACATCCGGGGGGGGGGGGGGACTTCGCGAAATTGCTCAGACCGACGCCAGATAGGCCGGCAGGTCGGCGACCGAATCCAGCATCACATCGGCCAGAGGGGAAAGCGATTCGCGCGTGCCGGTGCCGGAAAGAACGCCGATGGCCAGTCCGCAGCCGCCGGCGCGCGCCATGTCGAGATCGTGGCGGTTGTCGCCAACCATGGCCAGTTCGGAAGGCTTCAGGCCGGTCAGGTCGCAGAAGGCGACCACGGTGTCGGGCGCCGGCTTGGCATTGGCGACCGCGTCGTAGCCATAGGCGGCCTCGAACAGTTGCGCGATGCCGAGCGCCGACAGCGTCTTCTCGCAGCCCATCGTGGAATCATTGGTCGCGACGCCCAGCCGGTAGGAGTGCGCATGCAGATCGCCCAGCGCGCCGATGATGCCGGGAAGGGCGACCGCCATGGCGGCGCCCTTGTCGGTGGTCATCCGGTTGAAGTGCTCGACCGCGTCGAGCTGTTCGCGCCGCGAAAGTTTTGGGAACCACAGCTCGATGATGTCGAGATTGGTGCCGGCCGCAAATACGGAATCCGCCCTGAATTCATGTGTCTGCGGGTCGAGGCCGGCAGCCACGAGCAGCGTGTCCGCCTTGTCCCTGTCGCCGCCGGATGCCTCCATCGCCATCAGTTCGGCCACTGCCGACCACGTTGCATGGAAGTCGACAAGCGTGCCGTCCTTGTCGAACAGGATTCCCTTGATGGCGGCCAAGTCTCTACCCCTCTTTCAGGTCGAAAATCTGTTTCACCAGACCGGCCGTCGAGGCATCTCTGTCTGCGGCGCTTTCCTTGCCCTCAACGACAGGCAGCAACCGTGTTGCCAGCTCCTTGCCGAGTTCGACCCCCCATTGGTCGAAGGAGTTGATATTGTAAAGCACCCCTTCGACAAAGACGCGGTGTTCGTAAAGCGCGATCAGCCGTCCGAGCGTTGCCGGATCGAGCAGCCTGTAGAGAATGGTGATCGAGGGGCGGTTGCCGGAGAAGACGCGGTGGGGCGCCAGCCTCTCCACCCTGGCCGGATCCATGCCGCCGGCAAGCATTTGCGCGCGCGCTTCTTCCAGCGTGCGGCCTTTCATCAGCGCTTCGGACTGGGCCAGGCAGTTGGCCAGCAAAAGGTCGTGGTGGTGCTGCAATTCCGGCTCATGTCCGTTGGCGGCAACGAGGAACTCCACCGGAATGATGTCGGTGCCTTGATGCAGCAGCTGGAAGAAGGCGTGCTGGCCATTGGTGCCAGGCTCGCCCCACACCAGCGGCCCGGTCGGCGTGGTGACCGGCGTGCCGTCGAGCGATGTGCTCTTGCCGTTCGATTCCATGTCGAGCTGCTGGAGATAGGCAGGCAGGCGCGACAGGCGCTGATCGTAGGGGATGACGGCACGGGCCGGATAGAGGCACACCACGCGGTGCCACCAGCCGACGAGGCCGAGCAGCGCGGGCAGGTTTTCGGAAAGGGGGGCGGTACGGAAATGTTCATCCATCTCATGCGCGCCGGCCAGCATGTCGCGAAAACGCTGCGGGCCGATGGCGATCATCACCGGCAGGCCGATCGCACCCCACACGGAATAGCGCCCGCCGACCCAGTCCCAGAAACCGAACACCCGGTCCGCTCCGATGCCGAAGGCGGCGACAAGATCGAGCGCCGTCGAGACGGCGGCGAAATGATGCGCCACGGCTTTCTCGCCCAGCGCCTGTGCGATCCAGCGCTTCGCCGTCTGTGCATTGGTCATCGTCTCCACCGTGGTGAAGGTCTTGGATGCGACGATGACAAGCGTCGTTTCCGGGTCGAGCCCGGCAAGCGTGTCGTGGATATGGGCGCCGTCGATATTGGAGACATAGTGGGCGCGCGGGCCGTCATGATAAGACGCCAGCGCCAGCGTGACCATGACGGGGCCGAGATCGGAGCCGCCGATGCCGATATTGACGATGTCGGTGATGGCCTTGCCGGTCGCGCCGCGTGCCCTGCCGCTGCGGATGGCTTCAGCGAAGGTGCTCATCGCGTTCAGAACCGAGGCGACGTCCTTGCCGATCGACGGCCCGTCGCCCGCCTGCTGTCCCTCTGTTAGTGGTCCGGATGCACCCGGATTGCGCAATGCGGTGTGCAGAACGGCGCGGTCCTCGGTGACATTGATATGGGTGCCAGCGAACATGGCGTCGCGTCGCGCCTCGACGCCGCACGCGTCGGCCACCTTGCCCAGAAGGGCCATGGTGGCGTCATCGACCGCGCATTTCGACCAGTCGAGCAGCATGTCGCCCTGTCTGGCGGAAAAGCGGCTGAAGCGCTGCGGATCGGCCTGAAAGGCAGCGCGCATATCCATGGATACGGACGAGCGCTGCGCGCGAAGATCATCGAGAATCTGGCTGAAGGCGGAACGGTCCACGGACATCTCCGTATGTGGATGCGACAAGGTGGGCGGCCACCCGGATCGGTTCGCGGGGAATGTAGAGCGTTCCCCCGCCATGGGAAACACCCTCTTGCCCGGTTCCACCCCGGCATGTCGCCGCATTTCTTATCCCACCATATTTAAATCGATTCAATCGGTGGATTACCCGTGAAATCGGCCTGATCGATCACTGGCATAAATCTATAGGATCAGAATTATTGATTGGCTTAATTGCTTGTGCCAAGCAACACTCCTCTGGTCCACGCAGCCAGAAAAGACTGTCCACCAGGGAGGTGATCATGTCCCAGCGAAACGACACGGCCATCTGGTCGGGCCTTTTCCGTATATCCGCAGAATCGGGGCAAACCCTTCAGGCGCAGATCAGGCAGGCCATCGTCGCAGCCATCCTTGACCGGCAGATCGCGGCCTCCATGCCGTTGCCGTCCTGCCGCATTCTGGCGGAAAAGCTCGGCGTCGCGCGCGGCACCGTGGTGCTGGCCTTCCAGCAGCTCGTCGATCAGGGCTTCCTGATCGCGCGCGAGCGGCGCGGCCATTTCGTCAACCCCGATGTGCTGGCGACGCCGGCCAAGCCGCAGAAGGCGCCGGAACAGTCGAATGAGATCGACTGGAAGGCGCGCCGGCGCATTGCAGCCTCCGACATGCCGCCGCCGAACAAGCACGAGAACTGGATCAAGTCCTCCTACCCCTTCGTCTACGGCCAGTTCGATCCGGGCCTGTTTCCGACCGCCGAATGGCGCGAATGCAACCGCATGGCGCTGGCGGTGCTGGAAATCCGCAACTGGGCCTCGGACATGGTCGACCGCGACGACCCTCTGCTGATCGAGCAGATCCAGGCGCGCCTGCTGCCGCGCCGGGGCATCTTCGCCAATCCAGACGAGATTATCGTCACGCTGGGCGCGCAGAATGCGCTCTACATGCTGGCCACGCTTTTGATGGGCAAGGGCTCGAAAGTGGCGATGGAGGACCCCGGCTATCCCGATGCGCGCTCCATCTTCCAGCTTTCCGGCGCCGAAACCGTGCCGGTGCCGGTCGACCAGTCGGGCATCGTCACCGACCGCATTCCGACCGATGCCGGTTTCGTGTTCGCCACGCCGAGCCATCACTGTCCGACCATGGTGCCGCTTTCCGAGGCGCGCCGGCAGGACCTGCTCGACCGCGCCGACCGCTACAACCAGATCATCATCGAGGATGGCTATGACAGCCAGCTGATGGACGACGCGCCACAGCAGGCGCTCAAGAGCAGCGACCGCTCGGGGCGCGTCATCTATGTCGGGTCGATGTCGAAGACGCTCGCCCCCGGCCTGCGGCTTGGTTACATCGTCGCCTCGGCGGGGCTGATCGCCGAGCTTCGGGCGCTGCGCCGCTTCATGCTGCGCCACCCGCCGGCCAACAATCAGCGCGCCGTGGCGCTGTTCCTGTCCCTCGGCCATCATGAAGCGCTGGTGCGGCGGCTTTCGACCGCCTTCGAAGAGCGTCGCAAGCGCCTGCGGCAGGCCGTTGCCGCCTTCCTGCCGGAGTGGCGTTCAAAGCATCCGGGTGCCGGAACGTCACTGTGGCTGGAGGCGCCGCAAGGCGTCAACGCCTTCGACCTCGCCGCTGCCGCGGCCAGCCGCAGCGTCATCATCGAACCCGGCAACCGCTATTTCGGTTTTGATGAGCAGCCATCACGCTTCGTGCGGCTGGGTATTTCGTCAATCGCCCTGCAGCATATCGAGCCGGGCATTCGCGAACTGGCAACAGCAGCCGGTCGCCGGCCGGCCGCTGCCTGAGCCATTGCTTTGCCATCGCCTTCCTTGATTGAGCCAATGCTTTGGCACAGAAGCCGGACACCCATGGCTCATCGCTGGCGTGCATCGGGCGCGCATAATCTTTCCCGGATGCGGTCTTGCAAGCGGGAGACGCGGTGATGAAACAGGCCCTGCCGGAACCGCCGGCTGCCGGGGCGGCGGGCTCATGCTATCTGCCGCTGAGTGAAGGCGACGTCGGGCGCATCCATGAGGCTGTGCTCACCGTTCTGGAAACGGTGGGTTTTGCCGATGCCATCCCCTCCTGCATCGAGGCGCTGACGGGTGCCGGTGCCTTACTGGGGGAGGACGGGCGGATCCGCTTCCCGCGCAGTCTGGTGCGCGATACGATCAGCCGCGCTGCCCGCAACATCACCCTGCATGGGCAGGACCCTCGCCACGACCTGCATCTTGACGGAAGCCATGTCCATTTCGGCACGGCCGGCGTCGCCGTCAATCTGGTCGATGCCGCACAGCGCATCTGGCGCGAAACGCGCCTGCAGGACATCTATGACGCGGCCCGGCTTGTCGAAGGGCTGGACAACATTCATTTCTTCCAGCGCCCCATGGTCGCCCGCGATATCGCCGATCCGCTGGAGCTGGATTTCAACACGCTTTATGCCTGTGTCGCCGGCACCACCAAGCATGTCGGCACCTCCTTCACCGTCCGCGAGAACGTGAAGCCGGCACTTGAAATGCTGCACATGATCGCCGGCGGCGAGGACAAGTTCCGCGCCCGGCCCTTCGTTTCCAGCTCAAGCTGCTTCGTCGTTTCCCCGATGAAGTTTGCCGAGGATGCCTGCGGCGTGATGGAGGAATGCGTGCGCGGCGGCCTGCCGATCCTGGTGTTGTCCGTGGGGCAGGCCGGTATCACCGCCCCTGCCGATCTGGCCGGAGCCGTGGTGCAGACCGTGGCCGAGGTGCTGGCCGGCCTTGTCTATGTCAATGCGCTGAAGCCCGGCCATCCGGCGATCTTCGCGGCCTGGCCCTTCGCCTCCGATCCGCGCACCGGGGCCATGGCCGGCGGGTCGCCGCAGCAGGCGCTTCTTGGGGCCGCCTGCGCCCAGATGGCGCGCTTTTACGATCTTCCTTCGTCGACGGCCGCCGGCATGACCGATGCCGGATTGCCGGACAGCCAGTCGGGCTATGAGAAGGGCATCACCGACATGCTTGCCGCATTGAGCGGTGCGCATCTGGTCTATGAGGCCGCCGGCATGCATGGCTCGCTGCTCGGCTTTTGTCTGGAAAGCCTGATCATCGACAACGACATGCTGGGCCACTGCCTGCAAAGCCGTGTGGGAATGGCGGCTGGCGACGAGCAATTGTCGGCATCCCTGATTGCGCGGACCTGCCTTGGCGGTCCCGGCCATTATCTGGGTAGCGGCAAGGGACAGCCCGACTCCACGACCGCGCCCGGCCAGGAGCGCTGGCAGTTTCGCGAGCGTGACCAGAACGGCCTCAGCGATATCGTCACCCATGCCGTGGCCGAAAAGAAGCGCCTGCTGGCGGAGCGCTTTCCCCGCCATATCCCGCGTGGGATGGACGACCGCCTGCGGGCCCGCTTCGGCGACCTTGTTCGCCTGCCGCGTGGGGCGATGGGCGGGTAAGACCTGTTATGGACGGACAGGCCCGCAAGCTGGAAAACGGTTGCAGCAGGCAATCATCCCAGCGAAACGGCGACGTGGAGATGACGAGCGATCCTGTCTCAGCCGGTCACTTCGCCGATCGACCACGGCAGGGTCTCACCGCCGCGAAACACCACGATGTCCTCGTCCTCGATCGGTACGGCGGCGACCGCGACACTGGGTTTCCTGACCAGCGTTACCGTGCCCTTGTTCGGCTCCAGCCCATGGAAGCGCGCGCCGTTGAGCGATGCGAAGGCCTCGAAGCGGTCCAGCACCCCTTCCTCGTCGAAGACCTGCACATAGGTCTGCAGGGCGGTGACGCCCCCGAACACGCCGGCCGAGCAGCATTCGGCCTGCTTGGCTGAGCGCATATGCGGGGCGCTGTCGGTGCCGATCATGAAGCAGCTTTCACCGGAGGTGATCGCCTTGCGCAGCGCGAGGCGATGGCTCTCGCGCTTGGCGACCGGCAGGCAGTAGAGGTGCGGGCGCAGGCCTCCCTGAAAGATCGAGGTGCGGTTGATGACGAGATGGTGCGGCGTGATCGTGGCGGCCACGCGCGGCGCATGGGCGCGCACGATGTCGACGGTGCCGGAGGTGGTGGCGTGCTCGACAACAACCTTCAGCCCCTGATGCCGCTTCAGCATCGGCAGGAGCGTGCCTTCCATGAACACTTCTTCGCGGTCGAAGATGTCGACGTCCGGATCCGTGGATTCGCCGTGGATCAGAACCGGCATGCCGATCTTCTCCATCCGCTCCAGCACCGGTGAAAGCCCGGCAAGGTCAGATACGCCGTGGCTGGAATTGGTGGTGGCACCCGCCGGATAAAGCTTGGCGGCGATCCACACGCGTTCGGCAAAGCCGCGCTCGATCTCGTCGGGATCGGTGCGGTCGGTGAGATAGCAGGTCATCAGCGGCTCGAAAGCGGAGCCTTCGGGACGCGCCGCCAGAATACGTTCGCGATAGGCGAGCGCATCGGCCACAGTTACAACCGGCGGAACCAGATTGGGCATGATGATGCCGCGCGCAAACTGGGCCGCCGTATAGGGCAGAACCGCCTTCAGCATGGCGCCGTCGCGCAGATGAACATGCCAGTCGTCCGGGCGGGGGATGGTGAGCGTGGGCACGGTCCCGGCCTTCTGATCGGCGCTGGCGTCGAAAAGCGCGTCGATGGACATGGGTACTCCTTCTCACCTGTGATGACGCGCAGATGCGCGCATTCGTCCCTGACAGAGCGATATACATGGGGCGGCTGAAAAAGGCAGTCAGCTTGGGGGCCTGCGACGAAAAATTACGGCCGTAAGGGCGCCCTCAGCTCAGCAACTGGCTCAGCACCGGCTGCAACTGTTCCGGCGTGATCGGCTTGGCCACCACGGCGTCGAAGAGACCGGACAGCGTAAGTGCGTCTGTGGTGGCGCCAAGACGCGTCGACAAAAGCACAAGCGCGGGCCGCAGGCCGCCAGTGGCGCGCCTCAGCGCGGCGATCACAGGTATCAGCGCATCACAGTCGCTGTTTTCGGAGCCGCCGTCGAGCACGATGATGCCCGGCAACAGAGACCGAAGTGCGCGTGCGGCTGTCTCGGGAGATTCCATGACCGGCTTCAGTCCAAGCCCCTCGACGATCTTGGCGACCACGATCTGGGTGATGCGCGATCTGCCGACGACCATGACTCGGGACAGATCGGCGGGGCCGCCATCGTTCGCAAACTTGCCGCGTCCGAAGCCAGTGCTGCCGTTGTGATCGAAGTACGAGGACAAGTCGACCTACACCGTCTGCTCAATGCAGGGTTGAAACTATCCTCCTTTTGGGTGACCTCATCCCACCTGTCAAGTTAATAGAAAGTGGCACTCCGTGTGCCACCGCCGCAAAAAGGAAAATCGCCTCCGCAGCGGCTGCGGAGGCGACTTCAGGGCAGGGAGCCCGGATGAACCGTGTCCCCACGGTTCGTCCACCACCCCGGCTTACGAGGCATGCGGGGTGGCGGATTGCGTGCGGCTCAGTTGTGAGCCTGGGTGACGATCACCGGGATGAGCAGGTCGCCCCAGTTGCCTTCGCCGCTGTGATGGCGGGCCGAGCGGACCAGTTCGACCGACACGCCGGCCTCGACGGCCTTCATCACGGACTGGTTGAGGCGATGCAGGTCATTGGCCAGCATGCGGATCGCGGACTGCTGGTCGGTGTTCATGGCCGAAGACTGTTCCTCGGCCCTTTCCTTGACTCGGGTGATCGGTGCCATTTTGGTTCTCCCTGGGAATGACGGCTTTCTGGCCGCCGGGTCTGTTATTCCGCAGCCGGGCGGAACTGTTCGGTTTCGGTGGATTCGCCCATGGCGGTGGTCGAAGACTGACCGCCGGTGATGGCGAGCGACACGGCGTCGAAGTAGCCGGTGCCGACCTCGCGCTGGTGCTTGGTCGCGGTGTAGCCGTTGGCTTCCGCCGCGAATTCGGCTTCCTGCAGCTCGGAATAGGCCGCCATCTGGCGATCCTTGTAGCCGCGGGCCAGCTCGAACATGCCGTAGTTGAGCTGATGGAATCCGGCCAGCGTGATGAACTGGAACTTGTAGCCCATGGCGCCCAGTTCACGCTGGAATTTGGCGATGGTGGCGTCGTCCAGGTTCTTCTTCCAGTTGAAGGACGGCGAGCAGTTGTAGGCGAGCAGCTTGCCCGGATGCGCCTTGTGCACGGCCTCGGCGAACCTGCGGGCCTGTTCCAGATCCGGCTTGCCGGTCTCCATCCAGATCAGATCGCAATGCGGCGCATAGGCAATGGCGCGGGCGATGCACGGCTCGATGCCGTTCTTCACCTGATAGAAGCCTTCGGCGGTGCGGCCGGCATCCTGGTCGACGAAGGGCTGGTCGCGCTCGTCGATGTCGGAGGTGAGCAACTTGGCGGCTTCGGCGTCGGTGCGGGCGACGATCAGCGTCGGAACGCCCATCACGTCGGCGGCGAGGCGCGCGGCGTTGAGGTTGCGGATGTGGGCCGCCGTCGGGATCAGGACCTTGCCGCCCAGATGGCCGCACTTCTTTTCAGAAGCGAGCTGGTCCTCGAAGTGAACGCCTGCGGCGCCTGCCTCGATGAAGGCCTTCATGATCTCGAAGGCGTTGAGCGGACCGCCGAAGCCGGCTTCGGCGTCGGCGACGATCGGCGCGAACCAGGTGTCGACAGAAAGACCCTTGCCTTCCGCCGTCTCGATCTGATCGGCGCGCTGCAGCGTGCGGTTGATGCGCTTGGCAAGCTCGGGTGCGGCGTTGGCCGGGTAGAGCGACTGGTCGGGATACATGGCGGATGCCGTGTTGGCGTCGGCAGCGACCTGCCAGCCCGACAGATAGATGGCCTTCAGTCCGGCGCGGACCATCTGCATGGCCTGGTTGCCCGACAGCGCGCCCAGCGCGTTGACGAAGTCTTCCTCATGGATGAGCTTCCACAGGCGGTTGGCGCCGTTCTCGGCCAGCGTGTGCTTGATCTGCACCGAGCCGCGCAGCCGCTTCACGTCTTCCGGGGTGTAGGGACGCTCGATGCCTTCGAAACGGCCTTCCGGCGCGGACGGGACGAGGTTGTAAAAATCGGTCATTTACAGCTCCAGCAGTTCGGTTGTGAAAGTCTCCGGCATTCGCCTCGCCATCCGGATTGGCGTCTGCCTCTGCGACTTGATTTACATTGCGGTGCGGTAAAGGCGAGAAAAACCGAGATTTTCGGCTGAAAATAAAGGAAAATCTGTGTTGCGTTTGACAGATTGCGGTTGTAAATTTGTCAAAATTGTAAAAACCAATAAATGGGAAATTCCCGGACGGTTTTGTAAAATCGTGTAAAATGCTGTCCCATGGCTGAACAGAAGATCTTTGCGGGCCCCCGCATCCGCCGCATCCGCAACGCCAAGGGCCTGACCCAGACGGCGATGGCCGAGGGGCTGGGCATCTCGCCCTCCTATCTCAACCTGATCGAGCGCAACCAGCGTCCGCTCACCGTGCAGCTCATCCTGCGGCTGGCTTCCGTCTACAAGGTCGAGCCTGATGAATTGCAGGCACAGGCCGGCGGGTCGATCGCGGCCTTGCGGGAAATGTTCGCCGATCCGCTGCTTTCGGGCGAACTGCCGGGCGAGCAGGAACTGGTGGAGGTGGCGGAGGCCGCACCCAATGCGGCGGCGGCGATGATCAAGCTCTACCGCGCCTATCGCGAGCAGGCCGAACGTCTGTCGGACCTCAACGAGCTGCTGGCGCGCGAAGGGCGGGGCACCGCGCTTTCCGGCGCGCGCCTGCCGATGGACGAGGTGCACGAGGTGTTCGAGCGGCGGCCGAACCATTATCCGGCACTCGAGGAGGAGGCAGAAGCCTTCATTCGCGTGCTGGAGCCGGGCGAGGATCTCCACGGTGCGCTGAAAGCCTGGCTGAAGCGTGAATATGGCATCACCGTGCGCGTGCTGCCGGTGGCGACCATGCCCAACTGGCGTCGCCGGTACGACAGGCATTCGCAGCGCCTGTTCCTGTCGGAGCGGCTGTCCCCCTTCGATCAGCTGCGTGAGCTGGCGATGGAAGCCTGCCTGATGCGCATGTCGGTGGCCATCGCGGCCGAGATCGCCGCACTGAAGCTGTCGAGCGATGAGGCGCGGCGGCTGGCCCGCTTCGAGCTTGGCCGCTACGCCGCCCACGCGCTGATGATGCCCTATCAGGCGTTTCTCGCAGCCGCACAGCGCGCCCGCTACGATGTCGATGTGCTGCGCTCGCGCTTTTCCGTCTCGTTCGAGCAGGCCGCCAACCGGCTTACCATGCTACAGCGGCAGGGCAGCGCCGGCGTGCCCTTCTTCATGCTGGAGGTGGACAATGCCGGCCATCCCTTCCGCAAGGCGGGCAGCGCCGGCTTTCCGCACAGCCGCTTCGGCGGTGGCTGTCCCAAGCTCGCCGTACATGCCGCCTTCACCCAGCCGGGGCAGATTTTCGTGGAAGCGGTGGAAATGCCGGACGGGGCGGAGTTCCTCACCATGGCCCGCACGCTGGAAGGGCCGCAGGGCGCCTTCAACGAGCGGCCGCGCCGCACCGCGCTGCTGCTTGCCTGCGACATCGCCTACAAGGACGAGGTCGTCTACGGCGCGGCACTGCCGGGTACGATGTCAGGTTCGGGCGCAATCACACAGGTTGGCCCGGCGTGCCGGCTGTGCGAGCGGCCGGGCTGCCTGTCGCGTGCAGCGCCGCCAGTGACGCGCCCGCTCGGTCTCGACGAGATGGTGACGGGTCTGAGCGCCTTCGATTTCCAGTAGGAACTGATCCTGAGGCCAATGGTTCGGTGCAGTCTGGACCTTCTTCGGCACCGCTTTGTGCGTTAGATGTGCTCCCGACTACAGCGCGGCGCTTGGGAGGGTAGCATGGCTGAGGTTGCATCGTCCGATGCCGTTGCTGCAGCGCCGGCGCGTACCTCGCGATATGGCGCCGCACTGGTCTTTCTGTCGGCCCTGTTGTGGAGCCTTGGCGGCGCGATTGCCCGTTATATCGATGCTGCCGATCCGTGGGCGGTGATCTTCTGGCGATCGCTGTGGGCGACGGCCTTCCTCATCGCCTACATGCTCTGGCGCGACGGCTGGCGTGGCACCGTGCGGATGTTCCGCGACATGGGGCTGCCGGGGCTGGCCGTGGCCGCCTGCTTTGCCACGGCATCGATCTGCTTCGTGGTGGCCCTTTCCTACACCACCGTTGCCAACATCCTGCTGATACAGGCCGGCGTTCCGCTGATCGCGGCGCTGTTTGCGTGGATCGCCCTGCGTGAGGCCGTATCCGGCGGTACATGGGTCGCGATCTTCTTCGTCATCGTTGGGGTCGGCGTGATGGTGTCGGAAACGCTGGGCGGATCGGTTTCGCCGATCGGCGACGGGCTGGCGCTGGCCATCACCTGTGCGCTCGCCACCGCCACCGTCATCACCCGTCGTTTCGCCAATGTGCGCATGACGCCGGCGACGTGCTTGGGAACCGTCTTCGCCGCTCTCATCGCGCTCACGCAGGCCTCTTCGCTTGCCGTGTCGGCGCACGACATGGCCTTCCTGTTCGCTTTTGGCGTCATCAACCTTGGCCTCGGCCTTGCCTGCTTCGCCACCGGGGCGCGCCTGATTCCTGCCGCCATGGCGGCATTGCTCGGCACCTTCGAGACCATACTGGGTCCGGTCTGGGTCTGGCTGGCCCATGCGGAAGTGCCGTCGGGGCGCACGCTGATCGGCGGGGCCATCGTGTTCGCCGCGCTGCTCGTGCATATCGCGCGCGAATTCCGGCGTCATTCCCAGCCGCCCCGGCCGGGCGTCAGCGGTCTGCCGGCCCCCAACTGAGCCTGCCCCAGCGTCAGCACAGGACCATTGACAAAGCCTCCGTGCCACAGGCAGGCTGGGCCAAAGGCAACAATGAGACAGGCCGATCTTGCCAGAACGGGTTTTTCCGCAGAACCGGCAAACTTCGCACAAACGTCATCGTGCGCACGCCGAATGTCGCTTGTTGATCCTGAGAAAGCTCAATAGATTGAAATACATGTCCGGCTGAACCGCCTGAGCGCGGGCCGGAAGGGGAATACTTGGGAAGGGAGTATCTTATGCAGCGCAAATCAGCCGTTCTTCTGGCGACCACAATGCTTGCGACAGGCTTCGCCTTCGCGGCTGCGGCGCAGGAGCGTGTCGTCAATGTCTACAACTGGTCCGATTACATCGATTCCTCGATCATTGACGACTTCACCAAGGAAACAGGCATCAAGGTCGTCTACGATGTCTATGATTCCAACGAAATTCTGGAAACCAAGCTTCTGGCCGGTGGCAGCGGCTATGATGTCGTCGTGCCGACCAGCAGTTTCCTCGCGCGGCAGATCGAAGCCGGCGTCTATCAGAAGCTCGACAAGTCGAAGCTGCCCAATCTGTCAAACATGTGGGATATGGTGAGCGATCGCACCGTGGTGTTCGACCCCGGCAACGAATATTCGATCAACTACATGTGGGGCACGATCGGCATCGGCTACAATGTGGCCAAGATCAAGGAGGTGCTGGGTACCGACGAGATCGACAGCTGGAAAACGGTGTTCGATCCTGAGCAGGCCGCCAAGCTGAAGGACTGCGGCATCAACTTCCTCGATTCTCCCACGGACATGATCCCAGTCACGCTGGCCTATCTCGGCCTCAATCCCGACAGCCACGAGCCGGACGACATCGCGAAGGCCGAGGAAGCCTTGCTCAAGGTTCGCCCCTTCGTGCGCAAGTTCCATTCCTCCGAATTCATCAACGGCCTCGCCAATGGCGACATCTGCATCGCGGTCGGCTGGTCGGGTGACGTGTTCCAGGCGCGTGATCGTGCGGAGGAAGCCGATAATGGCGTCGAGCTGAACTACGTGATTCCAAAGGAAGGTACGCAGATGTGGTTCGACCAGATGGCGATCCCGGCCGATGCACCGCATCCGGAAGAGGCCCACGCTTTCCTCAACTACATGATGAAGCCGGAGGTCATCGCGAAGTCATCGAACTATGTGTACTACGCCAATGGCAACAAGGCCTCGCAGGAATTCCTCGATGAGGGCGTGCATGATGACCCCGCCGTCTATCCGCCGGATGATGTGATGGCCAAGCTGTTCGTCAACACGCCACTCGATTCCAGGACGCAGCGCCTTTTCACCCGCACATGGACCAAGGTGGTGACGGGTCAGTAATTGAGGAAGCCCCGGTTCGCGCCGGGGCTTTCTTCCGTTCAGTTGCAGGGCGGTGCCGGAACAGGAGCGAGAAGCGTCCGGACGGCCACTCAAGCATGTCGCCCGGAAGTGGGAATCGGTTTCGGGACAACGACATGCGTCAAAACAACAACTGAAAGCGTAAGGAGCGAATCTGAAAGATCGCGACACGCTTTCGGGAAAATGGTCTGCCGCGCGGCGGGGGAGAGGCAAGCATGAAGTCACTGGGCAGCATCCGCCGGGATTTCGCGCCGTGGAGCGATCCGCAGGCGAAGCCCTATATCAGGTTCGAGAACGTCACCAAGCGCTTCGGCGACTTCACCGCCGTCAACAACCTGTCGCTGTCCATCTATGAGCGCGAGTTCTTCGCCCTGCTGGGTGCTTCCGGTTGTGGCAAGTCCACGCTTCTGCGCATGCTGGCCGGGTTCGAGGAACCCACGTCCGGGAAAATTCTGCTCGACGGACAGGATCTGCGCGGTATCCCGCCCTACCGGCGGCCGGTCAACATGATGTTCCAGTCCTATGCGCTGTTCCCGCATATGAGCGTGGAGAAGAACATCGCCTTCGGCCTGAAGCAGGAAGGCATGCCGAAGGCCGACATCGACAGGCGCGTGGCCGAGATGCTGAAGCTGGTCAAGCTGGAGCGCTTTGCCAGCCGCAAACCCCACCAGCTCTCCGGCGGCCAGCGGCAGCGCGTGGCGCTGGCCCGCTCGGTTGCCAAGCGCCCGAAAGTGCTGCTGCTCGACGAGCCGCTCGGCGCGCTCGACAAGAAGTTGCGCGAGGAAACCCAGTTCGAGCTGATGGACCTGCAGCAGGAGCTTGGGCTGACCTTCGTGGTCGTCACCCACGATCAGGAAGAGGCCATGACCATGGCCGACCGCATCGCCATCATGGACAAGGGCGAGGTGATGCAGGTGGCGACGCCGGCCGAGATCTACGAGGCGCCCAATTCGCGCTTCGTCGCCGGCTTCGTCGGCAACGTCAACCTGTTCGAGGGCAATGTCGCCGAGCGCGCCGACAACACGGTGCGCATCACCGGCGGGACCGGCGCGCAGATAACGGTCGAGAATGTGGGCGATGCGGCGAAGGGCAATGACGTCGCCTTCGCCATCCGCCCGGAAAAGATCAGGATTTCGTCGCGCCGGCCGGAAAATGCGGTGAACGTTCTGGAGGGGGAAGTCTATGACATCGCCTATCTTGGCGACATGACGACCTATTATGTGAAGCTCGATGACGGCCAGATCGTGCGGGCTTCCATTCTCAATGCGGCGCGCATCATGGACGATCCGCTCACCTGGAGCGACCGCGCCTGGATCTCCTTCCGGCCCGATGCCGGCGTGGTGCTGACGAGTTAGGGGGGCGGTCATGTCGAACCTTGCCGCTTCCGCCCCCATTGCCGCCGCTGCGCAAAAACCCTTTCTGAACCGCCTCGCATCCGGCATCACCAGCCGGCTCGTGATCATCGTGCCCTATGCGTGGCTGCTGTTTTTCTTCCTCGTTCCCTTCGTCATCGTCTTCAAGATTTCGCTGTCGCAGAGCGCCATCTCGATGCCGCCCTATGCGCCGTCCATCGATTTCAGTGAAGGGATTGCGGGCCTGTGGGCCGCCCTGAAGGAACTCAG
This sequence comes from Aquamicrobium sp. YD-1-mutant5, assembly GCF_059509755.1. Classification (NCBI taxonomy): domain Bacteria; kingdom Pseudomonadati; phylum Pseudomonadota; class Alphaproteobacteria; order Hyphomicrobiales; family Phyllobacteriaceae; genus Aquamicrobium; species Aquamicrobium sp. YD-1-mutant5. Next base: position 209,507 of record NZ_JCAKKP010000004.1, read on the forward strand.
CTTCGACAATTATGTCTGGCTGACGGAAGACCCGCTCTACTTCAACGCCTATATTTCCAGCGTGATGATTGCCGGTGTGTCCACACTGCTGACGCTGCTGGTCGGCTATCCGATCGCTTATGGCATGGCGCGCGCGCCGGCATCGCTCCGCCCCACGTTGCTGATGCTGGTCATCCTGCCGTTCTGGACCTCGTTCCTGATCCGCGTCTACGCCTGGATCGGCATTCTCAAGCCGGAAGGCCTGCTCAACCAGTTCCTGATGAGCATCGGCGTCATTTCCACGCCGCTGGTGATCATGAACACCTATACGGCGATCTATATCGGCATCGTCTATTCCTACCTGCCTTTCATGGTGCTGCCGCTCTATTCTTCGCTTGAGAAGATGGACAACTCGCTGATCGAGGCGGCGCAGGATCTCGGCTGCCCGCCGATCAGCGCCTTCTGGAAGATCACCTTCCCGCTGTCGCTGCCGGGTGTCATCGCCGGCTGCCTGCTGGTGTTCATCCCGGCCGTCGGCGAGTTCGTCATCCCCGACCTGCTCGGCGGCTCGCAGACGCTGATGATCGGCCGCACGCTGTGGAACGAGTTCTTCGCCAACCGTGACTGGCCGGTGGCCTCGGCGGTGGCCATCATCCTGCTTCTGGTGCTGGTCATCCCGATCGTCCTCTTCCAGCACGCGCAGGCCCGCGCCCAGGAACAGGATCGCTGACATGAACGCCACCTGGAGCCGCTTCAACATCGTCTCGATCGTGCTGGGCTTTGCCTTTCTCTATCTGCCGATCGTGCTTCTCGTCGTCTTCTCCTTCAACGCCTCGCGCCTCGTCACGGTCTGGGGCGGGTTCTCGACGCAATGGTATGTGTCGCTGTTCCGCAATCAGGGCCTGATGGATGCCGCGTGGGTGACGATCCGCGTGGCGCTGGTCTCGGCCTCCGCCGCCACCGTGCTCGGCACCATGGCGGCACTGGTGCTGACCCGCTACACGCGCTTCCGGGGCAGGGTGCTGTTCACCGGCATGGTGTTCGCGCCGCTGGTCATGCCGGAGGTCATCACCGGCCTGTCGCTGCTGCTCCTGTTCGTGGCCATCGGCCTCGATCGCGGCTTCCTGACCGTCACGCTCGCCCACATCACCTTTTCCATGTGCTTCGTGGCGGTGGTGGTGCAGTCGCGGCTGATCTCGTTCGACCGGTCGCTGGAAGAGGCAGCGATGGATCTCGGCGCGCCGCCGGTGAAAACCTTTTTCCAGATCACCCTGCCGGTGATCGCACCCGCCATCATCTCGGGCTGGATGCTGGCCTTCACCCTGTCGCTCGACGATCTGGTCATCGCCAGCTTCGCCTCCGGGCCGGGTGCGACGACGCTGCCGATGAAGATCTACAGTCAGGTGCGGCTTGGCGTGACGCCGGAGATCAACGCGGCGTGCACCATCCTGATCGCCATCGTCTCGGTCGGCGTCATCGCCGCCTCGATCGTCAACAAGCGCCGCGAGGTGCAGCGCCGGCGTGACGAGCAGGCGGCCATGCGGCTCGACTGAGCGGACCTGAAACGAAACGGGCGCCGATGGTTTTCCCGGCGCCCGTTTTTTTTATGCCTGTCCCCGCTTTTTCAGCGGGGCGCTGCTTTAATCCCGTAGGATCAGGCGCTGACCTGCGCGATCCAGTCGTTGAGATTGTAGTAGTTGGAGATGCGCGCGACCTTGCCGTCGCGGATCTCGAAGAAGGCGCCGGCGGGCAGCACGTATTTCTGGCCTTTGGCTTCCGGCAGGCCTTCGTCGGTTGCCAGATATTCGCCGTTGACGGTGAATTCGGCCGCACCGCGCGTGCCGTCGGCGCTTTCCATGATGGCGATGTCGGTGAGCCGCTCGCGGTAGCTGCGGTTCATCTTGTCCATGAAGCTGCGGAAGACGTCCTTGCCGGTCTGGCGTTCGCCCTGATTGATGTCATGCGCCACGTCATCCGTCAGCAGGCCAAGGAAGGCATCCATGTCCTGACGATTGAAGGCGTCGTAATAGGCGGAAATGATGTCTTTGGCGCTCATGATCTCTCCCTGTTCGCAAACGCAATGGCCAATTCCGGTTTCAAGCCCTATAGCAGCTTGTCAGGCTTTTGAAGTCCGGGAGGGGTCTGGAAGCGACAATGCATATCGTGGTTCGGCAAGGGCCGGAGATCGGCCCTCATATTGACGATCTGGCGCGGTTGCGCATCGAGGTGTTCCGGGCTTTTCCCTATCTCTATGAAGGGTCTCTGGACTACGAGCAGAACTATCTGGCGACCTATGCGAAATCGCCCGAAAGTCTGTTCGTGCTGGCCTTCGACGGCGAGCGCGTCGTGGGCGTCTCGACCGGAATGCCCATGGATCATGAGACAGAGGCGTTCAGGAAGCCCTTTGTCGAAGGTGGCTGGGACCCGTCGCGCATCTTCTATTTCGCTGAATCCGTGCTGCTCTCCTCCTATCGCGGACAGGGCATCGGCGTGCGTTTCTTCGAGGAGCGGGAGGCCTATGCCCGCAGCCTTGGGCGGTTCGCGCATTGCTGCTTCTGCGCGGTGGAGCGCCCTGCCGATCATCCGCTGCGCCCTGCCGGTTACGTTCCGCTCAACGGCTTCTGGAACAAGCGCGGCTACGTGCATCAGCCGCAGCTTCTCACCGAATTCTCGTGGCGCGACATTGGCGAGAATGAGGAAAGCGCCAAGCCCATGTCGTTCTGGATGAAGGAACTGCGCTGATGGTGAAGTTTGCCTCCTGCCAATATGCCATCGAGCTGTTCGACGGCTGGGATGCCTACGCCATGCATCTGGAGCAACTGGCCGGTGAAGCGGTGGAAGCCGGAGCGCAATTGCTGCTGCTGCCCGAATATGCCGCCATGGCGCTCACCGGGCTGTTACCGGAAGAGGAGCGCGGCGACCTGCACAGATCGATCGCCGCGATCCAGCCGCTCATCCCGCGCTGGCTGGACCTGTGTGAGGCCATTGCACGTCGCCATGGCGTGTGGTTCTGCCCCGGTTCGGCTCCCGTTCTCGATCCGGACGGCAAATACCGCAACCGTGCCTTTCTGTTCGGGCCGGACGGGCTTGCCGGCCATCAGGACAAGATCATCATGACGCGGTTCGAGCGCGAGCAATGGTTCATCGCCGCCGGCACCGAGGGTTTGCGCAGTTTTGATACGCCGCTGGGCAGGGTCGGCATCCTGATCTGCTACGACAACGAGTTTCCGATGCTGGCCCGCAAATTGGCGGAAGATGGCGTAGACCTGATCCTTGCGCCGAGCTGCACCGACACCGAGGCCGGCTATCATCGCGTGCGCATCGGCGCGCAGGCGCGCGCACTGGAAAACCAGTTGGCCGTTCTGGTGTCGCCGACCGCCGGCTTCGCGCCATGGTCGCCGGCGGTGGACGAGAATTTCGGCCGCGCAGCGCTCTATGTGCCGGCCGACTACGGCATGCCGCCGAGCGGGATTTTTGCCGAAAGCGAGGCCGTCGCCACGCAAACTAGCCAATGGCTGATCGGCGAGATCGATCTGGAAAAGGTCGCCGCCCTGCGGCGCGAGGGCCAGGTTGCGCTCTATCGCGACTGGCCGGAACAGTTCGGAGTGTAGAGTAATTCCGGCGGAGGTCCGAAGCGGTTTTCAATTCGGAAAAAGCAGAATGCTCCAGCCGCTCAGCCCAGCTTAGGTCAGCCCAGCTTGCCGGCAGCTTCCGCAAGCGCGTCGAAAGGCAGCATGATCGAGCCGTGGCGGGTCGGGAATGCCCGTGCCGCCGTGAACATGCCGAGCTCTGCCCAATGATCGGGAAAGACTACATCTTCGCCCGTCAGCAGGACGGCGAGCTGTGCGCCCGCTTCTCCGATCTCGGCAAAACTTCGCCCCGGCGCCTTGGCAACCACGACCGCCGTCGAGGCCATGCCCAGCGTGCAGGCGCGGGCCCGATATCCCAGCGCGGTGATGGTTCGTCCGTCATGGCGTATGTCGAGCGCGAGCGTGCTGCCGCACAGCGGGCTGGTACGGCTCACGGTGAGGTCGGCGGGCACGAGGCGGGCATCGTTGCGCACTTTGCGCGCCCAGTCCCGTACCCGCGCCTGATAGAGGCTGTCGAGGTCGCCCTCCGTGGTCATTCCTCCACGTCGTTGTTCATCTGGCGGCCGAGCACGGCGAGGAACTGCAGCACGAAATGCAGGCCGCGGCGCACGTCCTCGTTACCGGCCGTGCGCAGGAGGCCGAACAGCGTTGGCACCGGCAGGGTAGCTGCCTGGTTCTGCGCATAGCGGGCGGCGTTGCCCAGCGCCCAGGCGGTGCCGATGGATTCCTCATAGGCTTTCATCAGCTTCTGGACCATGGCGTCGTCGAACATGTCGACGCCGTCGGAGGCCAGAGAGAGCAGGTCCACGACATTGTGGAAGCGGCGGCCCTGAATGAGCGGCGCGACCTTTTCCAGAAGCTCCTTCAGGCCGCGTTCCGTCGCCTCGTCCAGCAGCGGCGAGAGCGCTGCGGCGGTTTCCGTCAGGGTTGCGCCTGTGTCCGAACTGGATGTGTTCAAGGTGATGTCCTCCCCGGAGGCTGCATGTCTTTTCGTGATGTTCAGATGATGCCGCGCGCGACGGACCAGTAGATGCCGCGGTTGAAGGCTTTGCGCAGCAGCCCGCCCACTTTCGTCGGCGGGGTCGGGTGCACGTCCTCGTCATAGTCGTACCAGAGCGGCATGCCGGCCTCGAGACCCATCTGCGCCACCGCCTGCACCTTGCCGTCATAGACGTCCACGGTGCGGCCGAGGCGCAGGTCACCGGCGATGTTGTTGGCGATGATCGGGCACTGGTTGTGGCAGGAGCCGCCGGCCTTGGAGATCGGCAGGTCGACCGTATCACCCATCACATAGGCGTTGGGGAAGCCTTCGAGCTGAAGCGTCTGGCGGTTGGTGGGCAGCCAGCCTTCATTGTTGGCAGCCTGCGAAACGCCGCTTTCCAGCACGGCGTCGACGGCACGGATCGGCGGCGTGCACATGAGCAGGTCGAAGCCTTCCTCCTTGCCCTCCTCCGAGGTGGCGACCTTGCGTTCGGGGTCGACCGAGGCCAGCGTGAAGCCGCGCTGGTATTTGATGCCCTTGCTCTCGAAGATCGCCGGCATCACCTCGCACACCTCCTGCTGCAGGAACAGGCAGTTGCGCAGAAGCTGCGAAACGGTCGGATAGGTGTAGACGATCTCCACCTGATCGCGCACGCCCTTGCGGCGCAGATATTCGTCCAGCATCAGCGTGGTTTCCACCGGCGCGATGCCGCACTGATGCGGCACGTTCGGCGTTTTCGGGAAATTGACGGTGATGAAGATGCGGCCCTTTTCGAACTTCCGCAGCCTCTCGGCCATCTGAAGCGCGGGCTTCTGCTGATAGAAATAATCGCCGGCTTCCTTCAGGCCGGGAATGCGCTCCGGCGCAGGCAGGCAGCCGGTCGAAACGACGATGTAGTCGTAGCCGATGGTCTTGCCGCTCTGCGTCTTCACCTTGGAGCCGGCGAAGTCGAAGCTGGTGACCTTGTCGACGCGGAAATCGATTTCCGGGCGCAGCAGCGACTGCTGCTTGCGGCGCAGTTCGCCCTCGAAGAACATGTCGAAGGCGACATACATGAAGGCCGGCTTGTAATAGTGCCAGGGCGAATCCGAAAGCAGGGTGACTTTCACGGCGCCGCGCGCCACTTCAGGATAGAGCTTGGCCACGATGCTGTTGGCGGTCATCGTGCCGCCAATGCCGCCACCCACAACAAGTATGTGCTTGGTCAAGAAAGCCTCCCTCAGGCGGCCGCCTGCATGTCGGCGGCAACATGTCATGACCTCACGCTAGCATGGGAAATTAAGTGCCGGTTGCGGCAATGCTTCCAATCTGGAAGCATGCTGTTTCAGCGTATCATGCAGGAGGCGAGACGTGGACGATCAACACATCCGTGCCGTTGTGCAAACGCAGATCATCGAATGCCTGAACCGGTTCTACGCGATCGAGACGGGCATGTGGGGCGGGCCGCTCCATGCCCTGATCATCCGCACCGTGATCGCGGGTGAAAATCAGGGCCGGCTCTACGATATTTCAGCCATTGCCAATGTGCTGGACCTGCCCCTCACCACCGTGCACCGTAAGGTGCGCGAGCTGGAGGAAATGGGATTTCTCTACAGGCAGCGTGACGGCCGCTCGGTCTATCTGCGCCCCACGCAGCGCACCTGCGTGAAGCTGGACAAATCCTTCGAGGAGATGATCTGCGCGGTGCGGCTGCTCTACCGGATGCCCTCGCCGCAGACGTTTCTGAAATATGTGGTGGACGCCGGGCCGCACCCGGCATTGCGCTTCTATGGCGAGACGGACGACGAGGCTGCACAGACGCACTGACCGGGCGGCCGGAGCCGCAGCGCCGGCCTGATCGGTCAGACCGGCGCGATGACGATGTGCAGGATTTGCGCGGCTGTCTCCGTGCGATTGACGAAGCCTTCGCCTGCGTCGAGCGCGATTGCATCGAAACGCTCGATGGTCAGCTCCTCGCCATCGGCATCGATTCTGGCTGTGGTATTGAAAACCGCCCAGCCCGCGCCGGTTGTGGTGAAACGCGCGCCCGGTTCGAGCGTCAGGCGCTGCATCTCATGCGTACAGCGCCCGCGCCGTGTCATGATGTTGAGGTCGATGGTCGGCCCGCCCGTGTTGCGGCTGGAAATCGTCCAGTCGCCCGGGAAGGCGAAGGGCGCACCGTCGGGCCGCAGCTCGACGGTTTTCCCCTCAGGCAGATCGAGCGCCAGCCCCGGACCGTCGAGCAGGGCGATGGTGCGGTCGATGCCGGCGAACACCGAAAAGGGTCCGTCGGCGCCGACATGGGCGATCGACAGCCGCCAGTCGAAACTGTCGGTGTCGCTGCCTGCCGGGAAGGCCGCCACCTCTTCGGTGAGGCCCTGCCCGTTCTTCCATGCCATGCGCTTGTGGTCGGCGCGGCGCGCGATCTTCATGGCCTGCCTCAGTTTCCGAGGATGCCCGGCAGGCGCAGGCCCTGCTTCTTCGCCCAGTCCAGCGCGATGTCGTAGCCGGCATCGGCGTGGCGCATGACGCCGGTGGCCGGATCGTTCCACAGCACGCGCTCGATGCGGCGGGCTGCGTCATCGGTGCCGTCGCAGCAGATCACCATGCCGGAGTGCTGCGAGAAGCCCATGCCGACGCCGCCGCCGTGGTGCAGCGACACCCATGTCGCACCCGAGGCGGTGTTGAGCAGGGCGTTGAGCAGCGGCCAGTCGGACACGGCGTCCGAACCGTCCTTCATGGCTTCCGTCTCGCGGTTCGGCGAGGCGACCGAGCCGGAATCGAGGTGGTCGCGGCCGATGACGATCGGCGCCTTGAGTTCGCCGTTCTTCACCATCTCGTTGAAGGCGAGGCCGAGGCGGTGGCGGTCGCCGAGGCCGACCCAGCAGATGCGCGCCGGCAGGCCCTGGAACTCGATGCGCTCGCGCGCCATGTCCAGCCAGTTGTGCAGGTGGGCGTTGTCGGGGATCAGTTCCTTGACCTTGGCGTCGGTCTTGTAGATGTCCTCCGGATCGCCCGACAGGGCCGCCCAGCGGAACGGACCGACGCCGCGGCAGAACAGCGGGCGGATATAGGCCGGCACGAAGCCGGGGAAGGCGAAGGCGTTTTCAAAGCCCTCTTCCAGCGCCATCTGGCGGATGTTGTTGCCGTAGTCGACGGTGGGGATGCCCATGTCGTGGAAGGCAACCATCGCCTCGACCTGAATGCGCATGGAGGCGCGGGCGGCCTTCTCGACGGCCTTGGGGTCGCTCTCCTGCTTGGCGCGCCATTCGGCGACGGTCCAGCCGATCGGCAGGTAGCCGTGGACCGGATCGTGTGCCGAGGTCTGGTCGGTGACAATGTCGGGGCGCACGCCGCGCCTGACCAGCTCGGGGAACACCTCCGCCGCATTGCCGATCAGGGCGATGGACTTGGCTTCGCCGGCCTTCGTCCATTCGTCGATCTTGGCCAGCGCCTCATCGAGGCTGTGGGTCTTTTCGTCGACATAGCGGGTGCGCAGGCGGAAGTCGGCACGGGTTTCGTCGCATTCCACGGCAAGGCAGCAGGCGCCGGCCATCACGGCCGCCAGCGGCTGTGCGCCGCCCATGCCGCCGAGGCCGCCGGTGAGGATCCACTTGCCCTTGAGGTTGCCCTCATAGTGCTGGCGGCCGGCTTCCACGAAGGTCTCGTAGGTGCCCTGCACGATTCCCTGAGCGCCGATATAGATCCACGAACCGGCCGTCATCTGGCCGTACATGGCGAGACCCTTCTTATCCAGCTCGTTGAAGTGGTCCCAGTTGGCCCAGTGCGGCACGAGGTTGGAGTTGGCGATCAGCACGCGCGGCGCGTCCTTGTGGGTGCGGAACACGCCGACCGGCTTGCCCGACTGCACCAGCAGCGTCTCGTCTTCATTCAGCGTCTTCAGCGTGGCGACGATGCGGTCGAAATCGGCCCAGGTGCGGGCAGCGCGGCCGATGCCGCCATAGACGACCAGCTCGTGCGGGCGCTCGGCCACGTCCGGGTCGAGGTTGTTCATCAGCATGCGCAGCGGCGCTTCGGTCAGCCAGCTCTTGGCGTTGAGCTCGTCGCCGCGCGGGGCGCGGACTTCGCGTTCGTTGTGACGGGGATTCGACATGGGTTAAGTTCCTCTCAGCGTTTAAGCCCGGACGCGATCTCTTCGATGCGTTCGAGAATGGCTTTCAAAGGCACGCGCAGGCGCGCGGCTTTCGTGTCGTCATAGTGGAAAGGCACCGTCTCGGTGGCGAGATGGGTGGATTGGGCAAGCTCCATCTGGATGGCGTGCACGCCCGTTTCCGGCCTGCCGTAATGGCGTGTCGTCCAGCCGCCCTTGAAGCGGCCGTTCAGCACCGATGTGTAGCCTTCTGCCTTGCCGGTGATCTCAACGACAGCGGCTTCGATCGCAGGGTCGCAGGTCTTGCCCAAGAGGGTGCCGATGTTGAAATCCGGCAGCTTGCCCTCGAACAGGAAGGGAATATGCGAGCGGATGGAATGGCAGTCATAGAGGATCGCCACGCCATGGATCGCCTTCACCCGCTCGATCTCGGCGGCGAGCGCATCATGATAGGGCTTGTGGAAGCGCGCGATGCGGTCGGCGGTGTCGGCGTCGGTCGGAGCCTCGCCGTCCTTCCAGATCGAAACGCCGTCGAAATCGGTCTCCGGGATCAGCGACGTGGTGTTCTGGCCGGGATAGAGGCTGCTGCCAGCCGGGTCGCGGTTGGCGTCGATGCAATAGCGATGGAAGGTGGCGCGCACCGTGGTCACGTTGTCGAGCAGCCCGTCATAGAGCCGCTCGATGTGCCAGTCGGTGTCGGCCAGCTTGAGACCGTTGTCGTTCAGGCGCACCCGGATGTCGTCCGGCACGTCGGTGCCGGTGTGCGGCAGGCCCAGAATGACCGGCGAGGTGCCCTGACGGACTTCAAAGACGTCAGCCATCTCAACCCTCCAGAGCCGGCAGCAGGCCGGCCGAAACGCTGCCGGTCAGCGATCCGTCGGCGACCAGCTTTGCCGCGACGGCAAGATCAGGCGCCATGTAACGGTCGTTTTCCAGAGCCGGAACGGCAGCGCGCAGGCAGGCAATCGCCTTCTGAAGTTCGGGGCTGGTGGTCAGCGGTCCGCGCAGCTCCACGCCCTGCGTGCCGGCCAGCGCCTCGATGCCGATGATGTTGAACAGATTGTCGGTCATCTGCAGAAGGCGGCGCGCGCCGTGGCAGGCCATGGACACATGGTCTTCCTGATTGGCCGAGGTCGGCGTGGAATCCACCGAGGCCGGATGCGACATCTGCTTGTTCTCGCTCATCAGCGCCGCAGAGGTCACTTCGGCGATCATCAGGCCCGAGTTGAGGCCGGGATTGCGGGCGAGGAAGGGCGGCAGGCCGTAGGAGAGGGCGGGATCGACCAGCAGTGCGATGCGGCGCTGGGCAATGGCGCCGATCTCGCACACGGCAAGCGCGATCTGGTCGGCGGCGAAGGCCACCGGCTCGGCGTGGAAGTTGCCGCCCGAGACGACGCTGTCGTCTGAGAGCACCAGCGGATTGTCGGTGACGGCGTTGGCCTCGATTTCCAGCGTGCGGCCGACCTGACGAAGCAGGTCGAGGCAGGCCCCGTCCACCTGCGGCTGGCAGCGGATGCAGTAAGGGTCCTGCACGCGCTCGTCGCCGTCGATATGGCTCTGGCGGATGGCCGAGCCGTCGAGCAGGGCGCGCAAGGATGCTGCCGTGTCGATCTGGCCCCTGTGGCCGCGCAGCGTGTGGATGTCGGCGGTGAAGGGCGCGGACGAGCCCATGGCGGCGTCGGTGGAGAGCGCGCCGGTGATCAGTGCCGCCTGTGCGGCGCGGTGGGCGCGGAACAGGCCGGCCAGCGCCAGCGCGGTCGAGGCCTGCGTGCCGTTGATCAGCGCCAGACCTTCCTTGGCGGCGAGCACGACCGGGGCGAGGCCGGCGCGCTCAAGTGCGGCGCGGCCCGAAAGCTGCTCGCCCTGATAGAAGGCTTCGCCTTCGCCCATCATCACGGCGGCGAAATGGGCGAGCGGGGCAAGGTCGCCCGATGCGCCGACCGAGCCCTTTTCGGGGATCAGCGGCACCACGCCCTTTTCCAGCATTTCTTCGATCAGGCGTACCAGTTCAAGCCGCACGCCCGAAGCGCCCCGGCCCAGCGAAACCAGCTTGAGCGCCATGATCAGGCGCACGACATTTTCCGGCATGGGAGCGCCGACGCCGCAGCAATGCGACAGGATGAGGTTGCGCTGCAGGGTTGCAGTGTCGGCGGCATCGATCTTGATCGAGGCCAGCTTGCCGAAGCCGGTGTTGACGCCATAGACCGGCTCGTTGCCGGCGGCGATGGCGGCGATGCGGGCCGCTGCCTTCTCGATGCGGGCATCGAAGCTGCGGTCGAGAACGGCATTCGCGCCATTCCAGTAGATTTCAGCCAGATCGGCCAGCGGCACGGAACCGGGATGAAGGGTGATGGTCATGTGCAGTTTCCTCCGGGAAGGGTTCAGATCGTGGCGTCGCGGCCGTCGCGGATGCGGGCGTGCAGCGGGTTGAAGCCGATGCGGTAGACAAGCTCGGCCGGCTCGGCGATGTCCCAGATGGCAAGGTCGGCCTGCTTGCCGGCTTCCAGCGTGCCGATGGTGTCCAGCTTGCCCAGCGCACGCGCGGCCTCGCGGGTGATGCCGGCAATGCATTCTTCCACGGTCAGCGCAAACAGCGTCGCACCCATGTTCATGGTGAGCAGCAGCGAGGTCAGCGGCGAGGTGCCGGGGTTGTTGTCAGTGGCAAGCGCGATGTGGGTGCCGTGCTTGCGGAACAGCTCGACCGGCGGCTTCTTCGTCTCGCGGATGAAGTAGAAGGCGCCGGGCAGAAGCACCGCAACCGTGCCGGCTTTCGCCATGGCGGCAGCACCCGCATCGTCCGTATATTCCAGATGGTCAGCCGACAGCGCGCCATAGGAAGCGGCAAGGGCGGCGCCATGCAGGTTGGAGAGCTGATCGGCATGCAGCTTGACCCTGAGGCCGAGCTTCTGCGCGGCATCGAACACCAGCCGCATGTCGTCGGGCGAGAAGGCGATGCCTTCGCAGAAGCCGTCGACGGCATCGACAAGGCCCTCGGCATGAGCGGCTTCCAGCCCCGGCAGCACGACCTCGCGCAGGAAGTCGCCGTTGCGGTCCTTGTACTCGGCGGGCGTCGCATGGGCGCCGAGATAAGTTGTGGCGATGTCCACGTCGCGCTTGCCGGCGAGCGTGCGCGCGGCGCGCAGCATCTTCAGTTCATCGGCGATGGTGAGGCCATAGCCGGACTTGATCTCGATGGTGGTGGCGCCTTCGGCCAGCAGCGCGTCGAGACGCGGCAGGCTCTCAGCGATCAGCGTGTCCTCGTCGGCGGCGCGCACATTGGTGACGGAAGAGACGATGCCGCCGCCGGCCCGCGCGATCTCTTCATAGGAAGCGCCGGCCAGCCGCATCTCGAACTCGCGCGCCCGGTTGCCGGCATGGACGATATGGGTGTGGCAGTCGATCAGGCCGGGCGTGATCCAGCGGCCGTCACAATCGATGGTCCCGGCGCCGGACAGCTCGGTGGAAGGCAGGTCGGCGGCAGGGCCGGCAAACAGGATGCGGCCGTCGCGAACGGCGATCGCGCCATTGTCAACGATACCGAGCCCCGACCGGGCGGGATCGAGTGTCGCCAGCCGCGCATTGGTCCAGATGCGGTCGCCTTTTGCCATTGGTGATCTCCTCGACAAGCAAGTTGCGTCAGGTTGGCCTTGCTGTTATGTATATACTTAATCCGCATCGGCGCAAGCCAAAAAATGTTGCTTACTTTGACCCGGGAGGTCCTTCATGACAGTCATTCACGCCGAGAATGCCCTTCTGGCGGACGGGCTGGCGCGGGATGTGCGCATCACCTTCTCCGATGCCGGCATCGAACGTGTGGAAACGGGCGTGGCGGCGCAGGCCGGTGACGAGCGCCACCGCTTCGTGGTTCCGGCCATGCCCAATCTGCACAGCCACGCCTTCCAGCGGGCCATGGCGGGTCTGGCCGAGACGCGCGGACCGGGTGCGGACTCGTTCTGGAGCTGGCGCACGGAAATGTACCGTGCTGCCTTGTCGATGACGCCGGAGCAGGTCGAGGCGGTCGCGGCTCAGCTCTATGTCGAGATGCTGGAGGCGGGCTTCTGCCGGGTCGGCGAGTTCCACTATCTGCATCACGACAAGGACGGCTCGCACTATGCCGATCCGGCCGAGATGGCCGCGCGTATCGGTGCGGCCAGCGCGGAAACCGGCATCGCGCTCACCCTGCTGCCGGTCTTCTATGCCCATTCCGGCTTCGGCGGAGCCGCTCCCATTGAGGGGCAGCGCCGCTTTATCCATGATGTCGATGCCTTCGCCCGCCTGATGCAGCGTTCTGAGGAAATCGTCGCCGGCCTGCCGGGTGCCGTGCTCGGCATCGCCCCGCACAGCCTGCGCGCCGCCACGCCGGAAGAGCTTCAGCAGGTCATTCCCTTCGCCAAGGGCGGGCCGGTGCACATCCATGTCGCCGAGCAGGTGAAGGAGGTCGAGGACTGCATTGCATGGTCGGGCAAGCGCCCGGTTGAATGGCTGCTCGACAGCATGGATATGGACGAGCGCTGGTGCCTGATCCACGCCACCCACATGACCGCTGACGAAACCGCGCGTATGGCGAAAAGCGGTGCGGTGGCGGGTCTTTGCCCGATCACCGAGGCCAATCTGGGCGACGGCGTGTTCGAGGCTCCCGACTTCCTCGCCGCCGGCGGGCACTTCGGCATCGGCTCGGACAGCAACATCCTGATCTCGCTGGAAGAAGAGCTGCGCACGCTGGAATATTCGCAGCGCCTCCTGCGCCGCTCGCGCAATGTGGTGGCCGACCCCGGTCAGTCCACCGGCCTGAACCTGTACGCACGGGCGCTGAAGGGCGGTGCGCAGGCACTCGGCACCACCACCGGCATCCAGGCCGGCCGTCCGGCCGATCTTCTCGCGCTCGATCTTTCGGCCACGCAGTATCTGCCGGCGGAAAAGGTGCTCGACCATTTCGTCTTCGCCCGTGGCATCGGCGTCGACAGCGTCTGGGTCGGTGGGACGAAGCAGGTCGAGGGCGGCCGCCATCGCAGGCGCGATGCCATTGCCGCGCGCTTCGCCAAGGTGATGGCCGAGCTGTCTACCTGATTGTTGCGGAAAAAGGATTCCGATGAGCCTGTCGATACGATAGGGAAGCTCAGGCAGCGGCAAGAGCGAAGGCGACGTGGCAAACGGTAACGGCAAGGATGCGACCCTCCACCAGACGATCCTGAACGAGATCGAGGGGCGCATCGTGTCCGGCGAATGGCCGCCGGGCTTCCGCCTGCCGTTCGAGGTCGATCTGGCAGAGCATTATGGCTGTTCGCGCATGACCGTGAACAAGGTCATGACCCAGCTTGCCAAGGCCGGGCTGATCGAGCGCCATCGCAAGGCCGGCAGCTTCGTCACCATGCCGCGCGCCCAGTCTGCCGTGCTGGAGCTTCATGACATCGAGGCGGAAGTCCGCTCGCTCGGCCTGCCCTACAGCTATACGCTCATCTCCAGAAAGCAGCGCCGCTCCAACGCGGAAGACAAGCGCCTGATGGAACTGGCAGAGCCTACCCCGATGATCGACCTGCTCGCCGTGCACTTCGCCGGCGGCAAGCCGTTCTGCGTGGAAGAGCGCCGCATCAATGCCGGCGTCGTGCCGGAGGCAACGGAAACCGATTTCACGATCAATGCGCCGGGCGGCTGGCTGATCGCGCAGGTGCCGTGGAGCGCAGCCGAAAACCGCATATCGGCGGTGGCCGCGACCTCAGAGATCGGCCGCCTGCTCAACCGCCCGAAGGATACGCCCTGCCTCGTGGTCGAGCGCCGCACCTGGAGCCATGCAGGGCCGGTCACCTTCGTGCGGCTGACCTATCCGGGCGACAACCACACGCTCGTCGCCCGTTTCGCGCCCGCCTCCTGATCTCCGTTCAGACAGGCACCACCGTCTGGGGCGGCAAGTGCAGATAGCGGGCTACCTTGCGCTTGGCGGCGATGTCGTTCCACACCAGCCCCACCTGTTCCTCCGTCAGCGACACGGCTTTCGCAACGTCTGCGGCGGGAATGCCGTGGTTCAGCCCGTAGAGGCAAAGGTCCATGCGGTCATAGGGCAGCGCGAAATAGAATTCCTCCTGCGTCTGCGCCAGCGAATAGGTGTCTGTGGTCGGCGGGCGGCGGCGCACCTCTTCCGGCACGCCCAGATATTCGGCGAGCTGATAGACCTGGCTCTTGTAGAGATGGGCGATCGGCTTCACGTCGGCGGCGCCGTCGCCATTCTTGACGAAGAAACCCTGATCGTATTCCAGAAGGTTCGGCGTGCCGATGACGGCATAGTTCAGCCGGTCGGCATGGTAGTATTCGAACTGCTTGCGGGTGCGCTGCTTCATGTTGGTGGCGGCGACGATGCCGAGATAGGCCTGCGCCGGCAGGCGGTGCTTGCGGATTTCGCCCTGCGGGGTCTGCACCACCAGCGAGGAAATGTTGAAGCCGGAGGTGGTGAGCGCGTTGGCGAAGACGATCTTGTTGCTCCAGCCCGGGCCGTATTCGGGCTCCACCTCGCGGATGAAGGCGTCGCGGCGCTCGTAGCAGCCCATCGCGGCCAGCGTCGGCCCGATGTCCTCGACGGTTCCCTC
Source organism: Aquamicrobium sp. YD-1-mutant5 (assembly GCF_059509755.1). Lineage (NCBI taxonomy): Bacteria > Pseudomonadati > Pseudomonadota > Alphaproteobacteria > Hyphomicrobiales > Phyllobacteriaceae > Aquamicrobium > Aquamicrobium sp. YD-1-mutant5. The sequence goes on from NZ_JCAKKP010000004.1 coordinate 224,726, forward strand.
AAGGCCGAACGTGTCGGCGACCAGCCGTCCGAGGCGCAGGCTTTCGGGATCGGAATCATGCTCGGGCATGAACAGGCAGAAGACGTTCTTGGGCCCCACGGCGCGTGCGGCAAGGGCGGCGCAGACGCTGGAATCGATGCCCCCCGAGAGCCCCAGCACAAGCCCGCGCCGCCGAACCGCCGTGCGCAGCTGCATGCGCAAGGCCTCGACGATGCGCGCGGTTTCGGCTTCCGGATCGATGTCCAGCGTGCGCGCGGAAAAGGATTTGGTGTCGGACATTCTCAGTCTCCGGTTTTCGCAGCCGCGCCGGTGGCGGGCGCGAGGATTGGGGCATCTGTTTCGATGAGCAGCCGGCGGGCGATCTTGCCGCTGGCGGTCTTGGGCAATTCGTCCCGGAACCCGATCGTCCGGGGCACCATGTAGTCGGGCAGCATGCGGGCGCAGTGGCGCAACAGGTCGCGCTCGGCAAGGGCAGGGTCGCAGGCGACGACGGCGGCGCGCAGCAATGTGCCCTGAACGGGGTCCGCCACGCCCCAGACGACCGCCTCGACCACGCCGGGGCAGGTGCAAAGAGCCGCCTCCACCTCGCGCGGGGCAACCTTCTCGCCGCGAACCTTCAGCATGTCGTCCTTGCGGCCGACGAAATAGAGGAAGCCGTCCGCATCAGTGCGGAACAGGTCGCCCGTATGGAGCTGCGGCAGACCGGTTTGCGGGCCCGGCCGGAGCACGGCTTCGGTAGCCACCGGGTTCTCCCAGTAGCCCAGCATCAGATGCGGACCGCGCACGACCAGTTCGCCGACAGTGCCGGGTTCAGCCTCGCGTCCCTGCGGGTCGACGACCACGGCTTCGGTGCCCGGTATGGCCTTGCCGACCGAACCTTGGCGGCGCTCCAGTTCCTCCGGCTCAAGATAAGCAGCCCGCGCGCATTCGGTCAGCCCGTACATGCAGTAAAGCTGCGCCTGCGGGAAAAGCTTGCGCAGGCCCTCGACATGGGCAGGCGGCAGGGGAGCCGCCGCATTGGTGAGATAGCGCAGCGCGGGCAGCGCCTGCGGGCCGAGGTCCTTCATCGACAGCAGCATGGCGGCGATGGTCGGCACCAGCGGCAGGCCGGTCACGCCTTCGGCGCGCGCCTTGTCCAGCACCGCCTGCGGAAACGCGAAATTGCGCTCCAGCACCAGCCGCGCGCCGGTGCGAACGCAGACCAGAAGCTGATAGAGCCCATAAGTGAAGGCAAGCGGCAGCGCGCACAGGACGACGTCGTCGGCGCTGTTGCGCAGATAGAGCGCGATCGAGGCCGACACCGCATCCATGGCGCGATGCGTCATCATCACGCCCTTGGGGCGGCCGGTGGAGCCCGATGTGTACAGGATCATGGCGAGGTCGTCGTCAGCGCCGGGATCAGAAAGCAGCGCATGTTGTGCTTCCGACATTGCTGTGTCGAATGCCAGAACGCCCTGCGGCAGCGCGGCCAGCGCGCGGGTTGAGATCAGCAGCGGCGGCGTGTCCAGCCCGGCGGTGGCCTCCTCGCAGGCGCGCAGGAACTTTGCCTGCGTCAGGATCGCGACCGGGCGCGCGTCGCGCAGGAGGAAGGCGATGCCGTCAGCCCTGAGCTGCGGGTTGACTGGACAGAAGATCGCACCCGCCTTCATCACCGCGAAGATCGAGACGGCGGCTTCGGGGACGTTTTCCATCAGCACGGCAATGCGGTCGCCGCGTTTCGCGCCATGTGCAATCAGCGCGGCGGCGAGACGGTCGGAGGCGGCATCGAGCGTGCCATAACTCAGGCATGTATCGCCGGCAGTGATCGCGATCCTGTCGGGATCGGCCGCAGCACTTTGCCTTAGGAAGGTCTCGACGCGCACGGGGTCTGCTCAGTTCACGGGTTCGCGCTTGCGTTCGATGAAGGAAACGATGCGCGCCACCGAATCCAGATTTGCCGGCACGATGTCCGCATCCGCCATGGCGATGCCGAAGCGCTCCTCGATGAAGGACACCAGTTCGAGCACGCCGGTGGAATCCATGACGTCGTTTTCGATCAGCGACTGGTCGTCGGCGAGCGGTGCGCTGTGGTCGCCGAACAGAAAATTGTCGACCACGAAAGTGCGGATCTGGCTGTGGATGGTTTCTGACATGGAATTCTGGCCTTTCATGAACGATCACACGCCGGAAGGCGCTGGTTTCGGGAGGTCTTTCGACAATAGCTGGGTCGAGAGAATGCCGACGAAGGCGGCATTGTCGCGGAACCCGGAAAGTCCGCTGCGCCGGCTCTTTTCAAGAAGCTTTGCGGTTGTGGCCGGGTTGAAGAGGCCTGTGGCCGATATGGCCCCGGGAGAAAGCAGGTCCGCCGCATAGTTCGCTTCCCGGAAAGAGGCGCTGTCCGGCGCCCGGTAGGGCTGCTTTGGCCGGTTGGCGATGGTGGGCGGCAGCAGGCCTGTGGCAGCCTCCCGCAAAATATGCTTCTCGCGCAGGCCGTTGAGCTTGGCCTCGGGCGGCAGCCGGCTGGCGAATTCCACCATGCGGTGATCGAGGAAGGGAAAGCGCCCTTCGACGCCATGCGCCATGGCCATACGGTCGCCCTGACTGGACAATATGTAGCCGGGCAGCAGGAAGCGCGTTTCCAGATATTGCGCCTGATGCAGCGGATGCCAGCGCCTGAAGTCGTCGGGCAAAAGGCTCGCCAGTTCGCCGGCGGCATCGTATCCGGCGAGCGTCGAGCGCAGCTCCGGCGAAAAGAACATCTTGCCACCCGCCGTGGTGCGAAAGCGGGGTCGATGCGAGAACAGCGGGTCTTCCGGTGAATCCACGCCCACACCGAAAAAGGCGGCCAGATATTCGGGTGACTGCTGCTGCAGGGAGGGCAGGTAGGGATAGATCCTGCGGAACAGATGCGGTCGTGTTCTGGATTCGGGCTGGCGTCCACAGAAGCGGCGGATGCGCGCCTCGCGGAAAATATCATAGCCGGCAAATATTTCGTCCGCGCCCTCCCCGGAGAGAACGACTTTCACCGATTGTTCCCGCACCGATCGGGCGAGCCGGTAGAGGGGAGCCGGTGCGGTGCGCAGCACGCTGCGTTCGCAATGGCGGATGACGGCAGGGAACATTCCGGCAATATCGCCGGCCCGGCAGGCGACGGCATGGTGGGTGACGCCGAGTGCCTGCGCCATGGTCTGCTGCCACGCGCTTTCGTCGAATTCGGGATCGTCGAAGGTGACGCCGAAGCTGCGCAGCCGCCCCGGAGCCAGCCGCGCGGCAAGCGCCGTGATGACGGAGGAATCGAGCCCGCCCGACAGAAGCGAACCGACCTCGACATCGGCGCGCAGGCGGATGCGGGTTGCATCCTCCAGAAGCGTACGAAGCTCTTCGGCCAGTGCTGCATGTGAACGGTTGTCCCCGTCACCGGCGTCGGGAAAGGAAAGCGCCCAGTAAGGACGGATTTCGGTCCTGCCTTCCTCCACGATCATCAGATGCGCGGGCGGAAGCTCAGAAATGCCTTTGAAGGCGGTGCGCGGCGCGATCGGCGCCCACAGCGTAAAGATCTGGTCGAGCGCCAGAGGGTCGATCTCCGGCGCGATGCCCGGCACCGCAAACAGGGCTTTCGCCTCCGAGGCAAAATAGAACCGGCCTTCGTGCATGGTGTGGAACAGCGGCCGCACGCCCATGCGGTCGCGCGCCAGAAACAGGCGGCGGCGCGCCCCGTCCCATATGGCGAAGGCAAAATCGCCGTTGATATGGCTCACGCATTCCGCGCCGAATTCTTCGTAAAGCCGCAGCAGCACTTCCGTGTCGCTGGATGTACGGAAACGGCGGCCGCGCGCCTCCAGCATGGAGCGCAGCTCCACATGATTGAAGATCTCGCCATTGTAGGTGACGCGGACGGTGCCGTCGTCATTGGCCATCGGCTGCGCGCCGTCTTCCGACAGGTCGATGATGGCGAGCCGGCGATGCCCGAACCCCACCTCTGCCTCGACATGGATGCCCTGTCCGTCCGGGCCACGATGGGTGATCGCCGCGCACATGCGCTGCAACAGCGCCTGCGCTTCGCCAGCCGGCAGATGGCCGTGATAGCCGGCTATCCCGCACATGATCGGCTCCCGGCAATATGCCACCGCACGGCCTTGTCCGGCCTGACGCCTGTGGCGGGCAGGCAGGCTGTCAGCGTTGCGCTGTCCCATGGCGATGGCCGGACGTGGCTTGCCAATTCATTCCCCGATGAACTTTCCGTTATCGGCCAAATTAGGCTGCGATTCCTAACAACCCCTCAAGCGCGGCCCCCGCGAGGTTGCATCCCGCAGATAGCCTTAAGGTGGGCTTAAGGCGAGGCGGTTTCATCCGCCGCCCAGGCAATGATGAAGAGGAACTCCGGACCTTGGGTGATCAAAGCAGAATTCCGGCCGCTGTGACGCGCCGTGTGTTTGTTATCGGAATTGGCGCGGTAACGCTTGCCGGTTGCACGTCGACCCGGCCTCCTTCAAAAATAGTGCCGAATGTGGCTCCTGCTCCGCCCAAAGCTGTCAGGCCGCCGATCTACGATGCGTTGCCGTACGAGCAGTTTCCCGTGCCGGCCGTCAACATTGCCAAACTTGACGAACGGTTCTGGCGCACGGAGATAGATTATGAGACGCCCGAGAAACCGGGCACGCTGATCGTCGATACGCCCGGCAAATATCTCTACCATGTAAAGTCCGGCGGGCGCGCCACCCGCTACGGCATCGGCGTCGGACGCGATGGCTTCTCATGGGCAGGGCGCGCAATCATGGCTTACAGGCGCGAATGGCCGCGCTGGACACCGCCCGACGAGATGGTGGCGCGCCAGCCGGAACTCGAACCCTACAGCATCGCCAATGGCGGCATGCCGCCGGGCCTGCGCAATCCGCTCGGCGCCCGGGCGCTCTATATCCACAAAGACGGCAAGGACACGCTCTACCGCATTCACGGTTCGCCGGAGGAGTGGTCGATCGGCAAGGAAGTGTCGTCCGGCTGCATCCGGCTGGTCAATCAGGACATCATCCACCTTCATGACAATGTCAGGGACGGCAGCCCGATCGTGGTGATCCCGGATCCCGCGAAGAAGCACCTGCTTGCCGTGTGAGCCATTTGCAGCCGCGAACGACGGCTGCCATGGGCTCAGTTCGGGGCCGAGCCGGAAATCGGCGATATGAAAGGCGCGCTCCAGCTTCCTCCGACGAAGAACCATGTCTGGTTCGTGGGCGGAGCGGGCGTCTCGCCGTTCTCACCATTCGATGCGGGCGGTGGCTGCTGGCTGGAAATGCCACCCGTCAGGGCAAGGCCACGTCCGGCATAGGGCATGATGCCGGTCAGCCACAGGCGCGAATTGCCGTGGTTGGCCTGCGCTTTTTCGATGCGCACAACACCCTTGGCGACATTGGCCTTGAATTCTGCGCCGTCGATCGGCACGCTGCCATTGGCGACCTCGTCGAGCGGGAAAAAGCCGCCTTCGGCATTGCGTTTCACGAAAGCGGCCAGATCGAGGCCGGAAAGCGAGCCGGGTCCGAAAGTGGCGGAGATGGAGCCGTCGGCATTCTCCATGATGGAGTTCCAGCCCTTGCCCGGTCCCTTCAGGATGACGGAAATGTTGCCCTTTCCGGTCGGCATCAGGCGCGTCATGCCCACGGCTTCGCCGAACGCAGCGCCATTGATATCCGAGGCCAGCAGTCTCATCTCGGCCTGGGTGCCGCCGGGGGTGCGGTCGAAGCGGATGCCGGTCTGGATGTTGCCGCCGAAGGCGCTGGCATCGGAAACATCGAACACCGAAAGGCCGTCCCTCACCTGAGCCGTCGCTGCCAGAGAATTCAGCGGAATGGGTCCGGCCGTAGCCTTGGCCGCCGAAAGGCGCAGGTCCAGATTGATGAAGCCGGCAAGCGTCGCGTCGATGTCGTCGGCACCGGGGTTGGCCGGCGCCGCAAGCGGCGTGAACGCCGACACGAAGGGCCCGAGATCCAGCGTCTCGAAGGCCAGCGTGCCCGAAAGGGTCGGCCGGCCGTGTTCGCCAAAGGCAAGGTCGAGCACGCCTGTGCCGGGGTTCTTGCCCAGCGTGATCTGGGTGTTGTCGAGCTTCACGCGCTCCGCATCGCCCGAAACATGGCTCGAAACCGACATCGCCGCGATGGTGGTAGCGCTCGCCATCCGCATGCCTGTCCATTCCATGACACGGCGTATGGAGGGCGACTGGAACTTGACATCGCCATCGATGAAAGGATTTGCGGCGAGCCCGGCCTTGCCTTCAAAAGACAGGTTTGCCGGTGCCGATTTGACGGAGAAGCTGATAGGCGCGGAACTGCCGGCCGCAAGCGCCAGAGGTTTTTGCGTGGCGGCCTCGACGGTGACGTTTTCGCCGCGCCAGATCGCCGAGGCTGAAAAGGAAGCCGCTGCACCGGGAGCGGGCCAGTTGGCTTTCGCGCTGACGCCGCTGAGAACCTCGCTGTCCTTGCCGTTGATGGCGGTGACGATGCGCCCGTCGCGGATTTCGATATTGCCGAGCGCGCCTCCCGGAACGAGCTTCGGATCAGGCTCCGCCGCGCCGGACCTGACCATGCCGCGCGCCAGTTCGATGGAATAGCCGATGCTGCCGCTTTCCGGCAGGGAGGGCAGATAGAGCCCGGATGCCGTGCGCTCCACCCTGACCGTGGGGCGCACAAGCCGGGTGGATGAAAACGACACCTCGCCGCGCAGTGCGGCCATGGCGGCCAGACCGACCTCGACCCGCTCCGCATAGATGACGGGGGTATGCTCCGGGTCGCTCCACCGTGACATGGAGACTTCCGTCAGCACGGCGCTCAGTTGCGGCCAGACCTCGACCTGTGGGGAGCCGGAGATGGTGACGCGGTAGCCGGTCCAGCGGCTCATTTCCCATGCGATGCGGTCGCGAACGATGCGGTTGGATGCGACATAGGGCAGGGCAGCCACCATCAGCGCCGCGGCAACCGCAGCGATGCCGACGACCCATAAGCCACGCCGGATCCAGCTCGACGTCATCTCGCCCTTTCCGCGTCATGTCAGGTGGGCGCAAGGTGTAACCAGTGGATGACGCTTTTCAAGTCTTTATGGCTTGCTGATGGCCTGTTGCCCACATCCGGCCGTCAAACCTGAGAGCTTCACCGACCAGGTCTGGCGGCCCGCCGCTGTGATATGGCCGCGAAAACCGCGGGAAACAGGGCGCGACATGGTCAATGAAGGCTTAAGAACGAAGTTTACCTAAAATTCAGATGTGGAACCGATTCGTAAATTTTTCTGCATCCGGGTAAGGACTTGTTAAGGGGTTGGCGGCGATAGTTACGCTCGAGTTAAGAGAGTTCCCGTCCGGTAACGCCCCCGCGCCTGATGGAATTTTCCCTGCCCGTTGTGACAATTCAATTTCAGGCGCCTTCGGGCGCCTTTCTTTTTGCGCCCGCCGTGCCGATGCCCGGCGCAAGCCAAAGCGTGTCGCGATCTTTCAGATCGCTCCTTACGCTTCAGGTTCCTGTTTTCGCGCATGTCGTTATCCCGAAACCGGGTTCCCACGTTTAGGCGACATGCTTTATCCGGCCAGCACCCGCACCGAAGGAAACGCCACTTCGACCAGCGTGCCTTCGCCGGGTGTCGAGGTGATGGTGAAACGGGCACGGTTGGCTTCCACCATGGCCTTGGTCAGCGGCAGGCCGAGGCCGGTGCCGTCGCTGCGGCCGCGCTTCAGCGCGTTGACCTGCTTGAACGGCTTCAGTGCCTGTTCGATCTCAGCCTGCGTCATGCCTATGCCGGTGTCGCGCACCCGCATCACGACATCGCCGGAAGGCTCGTAGGCGGTGGAGACGATCACCTGCCCGCCGGCCTGCGTGTAGCGGACGGCGTTCGACAGGATGTTGAGCGCGATCTGGCGCACGCTGCGCAGATCCGCCACCACATCCGGCAGCTTCGAGGCGAAGCTGGAGCGGATGATGACGCGCTCGCGATTGGCCTGCGGCTGCATCAGCGCCACCGTCTCGGCCAGCGTGTCGTTGAGCGACACCGCCTCGTAGTCCATCTCCTGTTGCCCGGCCTCGATCTTGGAAATGTCGAGCAGGTCGTTGACCAGATCCAGCACATGGGTGCCGGAGCGGTTGATGTCGCGCAGATAGTCGCGGTAGCGATCATTGGCGATGGGGCCGAATTTCTCGTCCACCATCAGTTCCGAAAAGCCGATGATGGCGTTGAGCGGCGTCCTGATCTCGTGGCTGATTCGGGCGAGGAAGTCGCTCTTCTGCGAGGAGGCCCGTTCGGCCAGCGCGCGCGCCTGGGTCAGGTCTTCCTCGGCGCGCTTCCATTGCGTGATGTCGCGCACCACGGCGCAGAAGCCGCTGTCGTTGGGCAGGCGGCCGATGGTCATGAACAGCGGGATGAAGCGCCCCTGCGCTTCGCGCCCGATGACCTCGCGCCCGTCATTCAGGACGCTGGCGACGCCGGGTTCGGTCAGCCCCGCCAGATAGTCGCGCGCCGCGCGCTGGCTTTCGATGGCGAAGAGCGAGGCGAAGGTCTTGCCGGCCACCTCGTCGCTGTCGAAGCCGAACAGGGCCTCTGCCGGGCGGCTGATGGAACGGATCGTGCCGTCGCGGCCGATCAGCACCACGCCGTCGGTGGCGGTGTCGATGATGGTGCGCATCTCGCTGATGCGCATCTTCAGCTCGGCGATGTCGGCCTGATGGGCTGCGTTCGCGGCGCGGGCGATCGCCTCCGCATCGGTGCCGGCGCCGGATGGATCGTCGCCCAGACGGCGAAGAACGAGCATCAGCGCTTTGCGCTCCTGCCACGGCACGGAACGCAGCACGGCTTCGACAGGAAATTCACCGCCATCCTTCGTGCGAAGGAAGAGGGCGTGACGACCATGGTCCTCATCGGAACTATCTGCCGCGACCTGTTCCTGCGGATGGTCGATGAACAGGGCGTCCAGCCCGCCGCACGCTGCGAGATCGCTGAGCGATTCATAGCCGGTGAGAGCAAGGAACTCGTCGTTGCAGTAATGAAGCTCGTCGCCGGCATGGATCAGCAGCGGCACAGGCAGGTGCGAGAGAATGGTGGTGTCCGGGGAAACGGTGCCGGCAATCGCGTTTTCGGCGGGTTCGGTCTGCGGCAGTTGTGACGGTAAGCCGGCTTGCAGCGTCTCCTGGCGGTTATCTGCACCGGTCCCGGCATCTTCTACAAAAGACACCCCTATGGCATCGCCATCCAGTCGGGCGTCGCGGAAATCCGCATCTGCCATGCTGTCATTGTCATCTTCCTGTGCGTAGTCGAGCAGCGAACGGCTTGTCCGACGGGAAGGCACATCCACCACCTGTTCCGGCGACCTGTGGGGGCGCGTCTGCTGCTCCGCCGCGGCGGTGGGCGCCTCTGCCTTCGGTTCGTCGGCCGGCGCGGCGGCGGTGCTGTCTCTTCTCAGGCGTTCCGCGATCTCGCGGAAGGCATTGCGCTCGGACGAGGAAAGCCCCCTGTCCTTGCCCGCAGGTTCCTGTGCCGGCGGGCGATGTTCGGCAAGTCTTATGACCTTGTCGGCGAACCGGCGTTCCGGTTGCGGAGCGATGCTGATCGCCGGAACCTCGCCATTGAACGGATCGGCTGGAAGCTCCGTTTCATCGGAAGGAAAATGTTCAGCCGGCTGCGGTGGATTGGGAACCAGCGCCAGCCCGATCTTTTCCGGATCCGCCCGCATCTCCGCCATGCGCACGATGCCGAAGCCGCGGAACCCTTCAAACTCACGATCGCGGTTGTAAACGGGCAGGGCCGCCAGATCGACCGGCACGCACTGATCGGTGCCGGCGACGGGCCACAGCACCGAGCGTCCGGACCATGTGTCGCGCCGTTCCAGAAGACCTGCAACTTCGCCGCCGGGGTCAAAGCCGAAGGTCGTGGCCACTTCACGGAACCGGCGACCGATGACATTCGCCGCTTCCGCGCCGACAGCAGCGCCGAACTCATCGGAAAGAGCGCTGAAGCGTCCCTGCGCATCGGTGCGCCACACGAAGCGCACCGCAGGGGCGTCTTCCTGCGGGGCCGCTGCATGTGCATCGCGGGTTCCGTTGCCGGATGGGGTGAGGTTGTTTCGCTCCTGCATGGCAGACGGCTTGTCGACGTGGCTGAAATACCAGTGGTCGTGCCGGTTGCCCACTTCGTCACCGGGCGCGTGGGCAGGTTTGCCGTCCACTCGTGGCGTGATTGCCGGTTCGGCCATGCCATCATCGACCACAACCAGAAGATGGCGCAGCGGTTCGTCGGTGAGACGCGCAATGCCTGCCGGATAGGAGCGCGCACCGGCGCGGATCAGGCGCTTGACCATGCGGTCCCGCTCTCCCGCCACCTCCGCAACCAGTGTCGCGAGGGTCGATGCGGGAATGCCCAGATCGGAAAAGCCGGCGGAATCCGCTTCGACATGGCCCTTGCCGTCGATAAAAGCCAGAAACTGCACGTCGGCATCAAAGCCGCTCAGCGCACCGGGATCGGGCCTGGCAGGCGCGGCATCGCCCGGCGCTTTCGGTACGGCCAGCAGGATGGCCTTCTCCCCATCCGGCATCGTCACGCTGCTGGCGAGCAGCGGAGTGCTCGCGCCGCTTATGCCTGCGGTGAGGCGCACCAGAAGCGGCCGGTCCGTGCCGATGTCGGGAAATGAGCCTGTAGACGCTATCTGGCGCCGGGCGATTGCCGGCAGGCCTGCTGCCGCACCGATTGCATCATCGACACCCGCGTGGCCAAACAGGGCAGCACCCGGACCGTTCGCCCACAGAACGAGTTCCAGATCCGTTGACAGGATGACCATCGCATCCCCCGCGGCAAAGCGCCGCCGTACCGTATCGAGTACGGCAACGTCCAGAAAGGAGTAGGCTTGAGACGACATGCTCTCGACGAACCCTCAGGGTCGGCTGGTTGAGATTAACGCTTTGTTAGTAAAAGGCCAGCGCGCGCTCGTCCACAACCTCAGGCTTCCATAACGCCGAATCCTGCCTGTGTGGTTAACGTGCGCGGTGTTTCATGTTGCAATGCAGCAAGGATATTGCATTGCACAAAATTTGTGCTATATACCTCCCATCACCGTGGAACACATTGGCGTTGAGTCAAAGACCCAGCCCCCGAAAGGATCGACATGACCAAGACCAAAACCGCAGAAACCGTTGAATTCCCCACATTTGACGCCTCCAAGGCCGCTGACAGCGTTCGCAATTTTGCTGAAAAGGGCATCGAGCAGTCGAAGGAAGCCTACACCAAGCTGAAGGCTGGCACCGAAGAAGCCCAGAAGGCGTTCGAGTCGACCTATGAAGCTGTCCGTTCGAACTCCAGCGATCTGTCGCTGAAGACCATTTCCGCTCTGCGCGCCAACGCAGAAGCCGGCTTCAACCACCTCGAAGCCCTTGTCGGCGCCCGTTCGCTGTCGGAAGTGGTCGAGCTCCAGACCTCGTTCCTGCGTCAGCGTTTCGAAGATGTCGTGGCTCAGGCCAAGGACTTCCAGTCTGTCGCCGCCAAGGCTGCCGAAGATGTCTCCAAGCCGATCAAGTCGGCTGTCGAGAAGTCCTTCAAGACCGGCAAGGCTGCCTGACCCGCTTCCGGCCGCCGGGTCTCCTCCCGCCCGGCACCGGAAATTTCGCAGAATACCAGAAAGGCCGGCCTCCTCCCGCTGGCCTTTTTGCGTTTCCGGCCTGTTCGGGAACAAGATGTGGAAGCTTCTGCGCCTCGTGTGTTGTTTTCCCTCACACATGGCTTGAATTAGGCTTCATTAAACCGTATTGACGCTTCGCCGGGCTGAAGCCGTTCCGTTGTACGCGGAAGGTGAGGTTCGGGATATGCCCGAAACGGGCCTGTGCCGTTGTAGCTCAGTTGGTTAGAGCGCCGGATTGTGGATCCGGAGGTCGCTGGTTCGAACCCAGCCAACGGTACCACCTCTCCTGCCTTCGTTGTGTATCGGCCTGTGGGTGTCGTCTTGTGCATATTGCAGCCTCAGGCGTGAATGCCTAGATTGAGACTGCCGAAGAACAAGTTTGCCGGAATGGTGTTCCCGACGATGATCCATCGCCTCGCCCCCATAAGCGGCAACCACATATGCTGTCCGGACCCGGTGGGCGGCGGCGTTTTCTGACACGCGGCAACGCAGTGTGATGAGCATCCGGCGATTTTTTAAGCTAGCCAGCCTTGGGCTGTAACGGAACCGGATCACCAGATACGGGGTACGCAGGAAAATGAGTGAACAAGCGATCAAATTCCTTCAGGAATGGATCGGCGAAAATTGCCAGTCCCCTTCTGTGCCGGCCGGCACCGATCCCGCGAAAATCGACGAGCAGGCCGAAACGCTGGCGCGCGAATGCACCGAGGAAGCCGCTCAGGCCGGCATTCCGCTTGAGGACATTCAGGAAGAGGTGGGCGACATACAGGAACTGATCGCCCTGCATCTGGAAGATGCCGCCGAAACGGACGCTGAAAATGGCGAAGCCGGACAGGACGGCCAGTCTGCTCCACCCGCTGCCGCAGCCGGAAGCCACTGAAGCGCGCGGCTCAATCTTTTAGCCTCGCAACCTTGCGCTGCTTTTTTAGCATATTGTTGAAGCTGAAGCAGCTTCGGCCGTCAGGCGTCACGCTGCTGCAGGCAGCTGAAAAATCCCGATCTCAGAAAAGCGAACCCTGGCTGCCGCTGTCCTTCAGCTTCTGTGCGGGGCGGGCGCGTGCCGGCTCGGCCACGGGGTTGCCGCCTTTCACGGTCGCCGTTGCTGCGCCATCGGCGAAGCGCAGCTCCAGAGTCTGGCCGGCGGCGATGTCGCCCGCCCGCCGCACCAGCGCACCCTGCTCGTCCAGCACCATGGCGTAGCCGCGTTCAAGAATGGACTGTTCCGAAAGCTTCAGCGTGGAGAGAAGCCGGTCTGCCTGCGTTAGCCGGGCACGCAGCCGTTCAAGCCGCACATCCAGCGCCTGATCGCCTCGCCGCGCCAGTCCGGCGAGTGTATCCGTCTGATGTCGCTGGCGTCGCAGGATGGAGACCGGCGTCAGCCTCGCGGAGCTGTTGCGAAACCGCTCGCGCCGTTCGCGGATCACCGCAAAAAGGGCTGCCTGCGCGCGCGCCATGTCGCGGCCGATCAGCAGGCGCGCCTCGCTCATGCGCCGCGAAAGGGCAGCCGGCGTCAGCCGGATTGCCGCCAACCGCGCCCGCTTGCGTTCAAGTCCCACTTCCAGCGCCCGTTGCAGCCGGCTTTCGGCCTCGTCGAAGCGGCGCCGCTTCAGCCCCAGCAACTGGTCTGGCGTGGGCAGGGCGCGCGCTGCCGCCCGCACCGCCTGCCGGTCGCGTTCCAGACGGCGCGAGACGCAGCCGCGCAGCCGTGAGGCCAGTGCGGCCAGCGCCGCTTCCAGTTCGGCCCGCACCGGCACCGCCATCTCGGCCGCCCCCGTCGGCGTTGGGGCGCGCACGTCCGCCGCAAGGTCGATCAGCGTCCAGTCGGTCTCGTGGCCGACAGCCGAGATCACCGGGATCCGCGAGGCGGCGACGGCGCGCGACAGCGCCTCGTCGTTGAAGCCCCACAGGTCTTCCAGACTGCCGCCGCCGCGCGCCACGATCAGCACGTCCGGCCGCCGGATCGGCCCGTCAGAGGTCAGTTCGTTGAAGCCGGTGACGGCTGCGGCTGCTTCCGCGCCGGAAGTTTCGCCCTGCACCCGCACCGGCCAGACGATGACGTGCAGCGGAAAGCGGTCGCGGATGCGGTGAAGGATGTCGCGGATCACCGCGCCCGTCGGCGACGTGATGACGCCGATGACGGCCGGCATGAAGGGCAGGCGGCGCTTGGCGGCCGGATCGAACAGGCCCTCGGCCGCCAGCCGGCGCTTGCGCTCTTCCAGAAGCGCCATCAGCGCGCCGGCACCGGCCGGCTCCAGATTGTCGATGACGATCTGGTATTTGGAGGATCCCGGATAGGTGGTGAGCTTGCCGCTCGCCACCACTTCCATGCCTTCCTCCGGCCGGAACTTGAGGCGCGACATGGTGCCCTTCCAGATCACCGCCTCCAGCCGGGCGCGGTCGTCCTTCAGCGCGAAATAGGCATGGCCGGAAGAATGCGGCCCGCGATAGCCGGAAATCTCGCCACGCACCCGCACATTGCCGAACACGTCCTCGACCGTGCGCTTCAGCGCGCCGGAAATCTCGCTGACGCTGAATTCCGTGGCGTTGGTGCGTGATTCGGATGCAGTCTCGTTCATGGGGCAATAGGGCCGTGCCAGCCGCGCCCGGTCAAGGCGTGCGGGGCGTTGTCCGCTGTTTCCTCACCAGCCGGGCAACACCGTCGGTGCGCTGCGCCGCGCGCGGTTGAATGCCTGCCCTCCAAAGCCGAGCCCGGTCGCATCGTCGAGTGCCGGCACCGAGATGTTGTCGAGGCTTTCGGCGATGTGGCGGGCCAGCGCGTCGACGATCTCGGGCTGGTCGGTCTGGCCGCGCATCAGGCCGATGCGGCAGTCGGGCAGGGGGCCGAAACCGTCCGCCTCGCCCAGAACCCGCATGCCGGGCCGCAGCGCGCATTCCGGCAGCACGGAAATGGCGAGACCGGAAAGCACGGCGGCGGTGATGACGGTGGCCGAGAAGGAGGTGAACAGAATGCGGTATTCGCGGTTCATGCCGTCGAGCACGTCGCAGGCAGCACGCCGCCACACGCATGTCGGCCGTCCGAAAGCCATGGGCAGCACCTCCTGCTCATGGGTGGCGTGGTTGACGGAACTGACCCACAGCAGGGGCTCGCGCCGCACCACTTCGGACTGGCCGCGGGCATCGCTGTGGGTGACGAGCGCGATGTCGAGCTGGCCGCGCCTGATCTGGTCGACCAGCCCAGGTGTCGGCTCGCACACCACCGTCAGCTCGACGCGCGGGTTGGAGCGCGAGAAACGCGCCATGATCTCGGGCAGGAAGCGGTCGGCATAATCGTCGGGCGTGCCGATGCGGATGGTGCCTTCCAGCCGCTGGTCGTCGAAGGCGGCCAGCGTCTCGCGGTTGAGAAACAGCAGCCGCCGGGCATAGGAAAGCAGCCGCTCGCCCTCTTCAGTCAGCCGGTTGGTGCGGCCCTCCTTTTCGAACAGCGGCTTGCCGATGCGCTCCTCCAGCCGCCGCATCTGCATCGACACCGCCGACTGGGTGCGATGCACGCCTTCGGCGGCGCGCGTGAAGCTGCCGGTATCGGCAATGGTGATGAAGGTTTGCAACTGGTCGAGATCAAGGGGCGGCTTCATCGGCATACCTATCAGCAAGATTGATCTCAAACATTAAAAACATTCGTTGGATTAATCAATCTGCCTGTGACAAACAGACCATGCCTGCACAAGGCCGGATGCGATGTGCGTTTCGCCCGATGTCCTGCCTCGTGTCGACCCAACAATGAATGGAAAGTGCGCCCACGAACGCGTCATCACGGATGGCGGGTATCGTTGCGCGCAGATGTCGGAGAACGGTGAAATGACTGCCTGTGACTGCGCTGCAGAAACGTCGCGCCTGTCTGTCCGGCCTTCGGCCGTCACCCGCCTTGGCCATGCTGTCCTGCGGCTGGTGACGCTGTGGAGGAATCGACGCACATTCCGCCGGCTTTCAGAAATGACCGACGCGGAACTTGCCGATATCGGCATCACCCGCGCCGATCTCGATGCCGCGACCGAGGTTTCGCTTTCAGATGACCCCACCGCGCGGCTGATGGCCATCGCCGATGCGCGCGCAGGCCTGACGGTGTCCGCGAAGTCCGTCTGAATTCCCCGAGCAGGCATCCTCCCGCCCGGTTCCCCTCCGGCTTGCCTGCATTGCCCGGTTCCTTTCGCCGCAACGGCATAAGGGCACCGGGCTTTTTTTATGCCAACGTGGAAGCTCTAAGCCTTTGGTTTGTCACGTTTCCGAACCGGAAAAGCGGTTCCACTTTTCCTGGAAACGCTCTACCGGTTGCGGTCCATGCCGCGCAGGAACTGGTCGAAGACCGATTCCATGCCCTTCTGGTACTCGTCGCGCTGCTTTCGGCCGGTCTCGAACATCTGGCCGAACAGATCGTCATACGGGTTTTTCGCGGCTTCGCCAGAATCAGCCTGACGCGGCTTGCGGGATTGGGTGCGGGTCTGCGGCTCGGGCGTTGCCTGCCCCGCTCCGCCCAGCATGTCGGTGAGAATCTTGCCCCACGGAGTATCCCCGAACGGGTTCTGTGCCGGGCTTTGCGTCTGCTGCCGGGTCTGCGGCGCAGCCTGACCGCCGCCGAACATGTCGGTCAGGATCTTGCCGAACGGATTGTCGCCGAGGGGATTGCTGCCGCCTTGCGGCGCGCTCCGGCCCTGTGTGGCCTGTCCGCCACCCATCTGCTTCATCATCTCGCCGATGATCTGCCCCAGAGGGTTGTCGCCGAAACCGGCGGCTGCCTGCGGCTGGGCGGCGGTCTGCTTGAACAGGCCGCCCATGACCATCGAGGCGATGACCGGCAGCATCTGTTGCAGA
Organism: Aquamicrobium sp. YD-1-mutant5; assembly: GCF_059509755.1. NCBI lineage: Bacteria > Pseudomonadati > Pseudomonadota > Alphaproteobacteria > Hyphomicrobiales > Phyllobacteriaceae > Aquamicrobium > Aquamicrobium sp. YD-1-mutant5. The sequence goes on from NZ_JCAKKP010000004.1 coordinate 241,164, forward strand.
AGCTGTTGGCTGAGGCCGGTGGCCTGTGCGGCCTGCGCGGCCACGGCACGCGAGAGGTCCCTGGAGCCGAACAGATGGCCGAGGATGCCGTTGCCTTCCTCGATGCCCTGCGGGGAGAAGGCGCGGCTGGCATCTTCGAAATATTTCGCGTGCTGGCCGCTGGACAGCGCATTGAGAAAGCTGCCGAGGCCGTAGGGATCTGCCGTGTTGCGCTTCAGCCCCTGCGAGAAGGCGGGCAAAAGCGCTTCAACGGCAGCCTGCGCCTGCTCCTGCGAGAGGTTGAACTGCCGGGCGAGCGCTTCCATGCCCTGACCGTTCTGGGCCTGGGTCAGCATTTCGAACAGGTTTTGCATAGGCGGATCTCCGACAAATTGTACGAAGAACCTATAGCAATTCCGGCGCAAGTGCGAAGCGGTTTTGCGTTGGCAATTGCCTCAACGCAAAGGGTTAAAGCCTTTCTGCCCCGTGGAGACAGGCAAAAAGGCTCCGGAATCCTGCTGCCGCAGTGAGGCGCCCGATCAATATGCGTATTCGAGGAACACCGGTTCGATCGAGCCGCCCCAGCGCGTGTGATAGGCCGACAGCATCTCTTCGGCGCTCGTCGTGCCGCGGCCGACCACCTCGTCCAGCGTCTGCAGGAAGGAGGTCTCGTCGTAGCCGTCGCGGTTGAGGCGGGCGCGGTTCTTCAGGCCGAGCCGGGAGAGCGCCAGCACCTCGCGGCCGATCTCGCGCAGCGTGGTGTTGCGGAACGGGGTGGCGATACCCTTAGCCGGCACCGCGTCGCGCATCGCCACGACTTCCTCATATGTCCAGCTCGAAGTCAGCGTCTCGGCGGCGGCAAGCGCCTCCTCATCATAGAGCAGGCCCACCCAGAAGGCCGGCAGGGCGCAGATGCGCCGCCACGGGCCGCCATCGGCGCCGCGCATTTCGAGGAAGCGCTTCAGGCGCACATCGGGGAACAGGGTCGAAAGATGGTTGGCCCAGTCGCCCATGGTCGGCAACCCGTCGCTCAGTTCGTTTCGGGCTGCGCCGTCCATGAACTGGCGGAAGGTCATGTGCGTCATGTCGTGGTACTGCCCGTCACGGATGACGAAGTACATCGGCACGTCCAGTGCCCATTCGACATAATCGGCGAAACCGAAATCGGGCGAGAAGCAGAAGCGCGGCATGCCCGAGCGCTCATTGTCGGTGTCGCGCCAGATCTCGCCACGCCAGCTTTGCAGGCCGTTGGGCCTGCCATCGGTGAAGGGCGAGTTGGCGAACAGCGCCGTCGCCAGCGGCTGCAGCTTAAGCGAAACCTGCATTTTGCGGCGCATGTCCGCCTCGCTGCCGAAGTCGAGGTTAACCTGGATGGTGCAAGTGCGGTACATCATGTCGAGGCCGTGGCTGCCGACCTTCGGCATGTAGCGGGTCATGATCTCGTAGCGCGATTTCGGCATCACCGGCGTTTCGGCCAGCGTCCATTTCGGACTGCCGCCGAGGCCGAGGAAACGGATGCCGAGCGGCTCGGCGATCTCGCGCAGCTGCGCCAGATGCGCGTTGCCCTCGCGGCAGGTCTGGTGAATGGTTTCCACCGGCGCGCCCGAAAGCTCGAACTGCCCGCCGGGTTCAAGGCTGATCGCTCCCTGACCTGTCGGCTCGACAAGCCCGATGATGCGTCCCGCGTCGACAATCGGATCCCAGCCCAGCTTCTCCTGCATGCCTTCCAGCAGGGAGCGGATGCCGCGCTCGCCGCCATAGGGCACCGGCGCATGGCCATCGACATAGAAGGGGAACTTCTCGTGCTCGGTGCCGATGCGCCATTTCTCCTGCGGCTTGCAGCCATCGGACAGGTAATCCACCAGCTCGTCGATGCCCTCTATCGGGCTGAAATCGGTCGTATCGCGCGCCATGAATACCTCATTGCCGGGGCTTTCCGGGAAATTTTCGGGCTAGTTGGACGATATGACCGTACCCGATCAAGCGAAAACTGTAGAGCCAGGCTTCAACGAAACTTCATGCTGCGCAAGCGCGGATGCGTAGCATGGATGTTTCGCCCGGGAGGGCCGGGAACCTTGCGCGGGCTGCGACATTTCCGGTTGTAGCGTAATGTGCGCATCACCACAGGCGAGGGGGAACTGCCATGGCTGCAACGGATGAAGCGGAAAAGCGTCCGGCGAACGCGTCCGGTAAGGGCGATTATGTGCGCCCCTTCGTACCCACCGCCGTCACCATGGTGGGCGTCGTCGCCATCCTCTATCTCGGGCGCGAGGTGTTCCTGCCGCTGGCGATCGCCTTCCTGCTGACCTTCGCGCTGGCGCCCATCGTGTCGGCGCTGCGCAAGCGCTCCATCCCGAAGGTTCCGGCGGTGGTGGTGACGGTGACGCTCGCCTTTCTCGCCATCGGGCTCTTTTCCTTCGTCGTCGCCACGCAGGTCAGCAATCTGGCGCAGAACATTCCCACCTATCAGTCGAACATTCTGGAAAAGGTCCGGTCGCTGCGGGAGGTGGGGGCCAATGGCGGCATCATCGAGCGGCTGAGCAATGCGGTCGAACGCGTGGGGGCCGAGCTCCAGCGCGGAACCCTTGTGCCCGAGCAGGCAGAGCCGCAGGAGCCGGCGCGCGAGCCGCTGCCGGTGGAGATCGTTTCGCGCCAGAACCCCGTCGAGATCCTGAAGAACGTCATCGTGCCGCTGGCAGCTCCCTTCGCCACCGCCGGCCTGATTATCGTCGTCGTCATCTTCATGCTGCTGGAGCGCGAGGACCTGCGCGACCGCTTCATCCGCCTTGTCGGCTACAGCGACCTTCACCGCACCACCGAGGCGTTGCAGGATGCCGGCAAGCGCGTCGGGCGCTACCTGCTCATGCAGCTCGTGGTCAACACCACCTATGCCATTCCCATAACCATCGGTCTGTGGCTGATCGGCATTCCCAATGCGCTGCTGTGGGGGCTGCTGGCGCTGGTTCTGCGCTTCGTGCCCTATATCGGGCCGGCCATCGCCATGCTTTTGCCGATGCTTCTGGCGCTGGCCGTCGCGCCCGGCTGGTCGATGGTGCTGTGGACGGCGGGGCTTTTCCTCGTGATGGAGCTGATTTCCAACAACATCATGGAGCCGTGGCTCTACGGGTCGCGCACCGGGCTGTCGTCGCTCGCCATCATCGTTGCGGCGATCTTCTGGACATGGCTGTGGGGGCCGCTCGGCCTGGTCATCTCGACGCCGCTGACGGTCTGCCTCGTCGTGCTCGGCCGTCATGTGCCGCAATTCGCGTTTCTCGACGTGATGCTCGGCAACGAGCCGGTGCTGGAGCCGCATGCCCGGCTCTACCAGCGCCTGCTGGCTGGCGATCCCGACGAGGCGACCGATTATGCGGAGGAATTTCTGGAGGAGCGCTATCTGGTCGACTACTACGACCATATCGGTATTCCCGCCCTGCTCATCGGCGAGACCGATCGCCAGCGTGGCGTCATGACCGACGAGCAGCGCCGCAAGCTGGCATCCAGCGCGCTGGCGCTGGTCGAAAATCTGGAAGACGTGGCGCAGGAAGAAGAGGACGAAGACGAGGAGACGGCCGACGAAGCCGACAAGGGCTCCACGGCTTCCGGCGCGAACGGTATCGAAACACCGGACCTGCCGGATGGCGAAGGGCGCTCCTTGCTGTGTCTCGGCGGGCGCGGCGAGCTGGACGATGCCGCGGCCGTCATGCTGGCGCAGGTTCTGGAGGTGCAGGGCGCCGAGGTGATCACCGCTGGTCATGCCGTTCTGGAAGGCCGTGCCGTTTCTTCCCTGCCGCTGACCGATGTCGATACCGTCATCGTGGCGTTCCTCAACACGGCCTCGCTGGCTCACGCCCGACATGCGGTGCGGCGTCTGAAGCGGGCAAGGCCCGCCTTGCGGGTCGGCATCCTCATGCCGCGTGCCGACGGCGAAAAATTCATCGAGGCAGTTTCCATCAGCGCGGATTTCGTCGCCTTCTCCATTGCCGAGGCGGTGAAGGAAGGGCTCGACGACAAGCCGGCGGTGAAGCTGAAGGCAACGACGGCCCGCCTGACGCGCCGGAAAACGCGGCCGAAGAAGCCGGTGGCCGAAACCGCCTAAATCGCCCTGCGCCCATTCGGGCGCACAAAGGACGATCTGACTGTCGAGAGGGCATCGGAACAACCGGAAACCGGAGTCCCTTTTTGGTCCGGCGCTCTGATCCTACCAGTCGCCGATCGTTGCCTGAATGACGGCGAGTGCGGCGACCGCTGCCGTATCGGCGCGCAATATGCGCGGCCCGAGCGGAATGGCAGTGACGAAATCGAGCGCCCGCAGCATACGGCGCTCGTCTTCGGAGAAGCCGCCTTCCGGGCCGACCAGCAGCGCCAGCCGCTTCTCGCCGATGGCCCGCAGCGCTGCAACGGGGTTGTTGGTGGCGGCGTCCTCGTCGCAGAAGATCAGCCGTCGCTGCCTGTCCCAGCCGGACAGCAGGCGCTCCAGCCGCACCGCCTCGCGCACCTCCGGCACGGCAAGGATGCCGCATTGCTCGGCCGCCTCGATCACATTGGCGCGCAGGCGGTCGGGGCCGGTCTTTGTCACCTGCGTGTGCTGGGTGAGAACGGGTTGCAGTACCCCCGCACCCATCTCCACCGCCTTCTGCACCAGATAGTCCAGCCTTGCCTGCTTGAGGGGCGCAAAGCAGTAGACCAGATCGCAGGGGGCCGGTTGCGGGCGTTGCAGGCTGCTCACGGTGAGCCGCACCACCTTCTTCCTGACCTCGGAAACGGCAGCCGACCATTCCCCGTCGCGGCCGTTGAACAGGAGAAGCTCCGCGCCCGGACCAAGCCTCAGCACATGGGCGAGGTAATGGCTCTGCTGCGGATCGGCGTCGATTTCCATGCCTGCCGCAAGATCGCCGGGCACGAAAAGTCTCTGGAGCTTGTAATTGGCGCGCATCGGCGCTTGATGCGGCAGGTGGGCCTTCGCGTCAAGCACCCGCAGAAGCATGCCAGTCTGGCCGGTAGCCTGCGCGCAGCACGGCCACGGTGGTTGGCGGGGTCAGCAGCACAAAGCCGTCTGCTTCCGGTATTGAAGCTGAAATATAGCCGGCAAACGACCATTGCAGATAGCGGCCATCCCGTCTGGTGAAGCAGCTGGCGCCAGTGCTGAACATGGCGCCCTCCGGCAGCTTCGCGATGTCGGCGGGCGTCATCATCGCCGGCTTTGTCCCGCTGCCCAGCCTTTCGCCATGCAGGCGCGTGTCGAGCTGCGGCGCACGCGGCGCGGCGATGCCGGATGCCGTTGCGAACCGGCCAAGAAAATCCTTTGCCCGCTCGCGCCGGCAATAGAAGCAGGGCCGGTGCCCGGCCGCCAGAGCCGTCACCTCATCGAGGAAGAACAGTTCAGTCCAGCCTGCTTTTGCGCCGGACCGGTTGCTGCCCCCATTGCGCCCCATGGGAATGCGCCGCCGTTCGCCGAAATCGCATTCGCAGATGATCCATGCCTTCGTCGTCCAGCGGCGCGGGAGCAGGGTTCTGGTGTCGGGATCGTGGATTATGCCGCGATTGCCGGTGAACATGCCGCGTTCCGCCACCGCATGGATGGCACCGAAGGGATCGACCCGGTTCTGCAGTGGCATAGCTTTTTCCCGAAACTGCCGGCTGGCGACAGGCCTGCATCGCTTGGCCTGCCTGTGCCGGCCATGGTATCGGTCGACACAGCTTTGTCACGGGTGGGTTGAGTCAATGCGTGTTCTTGTCGTGGAAAATTTCGCGAATACCGGCCTTGGCCAGATGGGAGCGGCCCTCGAGGAAGCCGGCGGCGCGATCGACATGCGCCGGGCTCATCTGGGTGAGGCGCTTCCGCTGAATGCGGCAGGCCATGACGCGCTGATCGTGCTGGGCGGTGTGCAGAATGCGCTTGCCGACGATGTCAGCCCCTATTTCCCGGCACTTCTCGACCTCATCCGCGATTTTGAAGCGAGAGACCGGGCCGTTGCCGGCATCTGCCTCGGCAGCCAGCTCATCGCCCGCGCCTTCGGCGGCGAGAACCGGATCGGCGGAGCCCGCGAATTCGGCTGGCAGCAGGTCGACCTGGCACCCGAGGCGGCGGGCGATACGGTGCTCGGTAAGCTTCCGCAAAGTTTCCCCATTTTCCAGTGGCATGACGACACCTTCTCGCTGCCCGAGCGCGCGACGCGCCTTGCCGGCAGCGCGGTGGCGCAGAATCAGGCCTATCGCATCGGCCGCGCCACCTATGGCTTCCAGTTCCATTTCGAGGCCGATACCGGGCTGGTGCGGCAATGGAGCGAGCTTTTCGCGGCAACGATCGCGGAGCGTCGCCCCGGCTGGGCGGAAGATCTGGACGAGGAAGCGGCCACAAGAGGGCAGCAGGCGGATGCGGCGGGACTGTCCATTGCCCGCGCCTGGGTTTCCGCGATCAGGGCATGAGGTTCGCCTTCTTCCATGTCTCGGGGCGTGACAATTTTGGCACGTCGCGGCGAAACTCCTGTGGAGGGCCGTTTCAGGCCTTGGCGCGGCCTTCCCCGGCTTCTAGAACGCGCTCGCAAAGGCATGGCGCTGGGCCGAAAGATTTTTCCTTTCTGCTGACGAACCCTTCCGGGATTTCTGCGTTTCAATGCAATGGTAATCATATCCGTGCAGGATGAGCAGCAGACAGAATTCAGAGATGACCTCAGTGAAAGCAGCCCTTCTGACCTTCGCCATGCTCTCCGGTCTCGCCATCGGTGGTTTCGGTATCTATGCCGCTGACGCGGCGAACGACCACAATGCGGTTGACGGCTACGGCGTCACCGCAGCGCTGGACTGAAACACGCCTTCTTGCCTCACCGTCAGTATCGTCTTGCGCGCTTCCTCGACGCGGAGGACGCTCAGCCTTCCCGTGCGATAGGCGCCGGTGTCGAGGTTGACGCGGTTCGGCCTCACCGTAACCTCGCCTGACGGGGTGTGGCCATGCAGGATCACCTTAGGATAGAGCCCTTCATGGCGATGGAATTCGCCGCGGATCCAGACAAGATCGTCCACTGACTGACGCTCCAGCGCCACGCCCGGCCGGATGCCGGCGTGGCAGCAGAAGAAGTCGCCGCACCCGAACGACGTCTCCAGCGCATGGAGTAGGGCCAGATGGGGTTGCGGTATCGCGGCCGCCAGCGCCGCATGGAATGCACGCAGGGCATCGCCGCCTTCTTCCACGGCGCCGAAATGCGCGGCATGAACGCCATAAGACGCAGCCGTTTCGATGCCGCCATGCGTGATGAAAATCCCGCAGGGATCGGGTTTGGCCAGAAAGTCGAGCAGGCCGAGATCATGGTTGCCCGCCAGAACGACATGGCGCGGGTCGCGGGCCTTCGCCTCAGCCAAAAATTCCAGCACGCCGCGCGAATCCGGGCCACGATCCACATAGTCGCCCAGATAGACGATGCGCCAATCCGCCGGCGCATCGGCTTGCAACTCCATATCCACATGGCGATGGAGAGCCCGGAGCAGATCGAGGCGGCCGTGGAGATCGCCGACAGCATAGAGGCGCAGGCCCGGTGGCGTTCGGGCATGGCTGAAATCGATGCTGCCGGCCATGTTGTCAGCCTCTGTAGAGCATGTCCTTGCCGAGGTCGCGGATGTCGCGCTTGCCGCACAGCGCCATGGTCGTGTCCAGCTCTTTGGCGATGATGTTCAGCGCATTGGTCACGCCCTGCCTGCCCTGAGCGCCCAGCCCGTAGAGGAAAGGCCTGCCGATGAACACGCCCTTCGCGCCAAGGCACAGGGCCTTCAGCACATCCTGCCCCGAGCGGATGCCGCCATCCATGAACACCTCGATCCGGTCGCTGACCTTGTCCGCGATCGGTTCCAGCACCGAGATCGAGGACGGCGCGCCATCGAGCTGACGTCCGCCATGGTTGGAGACGATGATGGCGTCGGCGCCGCTTTTGGCCGCCAGTTCCGCGTCCTCGTGATCGAGAATGCCCTTCAGGATCAGCTTGCCGCCCCAGCGCTTGCGGATCCACTCCACATCGTCCCATGACAGCTGGGGATCGAACTGGTCGGCCGTCCAGGAAGACAGCGACGACAGGTCGGCGACTCCCTTGACGTGGCCGGCGATGTTGCGGAACGTGTGGCGCTTGGTGCCCAGCATGCCCATGCACCATTTCGGACGGGTGGCCATCTGCCAGATGTGCTTTGCCGTGAATTTGGGCGGGGCCGAAAGGCCGTTGCGCAGGTCCTTGTGGCGCTGGCCGAGAACCTGCAGATCGAGGGTGAGCACCAGCGCCGAGCATTTGGCGGCCTTCGCGCGCTCGATCAGGTTTTCCACGAAGCCGCGGTCCTTCATCACATAGAGCTGGAACCAGAAAGGCTTCTTCGTCACCGAGGCGACGTCCTCGATCGAGCAGATGCTCATGGTGGAGAGGGTGAACGGAACGCCGAATTCCTCGGCTGCCTGCGCTGCCAGCATTTCGCCGTCTGCATGCTGCATGCCGGTCATGCCGGTGGGCGCCAGCGCCACGGGCATCGCCACATCCTCGCCCAGCATGGTGGTCTTCAGCGAGCGGTTGGTCATGTCCACCAGCACCCGCTGCCGCAGTTTTATCTTCGCGAAATCTTCCTCGTTGGCGCGGTAGGTGCCTTCCGTCCACGAGCCGGAATCGGCGTAGTCGAAGAACATCTTGGGCACGCGCCGCCGGGCAAGCTGCTTCAGTTCGTCTATGGTCAGCGGTTCGGTCATCTTTGCTTCAGTCTTTCTGTTGGGGGCCCGGTTCGGTGCGCTGGCGCAACCGCAGCCGGGAAACGCGCTGCCAGTCTCCGGCCCTTTCGGCCTCGGCGGTGGTGCGTTCGACATAGGCGATGTGATCCATCGCGGCTTTGCGCGCCGCAGCCGGATCTCCGGCCACGATCGCGGAATGAATGGCGCGGTGCTGTTCGAGCAGCATCTCGCGCGCGCCGGGCAGTGCAAAAACCAGGAGACGGTTCTGGAACACGTCTTCCGACAGAAGCCTGTAGCAGGAGCGCAGCGTGTGCAGCAGGATGATGTTGTGCGCGCATTCGCCGACGGCGTGGTGGAATTCCACGTCGACCTCGGCCTCGGCCTCGAAATCGTCTTCGCGATAGGCGGCGTCCATGCGCGCCATGATCTCGTTGAGCAAAGCGAGGTCGTCGGCCGTTGCGCGCCGCGCCGCATACTCGGCTGCCACGCCCTCCATCTCGCGGCGGTATTCGAGATAGTCGGCCGCCGCCTTGCGGTGGCTGGAGATCAGCTCGATCACCGGCCGGGAGAACACCTGCCCGATGACGTCGGCAACGAAGGTGCCGCCACCATGGCGGGTGACGAGCAGGCACCGCGCTTCAAGCGCCTTCAGCGCATCCCGCAGGATCGGCCGCGAAACCTCGAATTGCCGCGCCAGTTCGCGTTCGCCCGGCAGCCTGTCGCCGGTGCGCAGGACGCCTTCGAGAATCAGGCTCTCGATCTGCTGCACCACCTCGTCGGCGGTGCGCGAATGTTCGATCCGGGTGAAGATTTCGGTCACTTGAGTGCCAGATGAAGGAGCGACGGTGGCAAAACATAACGGCAATCGCCAAAATTGGTCAAATAGTTTATCCAGTTTGCCGAGTTTCCTCCGTTCGCTGGTGTTGAACTGAACGTTTGCGCGGGGCGCGGAACGGCCTTAAACCGGCATTTGCAAACCAGTTGCGGGAATATGAGCCGTGCAGGAAGGTCCGATCGGTCCCGAGTTCGAAACGCGCCCGACCGGCAGCGTCATGGGCTTTCCGGCGCATGAGGCACGGCCCGGCGCGCTCGGCGAAGTTCACTCCAGACCCTATCCGCTGGTGACCACGCCGCGCGTTCTGGTGCAGCTTTCCTTCATGACCGAGGGCGGCTCCGTCGTCGATCAGGCCGTGCTGTCGGAACTGTCGCGCCGCCTTGGCATCGCAGCACCCGACCGGCAGGCCCGCCACCACGCCATGAAATGGGGCAAGGGCACGCTGCGCTGGGAACGGCACACCGAATTCTCCACCTATCTGTGGGAAGGCCCCCTTTCCGAAAGCCGTCGCGCGCAGGAGGATTCGCCCTTCGGAAACGGGTTTTCGCCGCCCGGCACGGTCATCTCCGGCATAAGGCTCGAAATCCGCAACTGGACGCCGGCCAGCGAGAAGCTGATCGAGGGTTTCGACCCGACCAGCCTGTGCTATTCGCTGGTGGAAGGCGGCAATGCGGCCATCGTGACTGATTTCCGGCAGGACGGCGACGGGCTGACGCGCATCCTCATTCTCGATCGCGGCCTGACGCCAGCCCGCGCCGGCGCGCTGTCGCACCGGCTGATCGACATCGAAACCTATCGCACGCTGGCCATGCTCGGTCTGCCGCTGGCCCTGTCGCTGTCGGGTCGGGTGCGGCGCATCGAGGACAAGCTCGCCGTCATCACCGCCGAGATGCGGGTGCCGGAAACGCGCGACAACCAGAAGCTTCTCGCCGACCTGACGGAACTTGCAGCCGAACTGGAAGCGGATGCCGCCTCCAGCCTCTACCGCTTCGGCGCCAGCCGCGCCTATGACGGCATCGTCACCGAGCGTCTGGACGCGCTCGAAGAGGCCGTGGTGCCGGGCCACGAGACATGGGGCAGCTTTCTGCAGCGTCGCATGGCGCCTGCGATGCGCACCTGCCGTTCGGTCGAGGAGCGGCAGGCAAACCTGTCGCGCAAGCTGACCCGCGCCACGACATTGCTGCGCACATGGGTGGATGTGGAAGTCGAGAAGCAGAACCGCGACCTGCTGGCTTCCATGAACAACCGCGCCCGTCTCCAGCTTCGCCTGCAACAGACGGTCGAGGGCCTGTCGGTGGCGGCGGTGTCCTATTATGTGGTGGGGCTGATCGGCTATCTGGCCAAGGGCATCTCCTCATGGTTCGGCCATGCCATCGCGCCCGAGGTGGTGACGGCCGTTTCCGTGCCGGTGGCTATCCTGCTCGTGTGGTGGGCGGTGCGGCGGGTGCGCCGTATGCATTCCGAGCCGGCGAGGCACGCGGGCGCCGAGTAGTCAGCCATCCGGCCCTTCTGATCGCCACGCCGCCCGGTCCAGCGTCACATTGACGCTGACCGTCTTGCGCGCGCTCGCCTCTTGCTTTGAACTATTGCCCGATTTACAGGCACCATCGATAACTGGTAAAAGGAGTTTACCAGTTGGAGGAGCTGTTTCGCATGTCCGGACTTGCCATGCCCGCGCCCGATGGCGCGACGCTTGCCCGTCGCGGTGAAATCGTTGCCGCCCTGCGCGCCATCGTACCGGGCGAAGGCGTGGTCGAGACGGTCAGCGAGATGCGCGCCTTCGAGAGCGACGGGCTGACCGCCTACCGCCAGCTTCCGCTGGTCGTGGTGCTGCCGGAAACGACCGCTCAGGTGTCGCATGTGCTGAAATATTGCAGTGAGCGCAACATCCGTGTCGTCCCGCGCGGGTCCGGCACCTCGCTGTCGGGTGGCGCGCTGCCGCTGGAGGATGCGGTGTTGCTGGTCATGAGCCGCTTCAACCGTATTCTGGAAATCGATTATCCCAACCGCGCCGTGGTCGCCCAGCCGGGCGTCACCAATCTCGGCATAACCCATGCGGTCGAGGCCGAGGGCTTTTATTATGCGCCCGATCCTTCCTCGCAGATCGCTTGTTCCATCGGCGGCAATGTGGCGGAGAATTCCGGCGGCGTGCATTGCCTCAAATACGGCCTCACCGCCAACAATCTGCTGGGCATCGAAATGGTGCTGGTGAACGGCGAGGTGGTACGCCTCGGCGGCAGGCATCTCGACGCCGAGGGCTACGATCTTCTGGGCGTCATGACCGGATCGGAAGGTCTGCTCGGCGTCGTCACAGAGGTGACGGTGCGCATATTGCGCAAGCCGGAGACGGCGCGGGCGCTGCTGATCGGCTTTCCCACCAGCGAGCAGGGCGGCCAGTGCGTGGCCGACATCATCGGCGCCGGCATTATTCCCGGCGGCATGGAGATGATGGACCTGCCGGCTATCCGCGCGGCCGAGGATTTCGTCCATGCCGGCTATCCACTGGATTGCGAGGCGCTGCTGATCGTCGAGCTGGATGGCCCGGCGGTCGAGGTCGACCACCTCATCGATCTGGTCGAGAAGATCGCCATCCGCAACGGCTCCACATCCTGCCGCATTTCGCAGAGCGAGGAGGAGCGGCTGCGCTTCTGGGCCGGCCGCAAGGCGGCGTTCCCGGCCGTGGGCCGCATTTCGCCCGATTATTACTGCATGGACGGCACCATTCCGCGCAAGGAACTGCCGCGCGTTCTGGCCGGCATGCGTGAGCTGTCGGAGCATTACGGCCTGCGCGTCGCCAATGTCTTCCACGCCGGCGACGGCAATCTCCATCCGCTCATCCTCTACGACGCCAATGTGCCGGGCGAACTGGACAAGGCCGAGTCCTTCGGCGCCGACATTTTGCGGCTGTGCGTAAAAGTCGGCGGTGTGCTGACTGGCGAGCATGGCGTCGGTGTGGAAAAGCGCGACCTTATGCCGGAAATGTTCTCCGAAACCGATCTCGACCAGCAGATGCGGGTCAAATGTGCTTTCGATCCGGGGCATCTGCTCAATCCGGGTAAGGTCTTCCCGCAACTGCGCCGCTGCGCCGAACTCGGCCGCATGCACATCCATCGCGGCCAGATGCCGTTCCCCGACATTCCGAGGTTTTGATGCTGTTCAGGCAAGCCGTTCTCGAAGGAATTGCCGAAGGCCGCATCACGCTTGCCTTCCGCCGCTGGCGCCGGCCGTCCGTCAGGGCGGGTGGTGCCGTTCGCACCGCGGCGGGGGTTGTCCGCATCGGTTCCATCGATGTGATCGAACCGGGCGACATCACGCCGGCGGATGCACTGAAGGCAGGCTATGACGACCTCGCTGCTCTGGTGAGGGAGCTGGGCGCGGATGGCGAAAAGCCGCTCTACCGCATCGCGCTGGCAGGCATCGAGGCCGACAGGCGGGTGGGGCTGCGCATGAACGCTGCGCTCGATGCGGCGGAGATCGCGGAGCTTGAACGGCACTTCGCCCGCTGGGAAAAGGCGACGCCCGGCTGTTTCCCTGCGATCCTGAAAGCGATCGGCGACCATCCGGAAGTGTCGGCGGCTGTGCTGGCCGAACGCCTGAAGGTCGAAAAGCTGCGGTTCAAGCAGGATGTGCGCAAGCTGAAGGAACTCGGCCTTACCGAAAGCCTTGCAACGGGATACCGGCTTTCCGCGCGGGGCGAAGCGGCCATCAGGCGTCTGGGAATTCGACCATGACCATCTTTGCCCCCACATCAGCAGACGAAGTTCTGGAAACCGTGCAATGGGCGGTTTCGGAGGAACAGAAGCTGGAAATCATCGGCCATGGCTCGAAACGCGCCATTGGCAATGAGGTCGGGGCCGAACATGTGCTCGATCTTTCCGGCCTGTCCGGCATCACGCTCTACGAGCCGGAGGAACTTGTGCTGTCGGCCAAAGCCGGCACGCCGCTGGCGGAGATCGAGGCGGCGGTGGCGGCGCGCGGGCAGGAGCTTGCGTTCGAGCCGATGGATTATGGCCCGCTGCTGGGCGGACCGCCGGGGCGCGGCACCATCGGCGGCATGCTGGCTGCCAATCTCAGCGGCCCAAGGCGGCTGAAGGCGGGCGCCGCGCGCGACCATATCCTTGGCATCCAGGCCGTTTCGGGGCGGGGCGAGGCGTTCAAATCCGGCGGCCGGGTGGTGAAGAATGTCACCGGCTACGACCTTTCCAAGTCGCTGGCCAACAGCTGGGGCACGCTGGCCGTGGCCACCGATGTCACCTTCAAGGTGCTGCCTGCGGCTGAAACGGAAACAACGCTGGTGATCAGTGGCCTGCTCGACGACAATGCGGTGGCGGCCATGGGGCTGGCGCTGGGTTCGAGCGCCGAAGTGTCGGGTGCCGCGCATCTGCCCTATCCGGCGGTCACCCGCGTTGCCGCCGGCGCGCTCGGCAGCGACCCGGCGACCCTGCTGCGTGTCGAGGGGTTCGGGCCATCGGTGGCTTACCGGGTGAAGCTGCTGCGTCAGCTTCTGGAAAAAGCCGGGCCGATGCAGGAGATCGAGGCGGAAGCCTCGCGCGCGCTGTGGCGTGAAGTCCGCGATTGCATCCCCTTCGCCTCGGTGCCGCATATGCCGGTGTGGCGCGCATCCATGCCGCCGGCCGATGGCCACAACATGGTCATGGCCCTGCGCATGCAGGTGGCGGTCGAGGCGTTTTACGACTGGCAGGGTGGGCTGATCTGGCTCGCAATGGCGGCGGGGGACCCGGAAGCCGGACTGGTGCGCTCGCTGGTGCAAAAATGCGGCGGCGGCCATGCCACGCTGGTGCGCGCGACGCCTCAGCAACGTGCCGAAATTCCGGTCTTCCAGCCGCAGCCGCCGGCGCTCGCCGCCCTTTCGGCACGGCTGAAGGCCGAATTTGACCCGAAGAACATTTTGAATCCGGGCCGGATGGTTGCACCTGGCATGACCCGGAAGGGAGCTGCCTGAGACATGCAGACCCATTTCACCCCTGAGCAGCTTGCCGATCCGCATGTGGCGGAGTCGGAAAAGATCCTGCGCAAATGCGTGCATTGCGGCTTCTGCACCGCCACCTGCCCGACCTATGTGACGCTCGGCAACGAGCTGGACAGCCCGCGTGGCCGCATCTACCTGATCAAGGACATGCTGGAGGGCGGCCGGCCTGCCGACCGCGAGATCGTCACCCATATCGACCGTTGCCTGTCCTGCCTGTCGTGCATGACCACCTGCCCGTCCGGCGTGAATTACATGCATCTGGTCGATCATGCCCGCGCCCATATCGAGGAAACCTACAGGCGCCCGCTGCCCGACCGGCTGCTCCGCGCCGTTCTGGCCGCCGTGCTGCCTTATCCGGCGCGGTTCCGCGCTGCCCTGAAGCTGGCGAAACTGGGCCGGCCCTTCGCCGGCCTGTTCGAACGTAGCGCGATGCTGAAACCGCTCGCGGTGATGCTGAAGCTCGCCCCGGCAAGCGTGCCGCGCGCGTCTTCCACGGCCTTGCCGGGCGTGCATCGGGGCAAGGGCGCAAAACGCGGACGCGTCGCCATCCTCACCGGTTGCGCCCAGCCGGTGCTCGATCCCCGCATCAACGAGGCCACCATTTCGCTGCTCAACCGGCTTGGCGTCGAGGTGGTGGTGCCGCCGGGCGAGGGCTGCTGCGGCGCGCTGGTGCATCATATGGGCCGCGAGGAAGAGGCGCTCGCCTTCGCCCGCCGCAATGTCGATGCCTGGACGCGCCAGATCGACGAGGGTGGGCTCGACGCCATCATCATCACCGCTTCCGGCTGCGGCACGACGATCAAGGATTACGGCTATATGCTGCGCCTCGACCCCGCCTATGCGGAGAAGGCGGCGCGGGTCTCGGCGCTGGCGAAGGACGTGACCGAATATCTCGACACGCTCGACCTGCCGGAACCGGCGGCGAAACCCGGCCTCACCATTGCCTATCATTCGGCCTGTTCCATGCAGCACGGCCAGAAGATCACCCGCCAGCCAAAGGCGCTTCTGGCCAAAGCGGGCTTCGTGGTGAAGGAGCCGCGCGAGGGGCATCTGTGCTGCGGCTCGGCCGGCACCTACAACATCATGCAGCCGGAAATTTCGGCAAGGCTGCGCGACCGCAAGGTGAAGAACATCACGGCCACGGGCGCCGAACTCGTTGCCACCGGCAATATCGGCTGCATCACCCAGATCGCTTCAGCCGCGAAGCTGCCTGTGGTGCATACGGTGGAACTGCTCGACTGGGCCTATGGCGGGGAGCGGCCCAGACAATTACAGTAAGGCCAGCTGCATTGGCCCGGCAGTGTCCGGAAACAGAAAAGGCAGCGCGGCGTTCACCGGCTGCCTTTTCTGCGACTGGCCACGTCCCCCGACACGGCCCGTCCCCCGTTGTTGGGAAAAGCTTTTACATGACAACGACCGTCGCGCCAACAGGCACGCGTTCGTAAAGATCGACGACGTCCTCGTTGCGCATGCGGATGCAGCCGGAAGAGACGGCGGCGCCGATCGTCCATGGCTGGTTGGTGCCGTGGATGCGGTAGAGCGTCGAGCCGAGATAGAGTGCGCGCGCGCCGAGCGGATTCTCGATGCCGCCGGACACGAATGTCGGCAGATGACGGCCCTTGGCCTTTTCGCGCGCGATCATTTCCGCCGGCGGGCGCCAGTCGGGCCATTCGCGCTTCGACGTCACCTTGTGGGTGCCGGCCCATTCGAAGCCGGGCTTGCCGGTGCCGACGCCGTAGCGGCGCGCCTTGCCGTCCTTTTCCACCAGATAAAGGAAGTTGTCGCGCGTATCGATGACGACGGTGCCGGGCTTGTGCTTGCCGTCATAATTCACGACCTGCGGCAGGTAGATCGGGTTGATCTGCGGGCGCACAGCGCGCTTCTGCACGGTGCGGGCGGCGGACGCCTGCTGCACGCGCGCCGGGCGCGCCTGCTGCGTGGCCTGCGGCTGAACAACAACGCGCTGGCGCGGCTGCGCCTGCACCGCGGTGCGCGTTGCCGGCTGGGTGCGGTAGACGCGCCGTGGCTCAGGCGCCACGCGCCTGACATTGTCCCGCCTCGCATTGTCAGGAGCCTTGCCGAGCTGCAGCACCCATGGCGCGGCAAGGTCGGGGCTCACCCGCACCGGCGGGCGCTCGATGTAGCGGTCGTTGGCCATTGCCGGCGAAAAGCCCATGGAGAGGACCCCGGCCAGGCAGGTAAACAGGAAAAGGGCTCGTTTCATGTGACGCAATCCTGGGTTCGGTCGTCGGCCGGAAACGCGTGTCCGGTCATGGCGCGATCCTGTGCGCGAAGGACAACCGAAAGGTGAATCCCGGATGCGTCGAATGCCGTTTTGTCAGTAAAGCTTTCGGTATGGTTATCCGGCGGTTCAGGAATCTGGTAAAGCGCCGGTAAAGCACCGGGACCCTGCATTAACGGATTTGGGGCATGAGCGAAAAAGACGGCATCATCACCGGCCCGGATGGGGTGGACCGCTGTTTCTGGCACGGCAATCTGCCGGACTACATCCACTATCACGACTATGAATGGGGTCGCCCGGTGGCGGACGATCGCCGCCTGTTTGAAAAGATCTGCCTCGAAGGCTTCCAGTCCGGCCTCTCGTGGCTGACCATCCTGCGCAAGCGCGAGAATTTTCGCGAGGCCTTCGCCGGTTTCGATTTCGAGCGTGTTGCAGAGTTCACCGAGGCTGATGTCGAGCGCCTGCTCGGCAATGCCGGCATCGTGCGCCATCGCGGCAAGATCGTCTCCACCATCAACAATGCGCGCCGCGCCCGCGAGCTGGTGGATGAGGCCGGCTCGCTGGCGGCGTGGTTCTGGAAGTTCGAGCCTGCAGCGGAAGAGCGGCCGGCGGTGATGGACCTCGCCCATCTGCGGGCCAACCCGACCACCGCCGTTTCCACGCGCATTTCCAAGGAACTGAAGAAGCGCGGCTGGAGCTTTGTCGGCCCCACCACCGTCTATGCCTTCATGCAGGCCATGGGCATGGTCAATGACCACATCGAGGGCTGCGCCTGTCGCGCCGGGGTGGAAGCTGCGCGCGCCGGCTTCCGCAGGCCGGTCTGAGCCGAACTCCGGCTTAAGCCGCCCTTGCCGCTGGGTGCGGCATCGGTTAGGACAGCGCGCGGTCTGGCGCACGCTGGCCCGCTGCCGCCCTATTGCCGAACCGCAGAGTACCCGCCATGGCCGAACGACCGGAAAAGATGAAAGCACGCCTGCCGCGCGGCTTTGTCGACCGCAGCCCCGACGACATCCGTGCCGTCGACAGGATGATGGCGCGTATCCGCGAGGTCTATGAGCTTTACGGTTTCGAGCCGGTCGACCAGCCGCTGATCGAATACACCGATGCGCTGGGCAAGTTCCTGCCTGATCAGGACCGGCCGAACGAGGGCGTCTTTTCCTTTCAGGACGATGACGAGCAGTGGCTGTCGCTGCGCTACGACCTGACAGCGCCCATGGCCCGTTTCGTGGCCGAGAATTTCGAGAAGCTGCCAAAACCGTTCCGCTCCTATCGGGCGGGTTGGGTGTTCCGCAACGAGAAGCCCGGTCCGGGGCGCTTTCGCCAGTTCATGCAGTTCGATGCCGATACGGTCGGCACGCCGGGCGTGGCCGCCGACGCCGAAATGGCGATGATGATGGCTGATGTGATGGAGGCCGTGGGCATCGCGCGCGGCGACTACGTCATCCGCGTCAACAACCGCAAGGTGCTTGACGGTGTGCTGGAGGCCATCGGCCTTGGCGGCGAGGACAATGCCGGCCGCCGCCTCACCGTGCTGCGCGCCGTGGACAAGCTCGACAAGGTGGGCGCTGACGGCGTGCGCGCTTTGCTGGGCAAAGGCCGTCTCGACGAGAGCGGTGACTTCACCAAGGGCGCTGGGCTGGATGCGGAGCAGGCGGAACGCGTTCTGTTGCTGACCTCTTCCACAGGAGACGATCTGGCCGGCGCGCTGGCTGCCATGCGCGGTGCCGTTGCCGGCTCCCCGCGCGGTGAAGAGGGCGTTCAGGAACTGGCCGATATCGGTGCGATGGTCGCCGCTGCCGGCTATGATGATGGCCGTATCAAAATCGACCCCTCCGTGGTGCGCGGCCTCGAATATTACACTGGCCCCGTCTACGAGGCCGAATTGCTGGCCGAGATTCCCAATGACGAGGGAAAGATCGTGCGCTTCGGCTCGGTCGGCGGCGGCGGCCGTTATGATGGTCTGGTGTCGCGCTTCCGCGGCGAGCCGGTGCCGGCGACCGGCTTTTCCATCGGCGTCTCGCGCCTGATGACGGCGCTGAAGAACCTCGGCAAGCTCGACATGTCCGATGTCATCCAGCCGGTCGTGGTGCTGGTCATGGACAAGGATACGGAAAGCCTCGGCCGCTACCAGAAGATGGTATCGGATCTGCGCCGGGCCGGCATCCGCGCCGAAATGTATCTCGGCGGCGCTGGCATGAAGGCGCAGCTCAAATATGCCGACCGGCGCGGTTGTCCGGTGGCCGTCATTCAGGGCGGAGACGAGCGCGAGAAGGGCGAGGTCCAGATCAAGGACCTGATCGAAGGCGCGCGCATGTCGGCCGAGATTTCCGATAATGCCGAATGGCGCGCCGCAAGGCCCGCGCAGGTCACCGTTGCGGAAAGCGATCTGGTCGCCGAGGTGAGGAAAATCCTCGACGCACAGGCTGCCGACAGGGCCGGACGGTGAGCCTCGCGATGAACGGGAACCGGCGATGACCTCGCGCTCTCCCTCCGTCGCGGGCGACGTAAAGGCGCTGTTCGCCGCCAAAAACGTCGATCTGGTCGAGGTTGGCGTGTTGCAGCCGGCCGATCCGTTTCTCGACATTGCCGGCGAGGATCTGCGCCGCCGCATCTTCCTCACCGAGAGCGAGACCGGACAGGCGCTGTGCCTGCGCCCGGAATTCACCATTCCTGTGTGCCTCGATCATATCGCGTCACAGGCCGGCACGCCGCGCCGCTATGGCTATCTGGGCGAGGTGTTTCGCCAGCATCGCGACGGGTCGAACGAATTCTTTCAGGCCGGCATTGAGGATCTTGGCGACACCGATACGGCAGCTGCCGACGCGCGGCTGGTGGCCGATGCGCATGAGCTGCTGGCGAAGGCGGTTCCGCAGGCCAGCCTGAAACTGACCATCGGCGACCAGTCCGTGTTCGAGGCGGTGCTGGCAGCACTTGGCCTGCCGCGCGGCTGGCGCATGCGGCTGGCACGTGCCTTCGGCTCGCACGAGATGCTGGATGCTGCCCTTGCCGATCTCGCCAACCCGCCCCGCAACGGCCAGCTGGCCGGGCCGGTGGCGCTGCTTGCTGTCGATGGCGACGCGGAAGGGCTGACAGCACAGATCGCGAAGGGCATGGAGCAGGCCGGACTGCCGCTCTCTGCCGGACGTACGCCAGCCGAGATCGCGCGGCGTCTGATCGAGAAGGTGCAGTTGCGCAGCGTGCGCCTCTCCGATGACGCCTTCGCCGCTTTGAAGAGCTTTCTGGCCATCGACACGCCGCTTGCCGGCGCGGCCGACGCGCTGCGCGATTTCGCCAGCGAGGCGGGGCTGGAGCTTGGCGGTGCGCTCGACCTGTTCGCGGAGCGCGCGCAGGCGATTGCCGGCCATGGGCTGGCTTCCGAGACCGTGCGCTATGATGCGGCCTTCGGTCGTCCGCTCGATTACTACACCGGGCTGGTGTTCGAGATCGGGGCCGAGGGAACCGATGGTCGCCCGCTCGCCGGCGGCGGTCGCTATGACCGCCTGCTGACGTTGCTCGGCGCGAAGCAGCCCATTCCCGGCGTCGGCTTCTCCGTATGGCTCGACCGGGTGGAAGCGCTGAGGGAGGCAGGGGCATGAGCGTGACGCTGGCCATTCCCTCCAAGGGACGCCTGAAGGAAAAGACGTTGGAAATACTGGCTGGGGCAGGTCTTGCCGTCAGCCTGCCCGAGGATGACCGCCGTTACCATGCCCATGTCGAGGGGCGCAGTGACATCGAGGTCGTGTTCATGTCGGCTTCGGAAATTTCGGGCGAGATCGGCAGCGGCGGCATCGATCTCGGCGTCACCGGCGAGGATCTGGTGCGCGAGAACCTGGCCGACTGGGAAAGCCGCGCCGAAATCGTCGCGCGCCTCGGCTTCGGCCATGCCGATGTGGTGGTGGCGGTGCCGGACATGTGGCTCGATGTCGACACCATGGCCGATCTTGACGACGTGGCGGCCGATTTCCGCCAGCGCCATGGCCGGCGGCTGCGCATCGCCACCAAATACTGGCGCCTGACCCAGCAGTTCTTTTCCGGCAAGCACGGCATTCAGGTCTATCGCATCGTCGAAAGCCTGGGTGCCACCGAGGGCGCTCCGGCAGCCGGCTCGGCCGATGTCATCGTCGACATCACCTCCACCGGCTCGACGCTGCGTGCCAATCATCTCAAAATTCTGGGGGATGGCGTGATCCTGCGCTCGCAGGCCTGTCTGGTCGCCTCGCGAAGAGAGCGCCCGGCATCCGACGAGGCGCTGATCCGCGAGATCGCCGCCGCCGTCAGTGCCGCCGTGGGCGAAACCGCATCAGCCTGACCGGCGGCGGTTCCGGAAGAGCGCGCGCCGCCGCCTGAGATCGCTCAGTTCACATGGGGTGAGTTCCTCATGCGGCAGCGGCCAGACCGGCTGGCTGCTGCCGCAGGAACAGAATTTCACGCGCATTCTGATTTCGAACGACGGCGGGATTGAGGCTCCCGCCATCCGGGGTCCGGAAGAGGCCGCATCCCGGCCGAGCGATAATGTGTGGTCCGCGCCACGACTGATCGGCTTCCTGATCTTCTGGCATCAGGCCGGCCGGCTCCTGCTTTCTGCGGCAGTCACCTGCCCTGAATGACGCGGATGAACCGGGGGCTCTTGGTGCGGAAATCCTCATAGGTGATGCGGCCGCTGGCGATGCCGTTGAAGGCGCGCGTGCAATAGGTGCGCGCGACATTGCTGCGCGGGCTGACATTCATGATCTTCGCCATCTCCGCCTTGCGGGTCGGCGAGGCCCTGGAGGCGCCGCTATAGCATTTGTTGATCGCATCCCGCTTCATCGCCGGGCTGCCGCGCACGATCTCCTGCGCCTGCTTGTAGCTCGATTCCGTTACGCAGCCGCTTAGCATGACGCCGGCCGCAATCACCGTGAGCACCCCTCGTATGTGCAGCATGCTGTTCTCCCTCTGTGCGAATGACGCCAGAGAAATTGAAACATGTTACCGCACCGTCAAAGCCGAACCGGCAGGATGCAGCCTCAGGCAACCACCTGCAATTCGGTGACGACGCGGTTCCTGCCGTTGTTCTTGGCGCGGTAGAGCGCGCTGTCGGCTCTGCGAAAGACGCTCTCGAAGCCATCGTCAGAGGGAAGCATGATCGCGATTCCGGCGCTTGCCGTGGCGGGAACTGGTCCCTGATCCGTCTGGATCTGGTTGGCCGCGAAGGCAGATCTCACGCGCTCGGCTATCGCAATCGACGACGGCACCGAAGCCTGCCGGATCACCACGACGAACTCTTCGCCGCCCATTCTGGCAGCCACATCCCCGCGCCGCAGGATGGAACGCAGTTCATGCGCGAACTGGCACAGGATGCGGTCGCCGGCATGATGCCCATACTGGTCGTTTATGGACTTGAAGTTATCGAGATCGAAGACGACAACGGCGTCGCCCGGTTGCAGATGATCCATCTTCAGGCTGTCCAGCAGCGCGCGCCGGTTCAGCGTGCCGGTCAGCGGGTCGGTCCGGGCTTCGATCCGGTGCCGGCGCGCCACACGTGACTGATTGAGCCCGAGCGAAAGGGCGCCGATGCCGGTTATGCCGGCGATGGCCATGATGGCATTGAGGTTTTCCGCCCAGTTGTCGGGCCGGTGCTCCAGCGACCATTTTCCGTCCAGCACGAGCACGGCGGCGCAGGCCAGGAACGACAGGGAAGTCAGCAGGTAAAGCGCCGTTACGCCGGTGATCGAGGTCGGAGCCTCACTCCGGACATTCCAGTAGAGCCGGGCGGTCAGCACGATCAGGCTTGCCGCGATCAGATTGTAGAGAGCGATGCCGATCCCTTCGAAGCCCATGACGATGAGCCCGCTTACGGGAAAGCTGAGGCAGACGAACAGAGCTGCCATGGCCGGCCAGTTCATTCGTTTCCCGACGAACAGCTTTGCTGCGGCATAGACGGCGATGAAGCCGGCCGTCTGGAGCGCGAAACCGGAAGCAGTCACGGCCGTGAATTCGAAAGAGATCGTCGAATAGATGACGACGCCGCAGCCCAGCAGCACCATCCCGATGAACCATCCGATCAGGAAACGGTCCATCCTGTTCTGAAGCCAGACACTCAGCATCGTCAGGGCAAGCGCGCTCGCACAGATGCCGGCTGCAAAAAACAGCGTGTCCGAATCCATCCCCATTCTGGTCACGCCTCTTGCCGTGGGTCCGATTCCTTGCCCGTAACATAAGGCTGCAGGTGATACGAAAGCGACTACGAGAAGGGTAAACAGAAGGTTACGCGTTCTCGTCCTGTCCTGCAATGCCGGGGATAACAGGGTCGAAAACGAGGTTCCCCTGCCGCGACCTCAGGCCGGGCAGGGGAACGGAGTGATCAGAACTTCACCGTCAGGCCGGCCCTGAAGGTGCGGCCGGGTGCCGGCATGTAGCTCTGCGCCAGCGGGTCCAGATAGTAGCGATCGGTGATGTTGTGCACCGAGGCGTTGAGGATCGTGTCCTCGCGCAGCTTGTAGCTCAGGAACGCATCGAAGACGGTGACAGGGTGATAGTAGAGCTGCGGGGTGGTGTCGCTGCTCTGCCATGGCTTGTCGATCGTTTCAGTCGGACCGGACGTGTAGGTCATGCGACCGCCCACCGTCAGCTTGTCTTCAAAGAAGCGGCCGCCCACGGTCAGGTTCACCGCATATTTAGGCGGGTTCTGGGTGTTGATGTAGGAGCCGACATAGCTGCCGGGCGTGCAGTCCGGCGCATCCTGTGTCTTCACAGAGGCATTCGCCTTATCACGCAGATAGGCGGCGAAGTCCGCATCGCAGGTCTCGGTGCGCAGATAGTAGGTCGCGCCAAGCTCGGCGAAGAAGCGGCCATTGTCGTAGTTTGACTGGAACTCCAGACCGCTGGTCTGATAGCTGTCGGCGTTGGAGAAGGTCATCAGTCCGGTGCCGAAGGGATCATAGTAGCGGACGATGTAATTCTTCACGTCATTGTTGAAGTAAGCGAGCTTGAAAGAGGCCACGTCGCCTTCGGTGATCAGGCTTTCGCGCGTGGTGCTGGCGCCGATCTCGATGGCGCGCGAGCGCTCCGGCTTCAGTCCCGAGGCCGGGTCGACCTGCAACGTGCCGATCGTCGTCTCGAACAGCGACGGCAGGCGATAGCCCTGCGTATAGCTTGCATAGAGGAAGGTCTGCGGCGAAATCTCGTAGTTGACGCCGATGGCCGGTGTGAAGCCGCTGGCGCTGTTCGACATCCTCTCGCCGCGATCGAAGCCCACCACCATATTGGTGTAGCCCGGATTGCCTTCGGCCATGTAGGTCGGTGTGCCGAACTCGTCGAAGGGAATGCCGTCGAACGGGTTGTTCGTGTTGGTGATGACCATGCCGTTGTTCAGGCGCGGATCGGTGGCGTCGGTGAACTGGCCGTTTTCGTCCGGCGTCCAGTACATGTTGCCGAAGACCTTGCCGTTGTAGACCGAGACCCACTTTCCATAGACGTTCTCACGGCGGGCCACCGAAGGCGCGTTGCGGTCGTGCGAGGAGTAGCGGCCATAGCGCCCGCCGGCCCAGAACTGCAGGTTCTCGCGAGGCTTGTATTCGAGCTTGCCGGAGAGGTTGACTTCGGTGCGGTAGCCGTCGCGCAGGTTGCGGTTGGAGTTCAGGTCGTGTTCGGTGATCACGACTCCGTCCTGCGGGCGGATGTCCTCGTACTGGAATCCGCCGCCGAAATCGAGGGCGAAGGCGCCGGCCTCAGTCTTGAACTCCGAGCGGTTGGAAAGATCGCCGCCGACGCGGGTGTTGTCCATGCGCACCCAGCTGCGGTCGCTGCTGCCATAGACCCATTGCGACTTCGGACCGTTGGTGGCGTTGATCTGGTCGCTCTTGGCGCCCGTGGCCCAGAAATTGGCCTTGAAGTCGATCAGGTCATTGTCCTTCGGGTCGAACGAGTAGCGCGCCGAGGCCGAATTGATGACCATGCTGCCGACCGGATACTGATAGACGCCGCCGGTGCCGAACCTGAAAATATCGGAAGGCATGATCTCGCCGAACTCGCCGTCGAAATAGCGGTAGCTGAGTTCCAGCTGCTGCTCGTCGGTTGGCTTGATGGTGGCCTTCAGCAGAGCCGACTCGGTGCTGACCGAGGTGTTGAGAACCTCTTCGCCGGCCATGTAGGACTTGGCGACCGTGTTGTT
Source organism: Aquamicrobium sp. YD-1-mutant5 (assembly GCF_059509755.1). Classification (NCBI taxonomy): domain Bacteria; kingdom Pseudomonadati; phylum Pseudomonadota; class Alphaproteobacteria; order Hyphomicrobiales; family Phyllobacteriaceae; genus Aquamicrobium; species Aquamicrobium sp. YD-1-mutant5. Next base: position 266,054 of record NZ_JCAKKP010000004.1, read on the forward strand.
CTCATAACCCCATCTGTCGAACTCGCGGTACTTTTCACGGCCATGCTTGCCGGCAAAGTAATTGCCCTGATTGCGGCGCGCATAGGCGGCCACCAGATCGATATGGTCGCTGGTGAAGGCAGCCGCCACGCTTCCGGACTTGGCCTTGGAATCGAAAAGGTTGGGGCGGCTGTCATGAGGCGTGGTGCCAAGTTCGGTGCTGCTGCCCAGATATTCGGCCCGATGGACCTGGCTTACGCCGTTGTCCCATAGTTCGCCCTTCAGGCGCACGCCCCAGTTCTTGCCGGGCTTGATGATGTCTTCGGGGCGAAGCGTCGTCATGTTGACAGTGCCGGCGATCGCGCCTGCGGCCGAAGGAGACAGGCCCGGACCCTTGGTGATGGTCACGTCGCTGATCAGGTCCGGATCGAAATAGCTGCGCTGCTGCGTACCGGCATAGCCGCGATAGACATTGAGCGACTGCTGCGAGCCATCGACGGTGACGGCAACGCGGCTCTGGCCCTGCAGCCCGCGAATGTTGACGTCGACACCGCCGCCGTTGCGGCTGTCGCCGACCTGGACGCCGGGCTGGCCCCTGAGCATGTCCGAGGGGGACAGCCGGCCGTAGCGGTCGAGCTGCTCGGCGGTGATGTAAACGGAAGACGCCGGGTCGGTGTAGACGGACTGCGCGCCGCCGCGTCCGGAAACGTTGATGGTGCTCAGAAGCATCGGGTTGCCCGAAGGCGTCGTTGCATGGGCCGCCGAAACACGATCGGTGATGAGAACGTTCGACGGATCCTTGAACGTGTAGACGAGGCCGGAGCCCTGCAGGATCTGCGCCAGTGCCTGCTCGCGTGTAGCCGCACCGCGAATGCCGGGCGACGATTTGCCTGCGGCGATCGAAGCTTCATAGGAGACCTGAGTTCCCGACTGGCTGCCGAATGCGGCCAGAGCCCGGCTGAGCGAGCCCGAGGGGATGTTGAAGGTCGTTTCCGCGCGCGACTGGGCAAAACTGCCGGTCGACATGAACGCAATGCCCGGCGGCAATGCCGTGGTTGCCAGCAGCGCCGCAGCAAGCATTTTACCGCCGATGCGGCCGGCTTTATTCTTCACAGGCCCGAACCCCATGTCCTATGCACTCCGTTTTCGAATTGGGAGAGCTGACATGCCTGATCGCCGGGTGGTGCAGCTCCTATCAAGCCTTACGAACGGGTCTGCGTTTTTTTCTGTTTTTTGCCGATCTTTTTTCAGACGGGCGAAATCACCGTCATCAGCGGGCCGACGGTGCGCAGTTTCGCACCGAACGGGCTCACCACCGCTTCCAGTGCGCGGGCAGGATCGCCAAGGTCGAAAACGCCGCTGATCTCGCGCCTGCCGAGCGAAGGATCGGCCAGCACCACGCGGCCCGGCAGCCAGCGCGCGATCTTCGCCACCATGGCCGAAACGGTCTCCTGCTCAGCTACGATCAGGCCTTCGCGCCATGCGGCAACCTGATCCGCCTCGCGCGTGCCCCGCTTCAGAAGGTGCGAGGCGGGGTCGAGGGTGAGCCAGTCTCCTGCCGACAGGCGGATTGCCTGTGCGGACAGCGCATCGGCGGTTCGCGCCTCCACCATGCCGTGCGAAACGGATACGGAAATGAAACCTGCATCCTGCGAGACATCGAAGGCGGTGCCAAGTGCTCTCGCCGTCACCGGTCCCGCGCTGACCATAAAAGGACGATGAGGATTGGGCGCCACCTCGAAGAAGGCCATTCCGGCCAGCAATTCGATCATGCGCTGTGAATCGCTGTAAAGCGTGGCAATGGCGGTATCGGGCCCGAGTGTCGCCATGCTGCCATCCGGAAGGGTAATCCGGCGGATTTCGGCTGTGGTGGTGATGTGGTCGGCCCTGGCATGCAAGAGCGCCAGCGGAACGGCCCAGGAACCGACGGCGACCGCGGCCAGACCTGCCGCACCGCCCATCAGCAGGTTGCGGCGCGAAAGCTTGCCGTCCGTGCTCTGTGCGCGCTGGCCGGCCAGTATCTTTCCGGTCATGCCATGGATTTCAGCCACCCGTGTCCACGCAGCGGCATGATGCGGGCTGCGCGCCACCCAGTTGCGAATGGTCTCCACCGAAACGGGATTGGCAGGGTCATTCTGCAAGCGGATGGCGAGATCGGCTGCCTCAAGAAACAACTGGCGACCATCCGTCTCGTCATTCATGCGGGTCTCCCAATGCCGGTTCAGGGCACGCAAAAAATGCCCGTAACACCTAATACGGTTAGCGGGCAGAAATTTTCTGCGGAGGCAGGGAAAACTTATCGCACTGCGGAAAGCCGCGTGTCGATATGCTCATAGGCATGGCGGATGAGAGACCATGTGCGCGATATGGAAAGATCGAGCTCGGCCGCTACCGCTGCAATGGTCATCGCCTCGACGCGGTGCATCTCGAAAGCCTTGCGGGTCCGCTCGGGCAATTCGGCAAGCGCGGCTTTGGTAAGGGCAAGCCTTTGCCGGTCGTAGACGATGGTCTCCGCGGAAGGCGCAGTGTCGGCCAGTGCGGCAAACGCCTCCGGTGCGAGATCCACGAAGGTGACGCGCCGTTCGCGGCGCTGGTGGTCGATGCCGAGATTGCGGGCAACGCGGAACAGATAGCCGGCCGGATTGTGCGCGACCGTGCCACTGGCCGGCGGAGAGACGAGCACGCGCACGAACGTGTCCTGCGTGAGATCGGCGGCGGTCTCTTCGGCTATGCCCCGGCGGCGCAGCGATTGGGCAATGTCACGCGCATGCTTCCTGAAAAGATGCTGCAAATCCCACATTGGCAATCTGTTCCTGCTCGTCGAGGGCAGCAGGTGGGACAAAGGGCCGTAACGATGCCCGTCTTTACCGCGCTGATTCCTGTGCCGCTTCCGGGAACTGGCAGAACAAATCCAGCATTGGCCATCGAGACCAGCCAGACCCGGCAAATATGATTTTGTTGATTAATAAACTCATGTTTTTGTGGCAAGGCACAAATCGCCCTGTCTCACCGAAAGCATGAACAATTTGCATATTTGCAACACAAATGAAAAAGGGCGACGAGGCGCGCGACCTTGCAGACCACGGCACATGCAGGACGAGTGAGCGGCAGCCCGTAACGACGGCATATGTTGCAGATCTGAGGAATTTGGTGGAGCCAAGCGGGATCGAACCGCTGACCTCCTGCATGCCATGCAGGCGCTCTCCCAGCTGAGCTATGGCCCCACACCCGGTTTGTTTGCCGGGAGCCGTTTCCGGCTAGGTACCGGGCAAAGCATCTTCACCCGATGTGGGCGGCTTCTAGCGCCGCCCGTTGTGAATAGCAAGCCTCTTCAGCCTGCTTTTTTCATGCCGCGCGCATAAAAACGCGGCATGTGGACATCGTCCCGATCAGATGTCGTCTTCGTCGTCGTCGCCAACGCCGATCATGTCGGAAACGTCGTCGTCGTCACCCTCTTCCTCGTCGGCAAGGAAGGTGTCGTCATCGTCGCCCAGATCGACATCATCATCGTCGTCGCCGAGATCCGGCAGATCGTCGTCCTTCGAATCGCCGTCGGCGTCTTCGAGCGGAACCAGAACGGCGCCATCTTCCTCGGCGTCCAGCTCCTTCTCTGCAACTTCGTCCTCTTCTTCAAGGATCGAAGCCTTGGTGTCCTCGAAATAGGAACGCGGATAGGTCTTGCCCGTATAGGGCGAGACGATTGGATCCTTGTTCAGGTCATAGAATTTCTGGCCCGTTTCCGGGTCGATTCGTTTGGTGCCAAGTTCGGATTTTGCCACGACAAGCCTCGTCGAAAAAAGTTTGGTCCCCTTAACGGCTCCTTGCAAGCCTGTCAAAGCCAAATGCCGCCACCGGAAAACCGGAGTTTCCTGCAGCTTACCAAGGGGGATGACCGTCGCAGCCGGTCATGATACGAGACCGCCGCGCTCCCTTTGAAATTGCCCGCTAACCGGGATCTTCGCAAGAGGAATAGTCATGTCGCATTCCGCCGTCCCGCAACCGGCCATTGCCCGCCGTTCTTCCGCTCTCAGCGGGGAGGCGCGCGTTCCCGGCGACAAGTCGATTTCGCATCGCTCCTTTATGTTCGGTGGGCTCGCTTCCGGCGAGACGCGCATCACCGGCCTGCTTGAGGGCGAGGATGTGCTGCGCACCGGCGAAGCGATGAAGGCCATGGGCGCCCATATCGAAAAGCAGGGCGACGAATGGATCATTCGCGGCACCGGCAACGGTGCGCTCCTGCAGCCCCACGGTCCGCTTGATTTCGGCAATGCCGGCACCGGCTCGCGCCTGACCATGGGGCTTGTCGGCACCTATGACATGGAAACCACCTTCATCGGTGACGCGTCGCTGCATTCGCGCCCCATGGGCCGTGTGCTCGATCCGCTGCGCCAGATGGGCGTGCAGGTGCTGAATGCAGCCCCCGGCGATCGCATGCCTCTGACCCTGCGCGGGCCCAAACATGCCGCACCCATCACTTACCGCGTGCCGATGCCGTCGGCGCAGGTGAAGTCGGCAGTGCTGCTGGCCGCGCTCAACACGCCCGGCATCACCACCGTCATCGAGCCGGTAATGACCCGTGACCATACTGAAAAGATGCTGAAGGGTTTCGGCGCCAATATCGATGTGGAAACTGACGAACGCGGCGTGCGCCATATCTTCATCGAGGGGCAGGGCAGGCTTGCCGGCCAGACGATTGCCGTTCCCGGTGACCCGTCCTCGGCCGCGTTCCCGCTGGTCGCCGCCCTGATCGTGCCCGGTTCCGACATCGTCATCCGCAATGTGCTGATGAACCCGACGCGGACCGGCTTGATTCTCACGCTTCAGGAAATGGGTGCCGATATCGAGGTGCAGGACCCGCGCAGCGAGGGTGGCGAAGATGTTGCCGATCTGCGTGTGCGCCATTCGCAGCTGAAGGGCGTCACCGTGCCGGCCGAGCGTGCGCCGTCGATGATCGACGAATATCCGGTGCTGGCCGTTGCCGCCGCCTTTGCGGAGGGCGAAACGCTGATGCAGGGGCTTGAAGAGCTGCGCGTGAAGGAAAGCGACCGGCTTGCGGCAGTCGCTGCCGGTCTGCGCCAGAACAATGTGGACTGCACGGAAGGCGAGGCGACGCTCGCCGTGCGCGGTGTTCCGGGCGGAAAGGGCCTGGGTGGTGGTGAAGCGGTCAGGACCCATCTCGACCATCGCATCGCAATGAGTTTCCTGATCATGGGGCTCGCAGCGGAAAAGCCGGTCACCATCGATGATCAGGCGATGATCGCGACCTCGTTTCCTGAGTTCATGGGCCTGATGACCGGACTTGGAGCGCAGATCGAAGCGGTGGAAGCCGCAGCATGACGGCCGCTCCTCTCGTGATCGCCATCGACGGACCCGCCGCCTCCGGCAAGGGTACGCTGGCGCGGCGGCTGGCAGACTATTACCACCTGCCGCATCTGGATACCGGCCTGACCTACAGGGCGGTCGCCCATATGCTGCTGACGAAGGGCTGGCCGCTGGGTGATGCGCCGCATGCGACAGAGGCCGCGCGTCTCGTCGATCTCGGCGGCCTGGACCGTAACGTGCTCTCCGCCCATGCCGTTGGCGAGGCGGCCTCGAAGATCGCCGTCATCCCCGAGGTGCGGCGCATACTGGTGGACAAGCAGCGCGCCTTCGCCGCGCAGGCTTCCGGTGCCGTGCTGGATGGCCGCGACATCGGCACGGTCGTCTGCCCGGATGCGAGGGTGAAGCTTTATGTGACGGCGAGCGCTGAGGTGCGGGCGCGGCGGCGGCTGGCCGAGATCGAGGCGCGTGACGGCACCGGCGATTTCGCCACCATTCTTGCCGATATCGCCCGTCGCGACGAGCGCGACATGGGCCGCGCCGACTCCCCGCTGCGGCCTGCCGCCGATGCGCACTTGCTCGATACCAGCGAAATGGATATAGAAACCGCGTTTATTGCCGCCAGAACCATCATTGATGGTATAGTGGCTGCAGCAAGCGAAAGCTGAACGGGATTGTGGACGATATGAAGTCCGCTTCTCATTCGGTCTGAGATTAAACTGCCTGCCGGCATTCTACGCGCCGTATTTCGACCGCCCTGTGCGGTCCGGGACCCGAGGGTCCGGAATATCGGTCGGGCAAACGCAACACGAACCCACGGCGCCGCCTCCGGTAAAGAGGCATTTCAGGAGAACATATGTCAGTTTCAAACCCTACTCGCGATGATTTCGCGAGCCTGCTCGAAGAATCCTTTGCCGACGGTCATGCCGGTGAAGGCCAGGTCGTTCGCGGTATCGTCACCGCCATCGAAAAGGACATGGCCATCATCGACGTCGGCCTGAAGGTCGAAGGTCGCGTTCCGCTGAAGGAATTCGGCGCCAAGGCCAAGGACGGCACGCTGAAGGTCGGCGACACCGTCGAGGTCTATGTCGAGCGCATCGAGAACGCGCTGGGCGAGGCCATGCTGTCGCGCGAAAAGGCTCGCCGCGAGGAAAGCTGGGTCCGTCTGGAAGAGAAGTTCGGCAAGGGTGAGCGCGTCGAAGGCGTCATCTTCAACCAGGTCAAGGGCGGCTTCACCGTCGATCTGGACGGCGCCGTCGCCTTCCTGCCGCGTTCGCAGGTCGACATCCGTCCGATCCGCGACGTCACCCCGCTCATGCACAACCCGCAGCCCTTTGAAATCCTCAAGATGGACAAGCGCCGCGGCAACATCGTCGTTTCGCGCCGCACCGTGCTTGAAGAGAGCCGTGCCGAGCAGCGCTCCGAGATCGTCCAGAACCTCGAAGAGGGTCAGGTGGTCGAGGGCGTGGTCAAGAACATCACCGACTACGGTGCGTTCGTTGATCTCGGCGGCATCGACGGCCTGCTGCACGTCACCGACATGGCATGGCGCCGCGTCAACCATCCGACCGAGATCCTCAACATCGGTCAGACGGTCAAGGTGCAGATCATCCGCATCAACCAGGAGACGCACCGCATCTCGCTGGGCATGAAGCAGCTCGAGAGCGATCCGTGGTCCGACATCGGCACCAAGTTCCCGATCGGCAAGAAGATCACCGGCACCGTCACCAACATCACCGACTACGGCGCGTTCGTTGAGCTGGAGCCGGGCATCGAGGGCCTCATCCACGTTTCGGAAATGTCGTGGACGAAGAAGAACGTGCACCCCGGCAAGATCCTGTCCACCTCGCAGCAGGTTGACGTGGTCGTGCTCGAGGTTGATCCGGCCAAGCGCCGCATCTCGCTCGGCCTCAAGCAGACGCTTGAGAATCCGTGGGAAGCTTTCGCCCGCAACCATCCGGTTGGTTCGGAAGTCGAGGGCGAGGTCAAGAACAAGACCGAGTTCGGCCTGTTCATCGGCCTCGAAGGCGATGTCGACGGCATGGTTCACCTCTCCGACCTCGACTGGACCCGTCCGGGCGAGCAGGTCATCGAGGAGTACAACCGTGGCGACATGGTCAAGGCTCAGGTGCTCGACGTCGACATCGACAAGGAGCGCATCTCGCTCGGCATCAAGCAGCTTTCGCGTGACGCGGTCGGCGACGCCGCCGCTTCCGGCGAACTGCGCAAGAACGCCGTCGTGACCTGCGAAGTCACCGGCGTGAAGGATGGCGGTCTGGACGTTCGTCTGGTCGAAAGCGGTCTGGAAAGCTTCATCAAGCGCTCCGACCTGTCGCGCGACCGTGACGAGCAGCGCCCCGAGCGCTTCACCGTTGGCCAGAAGGTCGATGCCCGCGTCATCGTCTACGACAAGAAGAGCCGCAAGGTTCAGGTGTCGATCAAGGCGCTGGAAATCGCCGAGGAGAAGGAAGCCGTCGCTCAGTACGGTTCGACCGACTCCGGCGCTTCGCTGGGCGACATTCTGGGCGCTGCGCTGAAGAAGCAGACCAACTAACACGTTTTGCCTTCTGGCTCCGCCATTCTCGGCGGAGCCCGGGGCTGGACATCAAAAGACCCGCCGGAGCGATCCGGCGGGTCTTTTTTTATCTGTCGTTGCAGTTCGGGCTGATTTTCAGGACTGGCCGTAAAGTGGAATAAGAGCGCCGCTCATCGCCTCGTTGGCGGGGGCGACCAGATAGGCGATCGTCGCGGCCACGGTCTCGAGGCTTACCCATTTGCCGAAGTCCGCATCCGGCATCGCCGCCCGGTTGGCAGGCGTGTCCAGAATGGAAGGTGCGATCGCGTTGACCAGAATGTTGCGGGCCTTGACCTCCTCGGCCAGCGACACCGTCATGGCGGCAACCGCCGCCTTGCTGGTGGTGTAGGCGACCATGCCCGAACCGCGGCGCGGGTTGAGGCCGGGCTTGGCGGCGACATTGACGATGCGGCCGCCGTTGCCGCCCGCCATCATGCTGCGCACCGCTGCCCGGCAGCAGAAGAAGCTGGTGTGGACGTTGGTTTCGAGAAGCTCCTCGAAGGACGCGGATTCGGTCTTGTCGATTGGCGCGGCACCGAAACCGCCGGCCAGATGGATGGATGCCCAAAGATCATTCACGCCCGCATAAAAGGCATCCACGGTCTTGGCGTCGGCCAGATAGATGTTGTGGCTCAGCCTGACATTAGGATGAGTGGAGTAGGGAAAATGCGCGGGCGGTTCCGCGTGGGTATTGGGCACATGGCAGATAGCGCCCTGCTCAATGAGTCTGCCGACGACGACGCTGCCCAGCGCCCCGGTGCCGCCGGTCACGATGATATGTTTTCCGTCAAATGGTCCCGACATCAGCGATTGATCTCTCCTCACCCCTCACGTCATCACCAGGCCGAAGCAATTTGTTTCCGGATCGGTTCGACGCCCAATAAAAATGCTGAAACAACCATTGCTGATCCGGCAGGATGCAAGGTGCTCAGCGCATCCGCACAGCGTTGCGCGTTTTTGTGCATCACTCAAATGCTATTTCGTTGAGCCTGCCTTGCCTTTTCGCATGGCGGATGGCCACTCTTTTGAAACGCACTGTCACCGGGCTGAACCTTGCTTTCTTACTCAACTTTATTTCATTTGACCGTGAAGAGGGCTTCAGGCGTTAGGAGCGCCTCCGCAACAGGAAGAAAATTTATGTCCATCACCACCGAAAACGGGCGTCCGCGTCTGATCATTCCCGGCCTCGGCAGCATCTATGCAGCGCTGCATGAAGGCTCGGAAACCCTGCTCCGCGTCGTCACCGGCGGCATCCTTGCCATCCATGGCTCGGCCAAGATCGTCGATCCGTTCGGCGCGGCCGAAATGGTTCAGGGGCTCGGCTTCTATCCCGGCGCCTTCTGGTCCCTGCTTCTGTCGTGCACCGAGTTCTTCGGCGGCATCTTCCTCCTGCTCGGCTTCCTGACCCGTCCGTCGGCCTTTGCCGGGCTGATCGTGCTGCTGGTCACCGTGTGGTTCCATTGGGTCACCATGGGTCAGGGCTATGCGGGCGCCGAGACGTCGATCCTGTGGTCGGCGATGCTTTTCTACTTCGTCATCCGTGGTCCGAACCGCCATTCCGTGGATGCACGGCTGGGCAAGGCGTTCTGATCCGCTGCGATCGGTGGGAGCGACCACCGATCGCACTTTGCCTCGGCCAAGAAACGGACTATGAAGCGGCTTCAGCCAAGCCCCGGCGGTGCCGGGGCGCATAGCCGGAGCCCGTCATGACAGAAATCCTGCAAACTCCCAAACTCGTGGTCGTTTTCGGTGGGTCTGGATTCGTAGGAAGGCACGTCGTGCGCGCGCTGGCGCGGCGCGGCTATCGCGTCCGCGTCGCCTGCCGCCGCCCCGACCTTGCCGGACATCTCCAGCCGCTTGGCAATGTCGGCCAGATTCAGGCCGTTCAGGCCAATCTGCGGTTCCGCAAGTCTGTCGATCAGGCGGTGATCGGGGCCGATCATGTGATCAACCTCGTCGGCATCCTGACTGAGAGCGGGCGTCAGAAATTCGGCTCGGTGCATGAATTCGGCGCCCGTGCCGTCGCCGAGGCCGCCCGTGGCGTCGGCGCACGTCTCACCCATGTTTCGGCGCTCGGAGCCGACATGCAGTCTCCATCCGCTTATGCCCGCACCAAGGCGCGGGGCGAAAAGGCGGTTCGGGACACCGTGCCCGATGCCACAATCTTCCGGCCCTCCATCATTTTTGGTCCCGAAGATCGCTTCTTCAACCGCTTTGCCGCCATGACCCGCTATTCGCCGGCGCTGCCGCTGATCGGCGGCGGTGAAACGCGGTTCCAGCCCGTCTATGTGGCCGATGTGGCAGAGGCGGTGGCGCTGTCGGTCGACGGTGTTGCCGTTGCCGGGAGCACCTACGAGCTTGGCGGTCCGGTGGTGGCCAGCTTCCGTCAGTGCCTGGAGGAAATGCTTGCCGTTGTCGAGCGCAAGCGCCTGCTGGTTCCGCTGCCATGGTGGGTGTCGAAACTGGCCGCTTCGTTCCTTGGCCTGTTGCCGAAGCCCCTGCTGACCCCCGATCAGCTTGAGCAGCTGCGCTCCGACAATGTCGTGTCGCAGGAGGCAGAAGCTGAAGGACGCACGCTTTCAGGTCTCGGCATCGAGGCGCAGTCGATGGCAACCATATTGCCGAGCTATCTGTGGCGTTTCCGCGCCGCCGGCCAGTTCCAGCGCCGCCTGACGGCCTGAGGCAGATATCGCATCAACAGGGCTGACGGAGTTTCCGTCAGCCGACGATGTAGAGGGCGGCGAGGCCGACCGTGCCCACCACCAGCCGCCACCAGCCGAACAGCTTGTAGCCGTGGCGGCTGACATAGCCAAGCAGGCCGCGCACCACGATCACGGCAGCGAAGAAGGCGGCGATGAAGCCGACACCGATGATGTGCAGGTCGGACGCGGAAAGCGCATTCCAGTTCTTGTAGAGATCAAGCGTGAACGCGCCGAGCATCGTCGGCATGGCGAGGAAGAACGAGAATTCCGCTGCCGCGCGCTTGTCCGCGCCCATCAGAAGGCCGCCGACGATGGTGGCGCCGGAGCGCGATGTGCCGGGGATCATGGCCAGGCACTGGAAAAAGCCGATCTTGAGATAGAGCGACAGCGGGAACTGGCTCACCTCGTGATATTTCGGCCTGAGATCGAGCTTGTCGATCCACAGAAGCACGATGCCGCCCAGAATAAGCATCACGCAGATCAGCTTCGGCGTCTCGAACAGCACCGACTTGATGAAGCCGTGCGCCATGACGCCGATGATGGCGGCGGGCAGAAAGCCAATGGCGAGGCCGACCAGCATGCGCACCGCCGGATCTTCGGGAAGCTGGGGCGGCAGGAACAGGTTGGGGCGCCTGCGGCGGACAAGGGCGGAAACGAACTCGAAGGCGCAGCCGCCCATCCAGATCAGTGCCGCAATCACGCCCACGATCACCTCTCCGATGACCTTGAAGCGATCAGGTCTCTTCAGAAATGCCCAGAAGCGGGCGGCATAGACCGACAATATGGCGAGGATGGCGCCAAGCTGAATCAGCACCTCGAAGGCCTTGCCCGTGGATTCGAAGCCGAGAAAGTGCCCTGCAAGCAGGATATGGCCCGTAGAGGAGACCGGAATGAACTCGGTCAGGCCCTCCAGCAGTCCAAGCAGAAGGGCTTCGATGATCGTCTGGTTTTCCATGAGTGTGGATGATCCCAGTTTGCTTGTCAGAACGGCGTTCTGACCCTATAGCTCGCAAAGCTTGACAGTCCGTTGGTTTGGACCGCCATGACTTACCGGCGCGGATATCGATTCGCCAGTGCGCTTTTTTGACCCAAGAGACCATGCTGACGCTTTTTCATCATCCGATGTCCGCCGCCTGCCGCTTCGTCCGACTTGCCTTCGGCGAGTATGGCGAGGAACTGGCTCTTGTCGAAGAGAACCCATGGTCGCGTCGCCGGGAGTTCCTCGCGCTCAATCCGGCCGGCACATTGCCGATCCTGCTGGCCGAGGGCGATGTGCCGATCATAGGTGCGACCGTCATTGCCGAATATCTGGACGAAACGCGCGGCGTCCTGAAACGCGAACGTCGGCTTTTTGCCGAGAACCCCATGGACCGGGCGGAAATCCGCCGGCTGGTCGACTGGTATCTGGTCAAGACCGAGAGCGAAGTGACGCGCCATCTGGTGCGCGAGCGGGTGCTGAAGCCGCTGATGCCGGAGGCCGCCGGCGGCGGTTCGCCCGATTCGGCGGCCATACGTGCAGCCCGCGCCAACATCCGCCAGCACCTGAAATACACCAACTGGCTGGCGGGAACGCGCCACTGGCTGGCGGGTTCGCGCATCACCTATGCCGACTTCGCCGCCGCTGCGGCCTTCTCGGTTCTGGATTATCTGGGCGAGATCGACTGGCGCGAGCAGAACGCGGCCCGCGACTGGTACATGCGGGTGAAATCGCGCCCTTCCTTCCGCCCCCTGCTTTCAGACAGGGTGCGCGGTCTGGCGCCGGTGTCCCATTATGCGGACCTTGATTTCTGACCGGGGGACTTCTCACACGGGCACTTCCGGCGCCGGCAAGCTGCGGGCGCTGATCGACAGGGAAGCCTCGCGCGCCGGCTTCGATCTGTGTGCCGTCACCTCGCCGGATGCGATACCCAAAGCCCCGGAACGGCTGGCGCAGTTCGTCGCCGACGGCTTCCACGGCTCCATGGACTGGATCGCCGAGACGCTGGAGCGGCGCGCCAGCCCCAGCGTGCTGTGGCCGGAGGTGCGTTCCATCATCGTTTTGGCCATGAACTACGGGCCGGACCATGATCCGCGCGGCATCCTGAAGCTGCGCGACAGGGCTGCCATCTCCGTCTATGCCCGCAACCGCGATTATCACGACGTGATGAAGGGGCGGCTGAAGGAGATTGCCGGCAAGATCGTCGCCCGCGCCGGCGGCGACGTGAAGGTGTTCGTCGATACGGCACCGGTCATGGAAAAGCCGCTGGCCGAAGCGGCCGGGCTTGGCTGGCAGGGCAAGCACACCAATCTGGTCAGCCGCACCCATGGTTCCTGGCTGTTTCTGGGCTCCATCTTCACCACGGCCGAGCTGGAGCCGGACACGCGCGACACCGACCGCTGCGGGTCCTGTCGCGCCTGCATCGACGCCTGCCCGACCAATGCCTTTCCGGTGCCCTACAGGCTCGATGCGCGGCGCTGCATTTCCTATCTCACCATCGAGAACAAGGGGCCGATCCCGCCGGAATTTCGCGAGGCGATGGGCAACCGCATCTATGGCTGCGACGACTGCCTTGCCGCCTGCCCCTGGAACAAGTTCGCGCAGACCGCTTCCGAGGCTAAGCTTGCGGCCCGCGCCGACCTGCGCGAGCCGAAGCTGGCCGATCTTCTGCAGCTTGACGACGCCGGCTTTCGCGCCTTCTTCTCAGGGTCGCCGATCAAGCGCATTGGCCGCGACCGTTTCATCCGCAACGTGCTGATCGCCGCCGGCAATTCCGGCGAGCCGGGGCTTGCCGGAGCGGTGCGGGAACTGATCGCCGATGCCTCGCCGCTGGTGCGGGGCGCTGCCGTCTGGGCGCTGTCGCGGCTGGTTTCGGCTGAAGATTTCGCTGTGCTGGCGGGAGAGAGACTGCCTGTCGAAGCCGACCCGCAGGTTCGTGAAGAATGGCGCCCCGTCAAAGGCGCATGGGCAGATGCCTCCTGAGGCGCTGTGAGCGTAGGTTTACTTTTCCGCTCCCAGTGCTTAAGAACCAGTCTGCAATTCAAGGGCATTACGATGAACAAGGTCGAAATCTCAGACAGATAAGCCGCAACAGCTTGCTTTTGCTGTTGCGGCCTTTGCCCGACCATCTCCATTTGCGTCAGCAAGGCCGCCGCCGATTGAACCCGATTAGCGGATAAGCCTTCATGTTTTCCAATCTTTCCAGATCGTGGAGCTATACGCTCCCGTGGGCGCTCGCCCTTATGGCGCCTTTCGACATCCTCGCCTCGCTGGCGATGGATATTTACCTGCCGGTTATTCCGGAAATGCCGACAGCACTTGGCACCAGTCCAGCCGTCATCCAGCTCACGCTCAGCCTTTACATGGTCATGCTGGGTGCCGGGCAGATCGTATTTGGCCCCTTGTCCGATCGCCTCGGCCGCAGGCCGGTTCTGCTCGGCGGGGCCATGGTCTTCAGCCTGGCTTCGCTGGCGCTGGCACTCACCGCAAACGCCTGGGTCTTTGTGGGGCTGCGCTTCGTGCAGGCCTGCGGGGCTTCGGCGGCGCTGGTGGCCATGTTCGCCACCGTGCGCGACGTTTATGCCGATACCGATGACGGCCGCATCATCTACAGCCTGTTCGGCGCCATCCTCGCCTTCGTGCCTGCGATCGGGCCGGTTGCGGGGTCTCTCATAGCCGTGACTTTCGGCTGGAGGGCGATCTTCCTGTTTCTGGCGGTTGCGGGGATGGCGGCTTTGGTGCCGGCCATATTCGGCTGGCACGAAACGCATCGGCCTTCGCGACGGGGCCGGCGGGGTCGCTTCGGCTATGTGCTGCGCGACAGGACATTCTGGGTCTATACGCTGGGCTATGGCAGCGCCATGGGCACCTTTTTCGTGTTCTTCTCGACCGCACCGCGCGTGCTGATCGACAAGGCAGGTCTCACCCAAATGCAATTCAGCCTCGCCTTTGCCAGCGTGGCGGTGGTCATGATCCTTGCAACCCGGATCGTACCGCGCATGGCCGGGCGCTGGGGCAACGCGCGCGGCCTGACCTGCGGCATGGTCCTGCTGGTCACTTCGGCGGGGGCTCTGCTCATCGGCCCGTTCTGGGCCTCCTCGCCCGTGGCCGCATTCATTCTGCCCATGTGGGTGGCTGCGGTCGGGATCGTCTTTACCGTGTCTGTCAGCGCTAACGGTGCGCTGCAATCCTTTGGGGATCAGGCCGGAACGGCGGTCGGGCTCTATTTCTGCATCCAGAGCCTGATTGTCAGCCTGATCGGCACCGCCTTCGTGGTACTTCTGGACGGAGCGAGTGTGTGGCCACTGGCCGGTTTCGCCACCTTCATGCCGCTCGTGACCCTCATGGCGCTGGCGTTGCTCCAGCGGCATCCTCGTTAAACCAGCTTTGCCCGGTTCCGTGCCTGATCGCGCGGGCCCGGGTGGCTGCTTGCGCAGCGGCAGGCAACGGGGCTACCAACGACGACCAGTGATCGGAGCCGGTGCAATCATGACTGTCGGACAGGTTTTCATCTTTGGCGCCGGCTATTCGGCCCGTGCTTTCGCCAGCCTGTGCGGGCCGGACGTTTCCGTCTGGGGCACGACGCGCTCGCCCGAAAAATTCGATCTGCTGCGCTCCTGCGGCATCAGCCCGCTGCTGTTCGACGGCGAACTGACCCCGGAAATCGTCGCCCGGCTCAGGGAAACGACACATCTGGTCGTCTCGATCGCGCCGGACGAGGGCGGCGATCCCGTGCTGAATGCCGCGCGCGCGACGATCGCCAGCGCCATGCCGCACCTGCGCTGGATCGGCTATCTCTCGACGGTCGGCGTTTATGGCGACCATGGCGGCGCGTGGGTGGACGAGACGACGCCGTGCCGGCCGGTATCGCGCCGCTCGGTTCTGCGTGTCGATGCCGAGCAGCAATGGCTTGAGCTGGGCGACGCCACTGGCATCCCGGTCGCAATCCTGCGTCTGGCCGGCATCTACGGTCCCGGCCGCAATGCCTTCATCAATCTGCGCGACGGCACGGCACGGCGTCTGGTCAAGCCGGGACAGGTCTTCAACCGCATCCATGTCGCCGACATTGCCGGTGCGCTGACGCTTCTGGCGGGACAGAACAGAGGCGGCATCTTCAACGTCACCGATGATGAGCCGGCCCCGCCACAGGATGTGGTAAGCTACGCGGCTTACCTGATGGGCGTTCAGCCTCCGCCGGAAGTGCCGTTCGATCAGGCCGAGCTGACGCCGATGGCACGATCTTTCTATGGCGAGAACAAGCGTGTTTCCAACAGGGCGCTCAGGGCGGCGGGGTATGATTTCCGTTTCCCGGACTATCGGACGGCCCTGCGCGCGCTGTGGGATCACGGCAACTGGAGCGAAGGCTTATCGCGCAGCAAAATGCGTTTGCCTTGATCGCGGCACAGTTCCCGACATTATGTGATTCGCGAATTTGCGGTGCAGGGCACCGGACCGGAGGCAGGCCATGCGGAAAATCTGGACGAGAATGATGAAGGGCGCTGCGGCGATTGCCGCGTTTTCCATGCTCGTTTCCGCACTTCCGCAGCAGGCCGGCGCGCAGGAACTGGCCAAGGACCTGTTCGGCTCGCACCGGTTGCCCGCCGCCACGAAGCCGCAATCCATCGGTTTCTATTCCAAGGGCTGCTTTTCAGGCGGCGTCGCCATCGCCACGGACGGGCCGACATGGCAGGCCATGCGCCTGTCGCGCAATCGCCGCTGGGGCCATCCGGCGATGATCTCGCTGATCGAGAAGTTCTCGCGCGACGCGGTGCAGGATGGCTGGCCGGGGCTTTTGCTGGGCGACGTTTCGCAGCCGCGCGGCGGCCCCATGCTGACCGGCCATGCCTCGCACCAGATCGGGCTCGATGCCGATATCTGGTTCACGCCCATGCCGGACCGCCGCCTGACGCCGCAGGAGCGTGAGAACATGTCGGCCGTGTCGCTCATCGATCCGAAAACCCGCAGGGTGATCGAAAAGCGCTGGACGCCGGCCCATGCCCGCCTGCTGAAGCGTGCTGCAAGCTACGGGGAAGTCGAGCGCATCCTCGTCCATCCCGGCATCAAGAAGAAGCTCTGCGACACGGTAACGGGAGACCGCACATGGCTGCGCAAGATCCGGCCGTTCTGGGGCCATGACTATCATTTCCACATCCGCATCGGATGCCAGCCCGGTTCCCCGGATTGCAAGCGTCAGGAAACGGTGGCGGCGGGCGAAGGCTGCGACAAGTCGCTGGCATGGTGGTTCACGGAAGAGCCGTGGCGGCCCAACAAGAACCCCGATGCGCCGAAGGCCCGCGACGTCATGACCATGGCGTCCCTGCCGAAGGCCTGCCTCGCTGTGCTGCAGGCGCCGGATCCGGTTTCGCTGGCGTCCGTCACCTATCCCGGCGGTGGCGCGGCAACGATCTCGAAGGCCGATCCGATTGCGGCGCTGGCGGCATCCGGTGGTCTGCCTGCCGCGGCGAGTGCTTTTGCGCCGACGCCCGAAATCGGTGTGCCGGTGCCTTTCCCACGCCCGGTCAACTGACGCTCAGGCTGGCAATCATCGCAGTGGCTGGCATTAAATCGTTTTAACCGGCGACGAAAACCCGTTTTCCTTTTTCAGGCCATGCGCTAAACCGCATGGCAACGAATGAGAGTCCGGGGATTGCGATGACGGATTCAGACGCTGGTGCAATGCGTTTCGCATTTCCGGTGCTGATCGGTGACATAGGCGGCACCAATGCCCGGTTCTGCGTCGTTCGCGATGAGACAGCAGAGGCGGGCGAGCCTTTCATCGTCCGGACAGCCGATTTTGCCAGCGTCGACGACGCGATCCGCGCCACGGTGCTGCAGGATGCTTCGCTGCGACCGCGCACGGCCATTCTGGCTGTCGCAGCCCCGATCGAGGGCGATGACATTCCGCTCACCAATTGCCCGTGGATCATCCGTCCGAAGCGCATGCTGGCCGATCTGGGGCTGGACGATGTGGTGTTGCTCAACGATTTCGAGGCGCAGGCACTGGCTGTCGCGGCCCTCGGCCCTGAACACATGGAAAAAATCGGTGGCGGTGAGCCCGAGCCGGGTGCGGCGCGCGTGGTGCTGG
Organism: Aquamicrobium sp. YD-1-mutant5; assembly: GCF_059509755.1. Taxonomy (NCBI): domain Bacteria; kingdom Pseudomonadati; phylum Pseudomonadota; class Alphaproteobacteria; order Hyphomicrobiales; family Phyllobacteriaceae; genus Aquamicrobium; species Aquamicrobium sp. YD-1-mutant5. The sequence goes on from NZ_JCAKKP010000004.1 coordinate 283,690, forward strand.
GGCCGGGCACAGGGCTCGGTGTCGCCGGTCTCGTCCATGCCTTTGGCGGCTGGGTTCCGGTGCCGGGCGAGGGCGGGCATGTCGATCTGGGGCCGCGCACGGCGCGCGACTACGAGGTTTTCCCTCATCTGGAAACGCTCGACGGTCGTGTTTCGGGCGAGGATGTGCTGTGCGGGCGCGGTCTGGTCAATCTCTACCGGGCCATTGCGCGGGCCGATGGCAGGCCGGCCGCGCTGACGACCCCTTCCGATATCACTGCCGCCGGGCTGGCGCGAAGCGACACCATTGCCGCCGAAACGCTGGACATGTTCGCCACGCTGCTTGGCCGCGTTGCCGGCGACATGGCGCTGGTGTTCAAAGCACGGGGTGGTGTGTTCCTCAGTGGCGGCATTGCCCAGAAGATCGTGCCGGCGCTGAAAGCCGGAAGCTTTCGCGCCGCCTTCGAGGACAAGGCGCCCCACAATGCACTGATGCGCAGGATCCCCGCCTGTGTCGTCAGCCACCCGCTTGCCGCCCTTGCCGGGCTGGCCGCTTTCGCCCGGGCGCCAGCGGGTTTCGGTGTCGAAACGCAGGGGCGGCGCTGGCGGGTGTGACCGGGAGATGCCCCCGCCATTTTTCAGCACCGACCATAGGCAAACGCCCACAAAAGCTCTAATAGGGGGCCGGGCGCCATCCGGCGTTCTCAGACGCAGATATACGCAGCGGATCGTGTTTTGACCGTCGGCAAGAAAAGCAACAAGCCCGAGCCCGGTGAAGTCATCGCCGTTCTGAAGCGCATCTTCGCTGAGAACGGCCGTGAGTATGTCGGGCACTACACCCTCACCGTCATCTGCCTGCTGATCTCGGCCGCCACCGCCGGTCTTGCCGCCTGGATCATGCAGCCGCTGGTCGACGAGATTTTCGTGGCGCAGCGCTATGATCTGGCGCCCCTGATCTGCGGCGGCATCATCGCCATCTTCCTCATCCGCGGTCTGGCCACCTACGGCTATTCGGTCACGCTGGCGAAGATCGGCAACAATGTCGTGGCGCGCTATCAGAAGCGGATCTTCCAGCATCTGATGCGGCTCGGCGTCGATTTCTTCAGCGACACCCGCTCGGGCAGGCTGGCGGCGCGCATCAACGAGAATGTCGCCGGCATCCGCGATCTGATGAGCATGACGCTGCGCGCCGTTGCCGGCGATCTGGTCACGCTGATCGGCCTGATCGGGGTGATGGTCTGGCAGCAGCCTTATCTCGCGGCCTCGATCCTGATTATCGGCCCGCCGCTGGTGTGGGCGGTGAATTATATCATGCGCCGCGTCAGGAGCGTAACGCGCGAATCCGTCAACATCAATTCGCATCTGATCGGCGCCATGCAGGAAGCCGTTCAGGGCATCGCCGTGGTCAAGGCCTTCACCATGGAGGATCAGCTTTCGGCACGAATCGGCCAGTTGGTTGATCAGGCGGAAGGCCGCTACAACAAGATCGCCCGCGTTTCGGAGCGGCTCGGGCCGATCACCGAAAGCCTTGCCGGCTTCGCCGTGGCAAGCGTCATCGGCTACGCGTCCTACAAGGCCTCCACAACCAATCACCCGCCGGGCGATGTGCTGGCCTTCATCACCGCTTTGCTTCTGGCCTATGACCCGGCCCGGCGGCTGGCGCGCACGCAGGTCAATGTCGAGCGCGCTCTGGTCAATGCGCGCATGATCTATGAAATCCTCGACCTTGAGCCGAGGCAGGGCGATGCGCCCGACGCGGCGACGCTTTCGGTCCGGCAGGGCGAGGTCCGCTTCGAGGACGTGTCGTTCTCCTATGCAGCCGGGCAGCCCGTGCTGCATGGGGTGAGCTTCACCGCCGCACCGGGCAGAACCACGGCCATCGTCGGCGCTTCGGGGGCAGGCAAGTCCACGCTGGTGGCATTGCTGCAGCGCTTCTACGATGTGGACGGCGGGTCGATCACCATCGACGGGCAGGACGTGGCCGCCGTGACCAAGCAGTCGCTGCGCCGGTCGATCGCCTATGTCTCGCAGCAGCCCTATCTGTTCGAGGGCTCGATCCGTGACAACATCCGCTATGGCCGTCCGGACGCCACCGATGCGGAAATCGAGCTGGCCGCACGGCTTGCCGCGGCCGATGACTTCATCCGCCAGCAGCCGCAGGGCTATGACACAGAGATCGGCGAGAATGGCGCGACCCTTTCCGGCGGCCAGCGCCAGCGCGTGTCGATCGCGCGCGCCATGGTGCGCAATGCGCCGATCCTGCTGCTCGACGAGGCGACATCCGCGCTCGACAATGAATCCGAAGCGCGGGTCCAGCAGGCGCTGAACGAGGCGATGCGCGGCCGCACCACCATCGTGATCGCCCACAGGCTGTCGACCGTGGTGAATGCCGACCACATTGTCGTGCTCGATCAGGGCAGGGTGGTGGAGCAGGGCACCCACAAGGGGCTGATGGCTGATCCGGGCAGTGTCTATGCCCGCTTCTTCCGCTATCAGGGCGACAACGGGCTGGGTCTTGTCGGGGACGCGGCTGACACGGACGGCACCGAACTGGAAGTAAAGGGAAGCGACATATGAGCGATATGGGTCTGGTCGTCGTCGGCGCAGCGGGCCGCATGGGGCTGGCGCTGGTGCGCGCTGTCCATGAGACCGCTGGCGCGCGCGTCGTTGCGGCCATCGAGCGGCCGGGTTCGGAAGCGATCGGCAAGGACATCGGCGAGCTGGCAGGCCTTGGCCTCAGCGGCGTGAAAGTCAGCGACGATCCGCTGGCAGCCTTCGCGAAGGCTGACGGCGTGCTCGATTTCACGGTGCCGTCCGCCAGCGTGGAATTCGCTGGCTATGCCGCGCAGGCGCGCATCGTGCATGTGCTCGGCACCACAGGCTTTTCAGCGGATGACAACGCCCGCATTGAAGCTGCGGCGCGTCACGCCACCATCGTGAAGTCCGGCAATATGAGCCTCGGCGTCAATCTGCTGGCGGTGCTGGTGGAACAGGCGGCGCGTGCGCTGGCTGCCGGGGATTTCGATATCGAGATTCTGGAAATGCATCATCGCCACAAGGTCGATGCGCCCTCCGGCACGGCCCTTCTGCTGGGCGAGGCTGCTGCCACCGGACGCGGCATTCCGCTCTCCGGCAACGATGTGCGGGTGCGCGATGGCCATACCGGTCCCCGCGATACCGGCAGCATCGGCTTTGCCTCGCTGCGCGGTGGTTCGGTGCCGGGCGATCATTCGGTGATCCTCGCCGGCAATGGCGAGACGATCACCCTTTCCCATCACGCGCAGGATCGGGCGATCTTCGCGCGCGGTGCGGTGAAGGCGGCATTGTGGGCGCGCGGCAGGAAGCCCGGCCTCTATTCGATGCGCGACGTGCTCGGCCTCTGAGCCGGACCGTTTCGCGACAACGCAACTGTTAAGGAGCAAACATGTCCGGAACCCTCGTGCTCGTGCGTCATGGCCAGAGCGAATGGAACCTGAAGAACCTGTTCACCGGCTGGCGCGACGTCGATCTGACCGAGCAGGGCCATGGCGAGGCGCGCGCTGCCGGGCAGAAGCTGAAGGAGCGCGGGCTGAAGTTCGACATCGCCTTCACCTCCGATCTGCAGCGCGCCCAGAAGACCTGCCAGCACATTCTCGACGCCGTCGGCCAGAGCGATCTGGAGACGGTTCGCAATCAGGCGCTTAACGAGCGCGACTATGGCGATCTCGCCGGCCTCAACAAGGACGATGCCCGCGACAAGTGGGGCGAGGATCAGGTGCATGTGTGGCGCCGCTCCTACGATGTTCCCCCTCCCGGCGGCGAGAGCCTGAAGGATACCGGCGCGCGCGTCTGGCCTTACTACATGCACGACATGCAGCCGCATGTGCTGCGCGGCGAGACGGTTCTGGTCGCCGCCCACGGCAATTCGCTGCGCGCCCTCATCATGGCGCTGGACGGGCTGACGGGTGAAGAGGTGGTGAAGGTGGAACTGGGCACCGGCGTGCCGATCATCTACCGCCTGAATGCCGATTCCACCGTGGCGTCTAAAAAGATTCTCGACCGCTGAAAGCAGCCTTGCTGAAGCAATGAACCGAAGCGCGGCCGGCGAAACTGAAACGTCGCCGGTCGCGCTTTATTGCGAGAGCATTTCTGCTTTTCTCCGAATCGCAGAAATGCTCTATCTCTTTGTTGTGGAAGCATTTATGCGACGCCAGATGTTTCCATCTGGCTGCAAAATGCGCGAGTGAGGCGCGTCACGTGTGGCGGGCGATCGCAAAGAGGCGCGACCATCAGTCGTGAGCGGTCCAGAAAATGTCCTGAGAGGGGAACAGTGGTGCCCAGGGACGGAATTGAACCGCCGACACTGCGATTTTCAGTCGCATGCTCTACCAACTGAGCTACCTGGGCCGATCTCGGCAGGGCATGGAAACTCTGCGAGAGCGCGTGGGTTATAGCACGAGATTCTCGGCTGTCCAGCCGCCTTGAGGCTATTTGCTGCCTCTTTTCTTCGCTTTGTCGCCCTGCCTGTCGAATTCTGCATGGCGTGTCACAACGAGATGCTTCCAACCTGCTGGAATAAAAGCAGAAAATGGCCGCGCCGCAGTCTCCCGGCCCTTGAAAAGCCGCTATTGGAGGTTAGCTTTTCAGCCATGTGCATGGAAACTTTCATACGAATGACGAGGCTTGCCGGCAAAGCACGGCACATGGCCCGGGGCGAAGCGACTGAATCCTGACGGCCGCGCTCTTTTCGCACCGGGACAAGCCTGAAAGCGGCTCATTCCCCGCAGCGCCTTGCGTTGCTCAGAAGGAGCGTTTCCATGATTTCCATTCAGAACGACCCCGTTTGCAGAGGCTGCAATCGCGATCTGCCGCGCGCGGCATCGCGCTGTCCGTGGTGCTTTACGCCGGTCCCGTACGGGGGAGGCGGGCCGCGCAGGCCCGTCCCTCATGTGCCGCCGATGAGGTGGTGAGGCGGCAGCCTCAGCCCTTCTTCTCGAAATGGCCGCCGAAGGCCAGCCGCATGGCGGAGAGCAGCTTCTCGGCATAGACGGAATGGCCCTGCGAGGCGAAGCGGCTGTAGAGGGCCGACGACAGCACCGGCGTCGGTACGCCGGTGTCGATGGCGGCCTTCACCGTCCAGCGGCCTTCGCCTGAATCCGAGACGCGCCCGCCGAACTGCGACAGTTCGGAATCGTCGGCCAGCGCATCGGCCGTCAGGTCGAGCAGCCATGAACTGATGACGCTGCCGTGACGCCACACTTCCGCGACCTGCCCGACATCGATGTCGAACTGATAATATTGCGGTTCGGAAAGCGGGCTGGTCTCGGCATCTGCGCTGCGTTCCTGCTTGCCGGCATTGGCGGCTTTCAGGATGTTGAAGCCCTCGGCATAGGCGGCCATCATGCCGTATTCGATGCCGTTATGGACCATCTTGACGAAGTGACCCGCACCGCTCGGGCCGCAATGCAGATAGCCGCGCGCAGCGGTTCCGGGCGCGCTGTCATCGCCGCCGGGGGCGAGCGTGGCGAAGACGGGATCGAGCTGACGCACCGATTCATCCGGCCCGCCGATCATCAGGCAATAGCCGCGCTCCAGCCCGTGCACGCCGCCGCTGGTGCCGACATCCACGAAGCTGATCTGTTGCGCCGCGAGGCGCGCGGCCAAATCGACCGCGTCGCGGTAATTGGAATTGCCGCCGTCGATGATGGTGTCGCCGGGCTCCATGAGGGCGGCGAGCTGCTCCACCACGCCGCCGGTGATGGCGGCCGGCAGCATCAGCCAGATGTGGCGGGGCTTGTCGAGCTTCGCGACCAGCTCCTCCATGGAGGAAGTCCCCACAGCTCCTTCGCTCGCAAGCGCCGCGACGCTCCTGGGGTCGATGTCGTGGACGACGCATTCATGACCTGCGCGCATCAGCCTGCGCACCATGTTGCCGCCCATACGGCCGAGGCCCATCATTCCGATCTGCATGACCAGCATCCTTTGGCAATGCCGCCGGCGAAACCGTGCCGGGGCCAGATTTGACTCCCGAACCCCCTGCTTATTTGCGTCGCATCGCCTCTGCAAGGGCGGCGCCGAATGCGCCCTGCTGGGGTATGCCTTGACCGGCCCGGTCGGGTTTGGGCTTGGCTGCGGAATGGGAGCCGCGCCGGCCCGTATTGTCTCGGGCATCGTCATTGTGACGCCGCTCCTGCTGCGGGGCTCCGCCATCCTTGCGCATGGAAAGCCCGATGCGCTTGCGCTTCACGTCCACCTCGACCACGCGCACCTTCACCACGTCGCCCGCTTTCACCACTTCATGCGCATCCTTGATGAAGCGGTCGGCAAGCTGCGAGACATGCACCAGACCGTCCTGATGCACGCCAATATCGACAAAGGCGCCGAAGGCCGCGACATTGGTGACGGTGCCTTCCAGAAGCATGCCGGGCTTCAGGTCCTTGATGTCGTCCACGCCCTCGGCGAAAGTCGCGGTGCGGAAGCTGGGTCGCGGGTCGCGGCCGGGTTTCTCCAGTTCGGAAATGATATCGCGCACAGTCGGCAGGCCGAAGCGCTCGTCGGCGAAGACGCGCGGATCGAGCGCCTTCAGAGCAGCACTATCGCCCATCAGCGCGCGCACGTCGCGGCCGCAGGCCGCCACGATCTTCTTGGCGACGTCATAGGCCTCCGGGTGGACGGCGGAGGCGTCGAGCGGCTCGGAACCATCCGGAATACGCAGGAAGCCGGCGCATTGCTCGAAGGCGCGCGGCCCGAGGCGCGCCACCTTCAGCAGTTCCTTGCGGGTGGCGAAGGGCCCATTGAGATTGCGGTGCAGCACGATGGCTTCGGCCAGCGAGGTGCCGAGGCCCGACACCCGCGCCAGCAGCGGGGCCGACGCCGTGTTGAGATCGACGCCCACCGCGTTCACGGCATCCTCGACTACGGCGTCCAGCGCCTTTGACAGCCGGAACTGGTCGACATCGTGCTGGTACTGGCCGACGCCGATGGATTTCGGCTCGATCTTGACCAGTTCCGCCAGCGGGTCCTGCAAGCGGCGCGCGATGGAGACCGCGCCACGCAGCGACACGTCGAGATCGGGAAATTCGGCGGCAGCCGTCTGCGATGCCGAATAAACCGAAGCGCCGGCTTCCGACACGATGACCTTGGTGGGCTTCGGCGCTGTCCCGGAAGCCGGCATATCGGACAGCATGTCGGCGACCAGCCGCTCCGTCTCGCGGCTGGCGGTGCCGTTGCCGATGGCGATCAGCTCCACACCATGTCTGCGGATCAGCGACGACAATTCCGCCTGCGCGCCGCGCAGATCGTTGCGCGGCTGGAACGGATAGACCGTGCTGGTGGCGAGCACCTTGCCGGTGCCATCGACCACGGCGACCTTCACACCTGTGCGGATGCCCGGATCGAGGCCCATGGTCGCGCGCGAGCCGGCGGGGGCTGCCAGCAGAAGGTCCTTCAGGTTGCGGCCGAAGACGTGGATCGCCGCTTCCTCGGCCCGCTCACGCAGGTCGCGCATCAGGTCGAGCGACAGGTGCAGCGACAGCTTCACGCGCCACGTCCAGCCGGCCACTTCGGCGAGCCAGAGATCGCCCGGAAGCGTGCGGCCGATGGCATATGCGTCGCAGATCATGCGCACGGTGGGGAGCATCGGCGAGGTGTCGTCGGCATCGACTTCTATGTCGAGCGACAGCACCTCCTCGTTGCGGCCGCGCAGCATGGCGAGCGCCCGGTGGCTGGGCACGCCGGACCAGCGCTCAAAATGATCGAAATAGTCGGAGAATTTTGCACCCTCTTCCTGCTTGCCGTCCACCACGCGGGACCGCAGCACGGCGCGTTCGTGCATGTAGCCGCGCAGGCGGCCGACGAGGTCGGCGTTCTCCGAAAACTGCTCGGCGATGATGTCGCGCGCGCCCTCAAGTGCTGCCTTCACGTCCGCCACCTCGTCGGTGATGTAGGCAGCGGCCAGCTCGGCCGGCACGGCGGCGCGGTCGGCAAGGATCGCTTCCGCCAGCGGGCCAAGGCCGCGCTCGCGGGCGATTTCAGCCTTGGTGCGGCGCTTCGGCTTGTAGGGAAGATAAATGTCCTCAAGCTCGGCCTTGGTGGCAGCGCCTGCGATCTTGCCTTCCAGTTCCGGCGTCAGCTTTCCCTGCTCGCGGATGGACGACAGGATGCTGTCGCGCCTTGCATCCATCTCGCGCAGATAGGCAAGCCGCTCCGAAAGCGTGCGCAATTGCGTGTCGTCCAGCCCGCCTGTCGCTTCCTTGCGGTAGCGGGCGACGAAGGGCACGGTCGCCCCGTCGTCCAGCAACGTGATCGCCGCCACGGCCTGATCGGGCCGTGCGTTGATCTCGGCGGAAATGATCGCTGCGATGCGCTTGATGTCGGTCTTCATGCCTGTCCCGGAATCACTGATGGGCCGCGAACATAGAACATGCGCGGCAAAAGAGGGAACCGTTTCCGGGGGCGCAATGGGAAACCCCTCAGTTCAGCCGCAGGATGGCGGCGTTGAGCAGCGTGGCGAAGCTCACCCAGGCGAAATAGGGCAGGAACATCCAGGCCGAGGGCGGGTCGGACTTCAGGGTTCGGGCAATGAAGATGCCGATGGTCCAGAGAAGCAGGACGATGATGATGATCGCGGCAGCAGGCGCATGGGCGGCAAAAAACACTGGGGACCACGCGAAGTTGAGGGCCATCTGGGCAAACCACAGCTTCATGTCGATGCCGGCCGGCTCACGTTGCCATGTGCGCCAGCCGACGATGGCGATCAGGATGTAGAGGATCGTCCAGACCGGAGCGAACAGCCAGTTCGGCGGATTGAAAGACGGTTTGGCAAGCCCTGCATACCAGTCGCCGGGCGGCGTCGCGATGCCGATGAACATGCCGATGCCGACCACGGCAACGAGGAAAACGCCAAGCGACAGATATTTGTTCACGATCGGCCCCTGAGATGGCAGGCAATGGCGCCTGCCATCTCAAACTGGGGCGCGGGCGGCAACGATCAAGTGCGGCGCAGGGCGCAGAAGTAAAAGCCGTCGGTTCCGGTGCGATCCGGAGACAGGGAAATGCCCGTCCCGATGCCGACGCGGTCCTCGTGGCCGGGGAAATGCCGGTTCCACAGCTTCGAATGGTCTTCCGGCGCGAAGCCCGGCACGCGGCCCAGAAAGGCTTTGACCTGTTCGCCATTCTCTTCTGGGAAAACCGAGCAGGTGACATAGGCGAGCAGGCCGCCCGGCTTCACATAGGCGGCGGCGATGTCGAGGATTTCGGCCTGTTCGGCGATGCGCTGGTCGAGCTGCTGGCGCGTGAGCCGCCATTTGGTGTCCGGCCGCCGCCGCCATGTGCCCGAGCCGGTGCAGGGCGCATCGACCAGCACGATGTCCATGCGCCCTTCCAGCGGGGCAAGCTCACTTGCTCCGGCGGCGAGCTGAATGTTGCGGCTTCCGGCGCGCTTCATGCGCTCCACGATCGGTGCAAGACGGGGTTTCAGCGCATCATGGGCGAAGACCTGGCCCTGATTGCACATGGCCGCCGAAAGGGCGAGGGACTTGCCGCCGGCACCGGCGCAGTAATCCAGAACCTGCATGCCGGGGCGCGCGTCCGCCAGTTCGGAAACGATCTGCGAGCCCTCGTCCTGCACCTCGAAGAGCCCTTCGGCGAAGGCCTCGCCGGACTGCACGTTCGGATGCCGGCCGCTGCCTTCGATCGGCGCAATGCGGATGCCGTGCGATGCGATTTCGGTGGCGGTCGCGCCCGTGGCGGCAAGCGCGGCGAGAACGGCGTCGCGGCTTCCTTTCAGCAGGTTGGCGCGCAGGTCGAGCGGCGGGCGGCGGGCAAGGGCTGCCGCTTCGCCGGTCCAGTTTTCTCCGAAGGCCTGTTGCAGCAGGGGCGCGCACCAGTCCGGGCAGTCGGCGCGCACCTCGTCGGGCATATCGGCGGACAGTTTTTCGCGCAGGATTCGCAACTCGGCATCATCCAGCGGCGGGGGAGCGAATTTGTCGCCATCCAGCATGGCGTTGATGCCCTCGGGCGTCTCGCCCCATTCCAGCAGAACCGCGCCGATGGCGAGCGCACGCGGGTTGCCGCTGTCGAACAGCCATGCGGCGGAGCGGCTGCGCCTCAGCGCGTCATAGACGATGTTGCCGATGGCAGCCCGGTCGCCGCCGCCGGCGAAGCGGTGGGCAATGCCCCAGTCGCGCAGCGCATCGGCGGCCGGCCTTTGCCGCCCCTCGATATCCGCCAGCACTTCCATGGCTGCCGCCAGCCTTCCGCCCATGCGCATGTGATGTTCGATCCGTTCGTGAAGCTCAAACAGGGTCTAAGCTGCCGGATGCAGCGGCACAACCCTTGGCCGTCCGGAACCTTGCCGCACGCAAGGGCCAGCCACAAAAGCCAGCGACAAAGAGAGAGCCGCGGGAAGGGACCCCGCGGCTCTTGTCCTGCAAATGCGTGCGGTCTTATTCAGCCGCACTCAGCGTGTCGGCCTCGTAGCCATGAGCTTCCTTCAGGGCCTTGCGCACACCGGCCGCATAGTCGGGATGCACCTTGTGGAAGTGGCCGAGCTGGCGCTCCATGATGTGACCCGGCACACCGCCCATGGCGGCGGCGATGTTGCTGAACAGGCGGCTTTTCTGGCCGTCGTCGAACAGGTTGAACAGGGCGCGCACCTGCACGTAGTCGTCATTGCCCACCCGATGGTCGAAGCGCGCCATATCGCCCTCGATCTTCAGCGGCGGCTCCTTGGCCGAGGCGTCCTCGAACGGGCCGTTGAAGGAATTCGGCTCGTAGTAGGCGTCCGGATTGCCGGTGCGGATGCCGCCATAGGTGTTCATCTGGCCGTCGCGGTGGTAGTGATGCACCGGGCATTTCGGCTGGTTGACCGGAATGTTTTCGTAGTGGGTGCCCAGCCGGTAGCGGTGGGCGTCCGCATAGGAGAAGATGCGGGCCTGCAGCATCTTGTCCGGCGAATAGGAAATGCCGGGCACGATGTTGGACGGCGAGAAGGCCGCCTGCTCGATTTCTGCGAAATAGTTATCCGGGTTGCGGTTCAGCTCCATGACGCCGACGTCGATCGGCGGGAACTCGCCATGCGGCCACACCTTGGTGATGTCGAAGGGATTGTAGGACGTCCTTTCGGCCTCTTCCTCCGTCATGATCTGCACCTGCAGCTTCCAGCGTGGATAGTCGCCCTTCTCGATCTTGCCGAACAGCGCTTCCTGATAGCTTTCGCGGGTGCGGCCGATGATCTGCTCGGCTTCCGTGTTGGTGTGGTGCCTGTGGCCCTGCTGGGTCTTGAAGTGGAATTTCACCCAGACGCGCTCGCCGGCGGCGTTGATCAGCGAATAGGTGTGCGAGCCATAGCCGTTCATGAAGGTGGGGTCGACCGGCAGGCCGCGGTCCGACATCAGGATGGTCACCTGATGCAGGCTTTCCGGGGACAGCGACCAGAAGTCCCACATGGCGGTGGCGGAGCGCATGTTGGTGCGCGGATGGCGCTTCTGCGTGTGGATGAAATCCGGGAACTTGTAGGCATCGCGCACAAAGAACACCGGCGTGTTGTTGCCGACCAGATCCCAGTTGCCTTCCGGCGTGTAGAACTTCAGGGCAAAACCGCGCACGTCGCGTTCATGGTCGGCCGCGCCCATCTCGCCGGCAACGGTCGAGAACCGGGCGAGCATCGGTGTCACCGCACCCGGCTGCAGCGCCGCGGCCTTGGTGTATTTCGAGATGTCGCCGGTGATGGTCAGGGTGCCGAAAGCGCCCCAGCCCTTGGCGTGGACGGCGCGCTCGGGGATCCGCTCGCGGTTCTGGTGGGCCAGCTTCTCGATGAGCTGGTAGTCCTGCAGCATCACGCCGCCGCGCTCGCCGGCGGTGATCGAGTTCTGGTTGTCGGGCACCGGTGCGCCGGCGGTGGTGGTCAGCGTGGGTCGATCAGACATGGTTCCTCCTGTTTCGATCTGCCTTCGTGAAAATCGGGCGGAGATCCGGACGATGATCGTCGGTTTCTTCACCGCCATGACAACGAACCGGAAAAGGCTGTGCGCCGACCCGTGTCTGTTTAGAACTCTTCTAACAACACTTTTCCCACGCCCTCACGATAATTTCCAATTGTATTTCCAACTATCTTCGATAGGATTTTCTTATCATGCTTACGCTCCGCCAGATGCGCTATTTCGAGGCGCTCGCATCCGTCCTTCACTTTGGCCGTGCTGCCGAACTCGTCCATGTCAGCCAGCCGGCGCTGTCGTCGCAGATCCGCGAGATGGAGGCTTTTCTCGGTGTCACGCTGGTCGAGCGCAACCGGGGCAACATTCTGCTCACCCGCAAGGGCGAGGAAGTGCTGGAACATGTGCGCGGCGTGCTTGCCGGCGTCGAGCGGCTCGAGCAGGCGGTCCGTCGTGGCGGAGGCCTGCTCGACGGTCCCGTCCGCTTCGGCATCATTCCGACGGTCGCGCCCTATCTCGTGCCGAAGCTGGTGCCGCATCTGCGCAGCGCCTATCCCGCCATCGAGGTTGAGCTGAAGGAGGCCGTGACCGACCGGCTGATTGCCGATCTGGCCGAGGGCCGGCTGGATGTGGTGGTGGCTGCCCTGCCGATCGATCATGAAGGCATCGCCACCCGGCCGGTGTTTCGCGACCACTTCTTCATGGCCACCGCCACGAATGACAGTGACGTGCTGATGTCGCCGCTGACGGAAGCGCAGGTCGACACCGGGCGCCTGCTGCTTCTGGAAGAGGGCCATTGCCTGCGCGATCAGGCGCTGGCCGTGTGTGGCATGGCCGGCAGGCGCAGCCTCGTCAATTTCGGCGCCACCTCCATGGCGACGCTGCTGCAGATGGTGTCGCACGGTATGGGCATGACCCTGATCCCCGAGATTGCCGTGCCGGCCGAGACGGCCCGCAACGACATCCGCATCGTGCCCTTTGCCGAACCGCAGCCGTCGCGCGAAATCGGCCTTGCATGGCGGCGCAATGGCGCGGGCGAGGATGAGATCGAGGCGCTGGCGCAGGCGGTTGGAGCCTGTGTTGCTCCGTGACGTATCAGTCTGGTTCGGTCACGCTTTTGCGGCCGGTCAGATTTTCGATGATGATGCGATAGAAGACATGTGGCGTCGGGTTCTCGTCGGCGGGCTTGAGGCCGCCGGGCTCCCACCAGTTGGCGTGCTGGCTGAGCAGCGACCACGCATGGTCGCGGGCGTGCTTCCAGCCCATCCGGTCGGGCAGTTCCTCGAACTTGCCATCGACAATCACGCTGCGCCATTCGCCGTGGCTTGCGAGTTCATCCACCTGAAGGCAGACACGCGGATTGGTGCGCATCCACTCGATCTTCTTTCCGGTAAGCGAGAAGCCGTAAAGATAATTTCCGTCGGACGCGAAAGTTACCGGCACCACATAGGGCTGGCCGTCAAGGCAGCAGGCCAGACGCCCGAGCCGCTGTGAGGACAGCAGGCTTAAGCATTCGGATCGGTTCATTTCGGTGATGATTACAGGCATTTTCCTCTCACCCCGAATTTGACGCGAAATTTTCCCGCCTCAGCGCACCACCAGAACGGGCACCTTGGCTTTGGCCACCACCTCGGCGGTCTGGCTTCCCAGCATAACCCGGTTCATGCCCGTTCGGCCATGGGAAGACATGACGATCAGGCTGCATCCCTTCTGCTCGGCGATTTCGCAAAGCGCGCCTGCCACCAGTCGCCACGGTATATGCACGGTCTCGATCGGGATGCCGAGCGCCTCGGCCTTGCGGCGGATCGGTTCAAGAATGCGCTGGGCTATGCGGGCCTGCGATTCGTCGAACGCCGCAATCTCGGTTTCGCTGGGCGCCCACAATTCCGATGCGAAGGCGAACTGGCCGCCGAGGGACTCCGTCACGGTCACTGCCGTCACTTTGCTGCCGTGCTTCTTCGCCAGCGTCAGTCCGTGGTCGACGCCTGCCTGCGCGGCCTCCGAGCCGTCGCTGGAAATCAGAATGTGCTCGTACATCGCCATAACCCCCCGAACTGCTTCCACGATCAGCGAACCACCCTATGCCGCACTGCACAAGCCGCATCTTGTCGCGGGTTCATGGCGCGGCTGGAATCCGTTCGTAGCGGGTGAGGCTGGCATAGCGCTTGCGGGGCCCGGCAACGCGCCATAACTCGATGAAGCAGTCGAGGCTGCGGAACAGGAAGCGGCCTTCATAAAGGTCGTCGCCGCAGTGATGAACCACACGCTGATCGGGCGCAAGATCAAGCCGGATGAAGTCCGATCCGCTCGCAAAGCGCACCTCGGCGCCCGTATCGTCCATGGCGAGCCGATAGAGGCGTTTCGATTCCATCACGCCGCGGTTGCTGTGAAGCTCGCCCGTCTCGATAAAGCTATCCGCACCAATGCGGGCCTGCCCCGTGAAGGCAAGGTGTGTCTGGCCCAGATGATCGACCAGCCTGCGCCGCACCTGCCAAAGCCCCATGAAAGCGCTCGCCCGCACAGCCTCAGGCGCGGCGTGCGGCAGGTCCGTTTGGTGCGGGGTAAGTGTCTCAAAGGGCATATCACATGCACCATGGCGGCGAGTGCGGCCCGCAGCAAGCCCGAAAAGAAGCCGTCAATAGTTCCCGTAAGGCGATCGTTCGGAAAAATCGAACGTTACGATACAAATAATGCGTTGGATCGCTCATCCAGGAAATGTCATTCCCCATATGACAGGAAATGGAGAATGCATTGTCTGCAAGCGAGAACCTTCTGCCGGGGCCGATAGCCGCCGCCCCAAATGCCAGGCGTTTCGGTGGAATCTGGCCCGGTCTGGTGCTGGTCGGCGTGATTACCGGAGCCGGCTATTCGCTGCGTGAAATGCCGGGTCTCGTCATCTTCAGCCCCATGATTCTGGCCGTCATCATCGGCATGCTGTTCGCCAACACGGTGGGCGTTGCCGCCAATACGAAGGATGGCATCCGGTTCAGCCAGAAGACATTGCTGCGTCTGGCCATCGTTCTGCTGGGCTTCCAGCTGACCGTCGATCAGGCTGCTTCGATCGGCATTGCCGGCTTTGGCATCGTTGCGGTGACGCTGGCCGCGACCTTCCTGTTCACCATGGCGGTGGCGCGCCTGCTTGGCGTCGAGCGCAGGCTTGCCCAGCTCATCGCCGCCGGCACCTCGATCTGCGGCGCCTCGGCGATCGTGGCTGCCAATACCGTCACCAATGCGCGCGACGAAGATGTTGCTTACGCGGTGGCGTCCATCACCCTGTTCGGCACCGTTGCCATGCTGGCCTATCCGCTGCTGGGCGCGCTTGCCGGCCTCGACCAGAACGCCTTCGGCCTGTGGGCCGGCGCCTCCATCCATGAGGTGGCGCAGGTCATCGGCGCTTCGTTCCAGTACGGGCCGCAGGCCGGCGAGGCGGGAACCGTGGCCAAGCTTACCCGTGTTGCGCTTCTGGCGCCGATGGTTTTCGCCATGGGCTTTGCCGCCCGTCGGCCAAAGGGAGGCGAGGCTGGCGCAGGCGAGGCAGGCGGACGCGCGCCGATGCCTTGGTTCGTGCTGGGCTTCATCGCCGTGGTTCTTTGGAACAGCTTTGTCGGCATCCCGGATGCGCTGCGCCCGCATGTGGCCTTCATCACCACGCTGATGCTCACCATGGGGCTGGCCGCCATGGGCCTGAACGCCAATGTATCGGAGATCAGGTCGCGCGGCCTGCGGCCGCTTCTGCTTGCGCTTTCCGCGTTTGTGTTTATCGCTGGCTTCAGTCTGGTATTGGTGAAGCTTCTGGTCTGAGAACAAGGCGATGACGCTCGAGCAGTTGCGCATTTTCGTTGCCGTCGCCGAGCGCGAGCATGTGACGCGGGCCGCCGCCGATCTCAATCTCACCCAGTCGGCCACGAGTGCTGCCGTCTCGGCGCTGGAAGCGCGCTATGCGACGAAGCTGTTCGACCGGGTCGGGCGGCGCATCGCGCTGACCGATGCCGGCCGAACCTTCCTTGCCGAGGCGAAAGCCGTGCTTGCGCGTGCCGCCAGCGCCGAACTGGTGCTGGCCGATCTGGCCGGGCTCAAGGTCGGCTCGCTGCGCCTCGCCGCCAGCCAGACCGTCGGCAACTACTGGCTTCCGGGTATCATTCATGCGTTTCGTTCCGCCTATCCCGGCTTGGCGGTGGACATGACCATGGGCAACACCGAGACGGTGGCGGCCATGGTGCGCAAGGGCGAGGCCAATATCGGCTTCGTTGAAGGCGAGGTGGACGCCCACGCGCTGGGCGTGATGCCGGTGGCCGATGACGACATGGCGCTTGTGGTCGCACCTTCGCACCCGTGGGCCGCGGCCAAAGGCGGCAATGCGCTGGACCTCAGGTCCTCGCCATGGGTGATGCGCGAGCACGGATCCGGCACCCGCTCCATACTGGAGGCGATGCTGGCGGCGCATGGCCACGGCCTCTCCGATGTTTCAATCAGCCTTGTGCTGCCCACCAACGAGTCGGTACGCGTGGCCGTTGAATCGGGGGCTGGTGCGACGGTCATGTCTCGGCTGGTGGTGTCGAATGCGCTGAAGGCGGGGCGGCTCGTCGCGGTGGACTATCCGGTGCCGCGCCGCAAGTTCTTCATGCTTCGCCACAGCCAGCATCACGAGACGGCAGCCGAACGCGAATTCGTCCGGCTGGTGAGCGAAAGCTGAAGGCCTGAAAATCAGTGCGTGCGGCGGCGGTAGATCCACAGCCGTGCCGGCGGGATATTGCGCAGGATGAAATCGAAATGCTCGACTGTGTAATCGCCACGGCCGGGCGGTATCGGTGACATCGGGCCATAGGTGATCTGCACCACCGGCCGGCCTTCCGGCATGCGCGACAAAAGACCGTCAAGATATTCCACGCGCCGTGGAACCGGGAAGTTGAGCAGCGGCACGCCGGAGATCACGGCGTCGAAAGTGAGATCGGCATCCTTGCCGAGCGTGGTGTCGAGATTGAAGGCGTCGCCCTCGATGACGTTCACACCGGGAAAATTGTTGCGCAGATGGCGCGCGAAATCGGCTGAATATTCGACAGCGTAGAGGTTCTCCGGCTTCACGCCATGGCGCAGGATCGCCTTGGTGATGACGCCGGTGCCGGGGCCGAGTTCCAGAACCGGAAGACCGGACCCGAGATCGATGACAGAGGCCATGCGCCTCGCGGTAACGGAACTGGTGGGAACGATCGCTCCGACCGCTTTTGGCTTGTCTATCCAGCCCTTGAAGAACTTGAGTTCGTCGTCGAACTTTGCCGCAAGCGTCTTGCGCAGTCCGGTTCCCTTAGCCATGCAAATCTCCTGCGCTCCCCATGGTGGTACTTAGCATCTGATGAGCCCGGTTCAAGAAAAATCCGGGCCTGTTTGCTGATTGCGTCAGGAAACGGCGGTTGCGGAACAGCCTTTATTTTTCAGCGAAGGACTCGAAGAAATCCTTCATGCGGCTGAAGAAGCCGCTCGATTGCGGCGAATTTTCCTGGCTGGAAAGCTGCTCGAATTCTTCCAGCAATTCACGCTGGCGTTTGGTGAGATTCTGCGGCGTCTCCACGGCAGTCTGAATGTAGAGATCGCCCACCTGCGTCTGGCGCAGCACCGGCATGCCCTTGCCCTTGAGACGGAACTGGCGGCCGTTCTGGGTACCTTCGGGCACTTTCACGCGCGTCTGGCTGCCATCGAGCGTCGTGACTTCGAAGGAGCCGCCGAGCGCTGCCGTCGTCATGGAGATCGGCACCTTGCAATAAAGGTCGGCGCCGTCGCGCTGGAAGAACTCGTGCGGTTTCACCGACAGGAAGATGTAGAGATCGCCGGATGGGCCGCCGCGCAGCCCCGCTTCGCCTTCGCCGGCGAGCCGGATGCGGGTGCCATCCTCGATGCCTGACGGAATATTGACCGACAGCGCGCGTTCCTCGGTCACGCGTCCCTGTCCCGCGCACTTGCCGCACGGGTCCTTGATGGTCTGGCCGCGTCCGTGACACTGAGGGCAGGTGCGCTCAATGGAGAAGAAACCCTGCGATGCGCGCACCTTGCCGTGGCCGCCGCACATGGTGCAGGTGACCGGCTGGGTGCCGGGCTTCGCGCCCGAGCCCGAGCATTCGTCGCAGGACATCGAGGCCGGCACATGAATTTGCGCCGTCTTGCCGGTGAAGGCTTCCTCAAGCGAGATTTCCATGTTGTAGCGCAGGTCCGCGCCGCGCTCGCGCCCACCGGACGAACGCCGCCGCCCGCCACCCATCATCTCGCCGAAAATGTCCTCGAAGATGTCGGCAAAGCCGCCGGCCGCGAATCCGCCACCGCCATTCATGCCGCCATTCTCGAAGGCCGCATGGCCGAAACGGTCATAGGCGGCCCGCTTCTGCGGGTCCTTGAGGCATTCATAGGCCTCGTTGATTTCCTTGAATTTATGCTCGCAGGCGTCATCGCCCGGATTGCGGTCGGGATGAAACTGCATGGCGAGCTTGCGGAACGCGCTCTTCAGTTCCTTGTCATCCGCACTGCGGCTGACGCCCAGCGTCTCGTAGAAATCAACCTTCATTTAAAGCCTGTCCTGGTTCTTCTGCCCGATGGCTCCAAATCGCCGAAACGGCAATGCTGTCGCTCGGCGCGACCAAGGTCGCTGTTCCCGGCATATTTCCGGCCCCTCACGCGCCTGCCGCGCGTGAAACCGGCACTCTGCTCTTCTTTTGCGGCCTTCGATTTAGGTATTTCACCGCCCTGATGCCAGAGCCGGCAAAGATATGGCCGCGTTTTTAAGCTGACAGTTGCAGAAAAGCCCGGCCGGAACCGGGCTTTTCCTGTTTTGTCGCAGATCAGGCCGACTTCTTGCCGTCGTCGTCCTCGTCGATCTCCTCGAAGTCGGCGTCGACCACGTCGCCATCCTTGGCGGCATCCGCCTTGGCGTCGGCTTCGGCGGCTTCCTTCTGCGAGGACTCGTACATGGCCTGCCCGAGCTTCATGGAAACCTCGGCCAGCGTCTGGGTCTTCGCCTCGATGTCGGCCGGATCGTCACCTTCGGTGGCGGTCTTCAGCGCAGCGATGGCCTCCGAGATGGCGGTGCGGTCTGCTTCCGAAACCTTGTCGCCGTAATCCTTCAGCGACTTCTCGCTGGAGTGGATCAGCGACTCGGCCTGGTTGCGGGCCTCGACCAGCGCCTTGCGCTGCTTGTCGGCCTCGGCGTTGGCTTCGGCGTCCTTCACCATCTTCTCGATGTCGGCATCGCTCAGGCCACCGGAGGCCTGAATGCGGATCTGGTGCTCCTTGCCGGTGCCCTTGTCCTTGGCCGAAACGTTGACGATGCCGTTGGCGTCGATGTCGAAAGTGACCTCGATCTGCGGCACGCCACGCGGTGCCGGCGGAATGCCGACCAGATCGAACTGGCCGAGCAGCTTGTTGTCGGCCGCCATTTCACGCTCGCCCTGGAAGACGCGGATCGTCACCGCGGACTGCGAGTCCTCGGCCGTCGAGAAGGTCTGGCTCTTCTTGGTCGGGATCGTCGTGTTGCGCTCGATGAGGCGCGTGAACACGCCGCCCAGCGTCTCGATGCCCAGCGACAGCGGGGTCACGTCGAGCAGCAGAACGTCCTTGACGTCGCCCTGAAGCACGCCGCCCTGGATCGCGGCGCCCATGGCCACAACCTCATCGGGATTGACGCCCTTGTGCGGATCCTTGCCGAAGAACTGCTTCACGACTTCCTGGATCTTGGGCATGCGGGTCATGCCGCCGACCAGAACCACTTCGTCGATCTCGCCCGCCTTGAGGCCGGCATCCTTGAGGGCTGCCTTGCACGGCTCGATGGTGCGCTGGACGAAATCGTCGACCAGGCTCTCGAACTTGGCGCGGGTCAGCTTCAGCGTCAGGTGCTTCGGGCCGCTGGCATCGGCGGTGATGAAGGGCAGGTTGATCTCGGTCTGCGTCGTGGACGACAGCTCGATCTTGGCCTTTTCGGCCGCTTCCTTCAGGCGCTGCAGGGCGAGCTTGTCGTTGCGCAGGTCGATGCCCTGCTCCTTCCTGAACTCGTCGGCCAGATACTCGACCAGACGCATGTCGAAGTCCTCGCCGCCGAGGAAGGTGTCGCCATTGGTCGACTTCACCTCGAACACGCCGTCGCCGATCTCCAGCACGGAAATATCGAAGGTACCGCCGCCAAGGTCGTAGACGGCGATGGTCTTGCCGTCGCGCTTGTCGAGGCCATAGGCGAGCGCGGCCGCGGTCGGCTCGTTGATGATGCGCAGCACTTCAAGGCCGGCGATCTTGCCGGCGTCCTTGGTGGCCTGACGCTGGGCGTCGTTGAAATAGGCGGGAACGGTGATGACAGCCTGCTCGACCTTTTCGCCGAGATAGGCTTCAGCCGTTTCCTTCATCTTCTGCAGGATCATGGCGGAGATCTGCGAAGGCGACTGCTTCTTGTCGCCCGCTTGGACCCATGCGTCGCCATTGTCGCCCTTGACGATGTGATAAGGGACGAGCTTCTTGTCCTTCTCGGTGACCGGGTCGTCATAGCGACGGCCGATGAGACGCTTGACCGCGAAGACGGTGTTTTCGGGATTGGTGACAGCCTGGCGCTTGGCCGGCTGGCCCACAAGGCGTTCGCCGTCTGCCGTAAAGGCGACGATCGAAGGCGTGGTGCGCGCGCCTTCCGCGTTTTCGATCACCTTGGCGTCCTTGCCGTCCATGACGGCGACGCAGGAATTAGTGGTTCCGAGATCGATGCCGATTACTTTAGCCATTTACTCAGTCTCTCCTTCAAGCAGGCTTTCAAGGACCCTGTCAGGCGTTCCGGCGAAAGCCCCTGTTCACTTCATTTCCCTTACCAGTCCACTGGCATGCAGCAGCCCCGTATGGAACTGCGGCGTATATAAGAACAGGCTTCGCAGCGTGCAAGCGTTCTGCGCGGCCTGGAGCGCGTCAGTTTGGAAGAGCGCGGCGAACAGGCGCGAAAAACACCAAAAATCCCGCTTTCTGGCTTATTTGAAGGGTTTGGGCCGGCCTGTGCATTGGAAAAATTTGACCTTGCGTGCCGGCCCGCATAGAGCAATGCGACCGGCATCGAAGCCGGCTTCACCAACAGGACCAACGACATGGCCGGAAACGACGCCCTCGATCTCAACCCGGAACTTCTCGCCGCTGCCGGCGAGAACAAAGCCTGGCCGTTCGAGGAAGCGAAAAAAATCATCGCCCGCTATGCCAAAACCGGCTTGCCGGAGACGATCCTGTTCGAAACCGGATATGGTCCCTCGGGCCTGCCGCACATCGGCACTTTCGGTGAAGTTGCCCGCACCACCATGGTGCGCCACGCCTTTCACATCCTCACCGAAGGCAAGGTGAAGACGCGACTTCTCGTCTTCTCCGACGACATGGATGGCATGCGCAAGATTCCCGACAATGTGCCTGATCGCGCGTTTCTGGAACCCTATCTGCACATGCCGCTGACCTCGGTGCCCAATCCGTTCGGCGGCGACTACGCAAGCTTCGGCCATCACAACAATGCCATGCTGCGCCGTTTCCTCGATACGTTCGGTTTCGATTACGAGTTCGCCAGCGCGACCGAGTATTACAAGGCGGGCCGCTTCGATGAGGTGCTGCTGCGTGCTGCGGAGCGTTTCGACGACATCATGAAGGTGATGCTGCCGACGCTGGGCGAGGAACGCCAGGCGACCTACAGCCCCTTCCTGCCGATCTCGCCGAAGACCGGCCGTGTGCTCTACGTGCCGATGAAGCATGTCGATGCGAAGGCCGGCACCATCACCTTCGACGACGAGGACGGCACCGAGACCACTCTCCCGGTAACCGGCGGCGCGGTGAAGCTGCAGTGGAAGCCGGATTTTGGCATGCGCTGGGCAGCCCTCAACGTCGACTTCGAGATGTTCGGCAAGGATCACCAGACCAACGCGTCGATCTATGACCGGATCTGCGAAATCCTCGGCGGTCGCGCCCCGGAACATTTCGTCTATGAACTGTTCCTCGACGAAAACGGCCAGAAGATTTCCAAGTCGAAGGGCAATGGGCTCACCATCGACGAGTGGCTGACCTATGCGCCGACGGAAAGCCTCGCGCTCTACATGTTCCAGAAGCCGCGCGTGGCCAAGAAGCTCTTCTTCGACGTCATCCCGCGCGCCGTTGACGAGTACTACCAGTTCCTGTCGGCCTATCCGAAGCAGGACTGGAAGAACCGTCTCGGCAATCCGGTCTGGCACATCCACAGCGGCAACCCGCCGGCCATCGACCTGCCGGTGCCGTTCGCGCTGCTGCTCAATCTGGTCAGCGTCTCCAACGCCCAGAACAAGGACGTGCTGTGGGGCTTCATCTCGCGCTATGCGGAAGGCGTAACGCCGCAGACGCATCCCGAACTGGATCGTCTGACTGGCTACGCGATCCGCTATTTCGACGATTTCGTGAAGCCGTCCAAGGTCTATCGCGCGCCCGACGAGGTGGAGCGCGATGCGCTGGCGAAGCTGTCGCAGGCGCTGGCCGGCCTGCCCGAGGGTGCTGACGGCGAGGCGATCCAGAATGCGGCGCTCAATGTGGCGCGCGCCATCGAGCGTTATCAGGATCATGCCAAAAAGAGCCCCGAGGGCGGACCGGGTGTCTCCGTTGCCTTCTTCCAGATGATCTATCAGGTGCTGATCGGTCAGGAGCGTGGCCCGCGCTTCGGCTCCTTCGCAGCCCTCTACGGCATTGCCGAGACGCGCGAGCTTATCGGGAAGGCGCTGGAAGGTCGGCTGGCTGCATAGGCGGGATGGTTTCGGAGGGGCCGGGCAGTTCGATGATGCTGTCCGGCACCTTTGGAAGTTCCACGCTGCCCGAAGGTGGAGCCGGCGGCAGGCCCGAAAGGTCCGGCGCATGGTCATATATGCCCTTGCCGCTCTTTTGCGCCTTTTCGGCCGCCTGCGCATAGGGGCCATCGGCGTCGGCACGCGCCCAGCCATTGGCCACCAGCCACTCGCCGATATCCTGCTTGCCCAGACGGCATCGGACGGTGAACTCGCCGCTGCCGGCTTCCTGTGGAATATCGCAGATCACCGCGCGGCCGCGCAGGAAGGCGCGAAACGCGGTCGTCGCGCGGGCGCCGCACGGCCATTGCCTGCCCTGATCGGTGCAGGTTTCCCCGGCGGCCACCAGATCGATGCCGGCAATCGTCACCGAGCGGTTCTGCGCCGAGATGCGCCCGGCCGCGCTGGCGACAGGCCGGAACAGCGTTGCGCCCTGCCATTCGGCGCTCGGCTTCGGTTTGGGCGGCACGGCCTGCGACAGATCGCTCAGTGGCTCCCGCGGCGGCAACCGCTCCAGCTCCGCCGGTTCCAGTTCCGGCGGGGCGACGATGTCCGGCTCGATCGGTCGCAAGGGGAGGGCGGGCTGCGGCTCCTGCGGCGGCGCCTCGGGAGCATCGGGTTCGCTGTCCTGCACACCCTCGCCGAAAATGACATCGCCGATGTCCGTGTCGACCACGATTTCGCTTTCGGATGGTATTGCGCCGGATGGCTGCGAGTTCAGCGCCTGCCCGCCCGCAATGACCAGCATGCCCATGCCCAGAAGGCAGGTCACCGCAAATGCGGCATGCAGGGGCCGCATCACTACTGGCTCGCCCATACGATGCGCGCCACCCAGTCCACCTCCTCGACGGAAAGCTCGCGGTCGGCATGCGCGGGATTGAGCGAGACCAGCGAGATCGTCCGCGCCGTCAGGCGGCTGAGCACTTTTGCCATGACCTCGCCGGAGACCGTCTTGACCACGACGCGATCGCCCTTGCGCACGCTGGCGCCGGGCTCGACGATCAGCACGTCGCCGTCGCGATAGAGCGGCAGCATGGAATCGCCCTGAACCTTCAGCGCATAGGCGGGGCCGCCGGCGGGTGCCGGCAGTTCGATCAGGTCCCAGCCATGGCCGACGGGAAAGCCGGCGTCGTCGAAGAAGCCGCCGGCGCCGGCCTGCGCGAAACCGACGAGCGGCACGGTCGGCCGCTGAACGGGCAGGGCGTCGGCGAGGGCCTTCCTGCCATCGATGAGCGAGATGAATTCATCCAGCGAGGAGCCCGTCGCCTCGATGATCTTGGCCAGCGATTCGGTCGACGGCCAGCGCGGCCGTCCGTCTGCGGACAGGCGCTTGGACTTGTTGAAGGCCGTGGAATCGAGCCCCGCGCGCCGCGCAAGGCCCGATACCGACAGGGAATGACGCTCGGCAAGCGCGTCTATGGCGGCCCATACGCGGTCATGCGAGAGCATGCGCCTCTAAGCTCCTGAACAGGAAAAAATACCTTTTGATTTTTATCCGCACCTCCCCGGCTTGTCCACCCGCGGGGAGGCTTGCCGTCAGCTTTGCGCCCGCGCGGCGGAACGCATGGCCATATGCGAGGCCATGAAGGCGCTCTCGTCCTTATTGAGCGGCCGCGGCCGGACATCGCTGCCAAGGGCGGAGACCACTTCATCGATTTCAAGGAAACGCCGGCCCGGCCGGTCGTAGACGCCGGCAGTGGTGACGACGGTGGCGGCGGTCTCGCCGCTTTCAAGCACGAAGCGATGGCGCCCGAGCGCCTGCGTGCCCTGCCATGTCTCGATGGCGGAGTAGACGTGGAAGCGCTCCCACAGGCGGATCTCGCGCACATAGACGGCTTGCAGGCCGCCCAGCATCGGCGCCCATTTGCGCTCGCGTATCATCTTGCCGAGCCCGGCGCGCATGAACAGGTCGATACGGCCGACATCGGCCAGCATCATATAGCGCGCGTTGTTGAGATGCAGGTTGAGGTCGATGTCCGTCGGCAGGCAGCGGAAGGTGAGGCGGGTTTCGGTACCGACCTGATAGTCGCCCCGGCTTTTCGCCGTGGCCAGCACCCGTGCCAGTCGTGCCCAGACATACATCGCTTTTGCCTTCCGGTGTGGGACCGGGTGGGATGGTAGCGGGCGCAGTGCATCGCACCACGCCCGCTACCGGTTCAGACTAAAGTTGCCCGATGGAATCAGGCGGCTTTCTTGGCCTCGGTGCCCGCATAGGGGTTGAAGCGCTGGTAGAAGGTCTCGCCCTTGTCCGCCATTTCAAGCAGCAGCTTCGGCGCCTTGAACTCGGCTCCGTATTTCTTCTGCAGCTTTTTGGCGATCTTGACGAACTTCGCCACACCGATGCCGTCGATGTAGGACAGCACGCCGCCGGTATAGGGCGCGAAACCGAAGGCGAGGATCGAGCCGACATCCGCCTCGCGCGGGTCGGTGACGATCTTTTCCTCCATCACGCGCGCGGCTTCCAGCGCAATGACGAAGAGGAAGCGCTGCTTCAGCTCCTCGAAGTCGATCTTGTCGGCGTCTTGCTGCGGATAGAGATCCTTCAGCCCCGCCCACAGATGCTTCTTCGCCGGCTTTTCCGGGTAATCGTAGAAGCCCTTGCCGTTCTTACGTCCGAGGCGGCCGTGCTTGTCGACCATGGTGTCGACCAGCTCCATCTGCCGGGGATCGACGGCCTTGTCGCCCAGATCGCGAATGGTCTGCTTCATGATCTTCTGGGCAAGGTCGATGGCCGTCTCGTCGTTGAGCGACAGCGGGCCGACCGGCATGCCGGCAGCCTTGGCGGCGTTCTCGATCATCGGGGCGGGAACGCCCTCGATCAGCATCTTGTAGGCCTCGGCCATGTAGCGTAGCACGCAGCGATTGACGAAGAAGCCGCGCGTGTCGTTGACGACGATCGGCGTCTTCTTGATCGCCCGCACATAGTCGATGGCCACGGCCAGCGCCTTGTCGCCGGTCTTCTTGCCGAGGATGATTTCGACCAGCATCATCTTGTCGACCGGCGAGAAGAAGTGAATGCCGACAAAGTTCTTCGGGCGCGCCGAGTTCTTCGCCAGCGAGGTGATCGGAATGGTCGAGGTGTTGGAGGCGAACACGGCCGTCGACTTCAGCACGGCTTCCGCCTGCTCGGTCGCGGCCTTCTTCACGCCCGAGTCCTCGAACACCGCCTCGACCACGAGGTCGCAGCCATTGAGGTCGGCATAGTCGGCGCTCGGTGTGATCAGCGCGAGCAGCTTTTCCTTGTCGGCCTGCGTGGCGCGGCCCTTTTTAATCGCGCCGTCCATCAGGCTTTCCGAATGAGCCTTGCCCTTTTCGGCTCCGGCCTGATCGCGGTCGAGAAGCACCACCGGAATGCCGGCCCTGGCGGTGACATAGGCAATGCCCGCGCCCATGAAGCCGGCGCCGATGACGCCGATCTTTTTGAACTTCGTTTCCGGCACGCCCTCGGGGCGGCGTGCGCCCTTGTTCAGCTCCTGCAGCGAGATGAACAGCGAGCGGATCATCGCCGCTGCTTCCTGGCTCTGCATGATCTGGGTGAAATAGCGCTGCTCGATGCGAAGTGCGGTGTCGAACGGCACCAGCAGGCCTTCATAGACGCATTTCAGGATCGCGGCCGCAGCCGGATAGTTGCCATAGGTCTCGCGGCGCAGGATGGCGATCGCCGGCGGCCACAGATTGGCTCCCGTCGCCGAATAGATCGGCCCGCCGGGCAGCTTGAACCCCTTCTGGTCCCATGGCTGCACGGCCGAAAGGCCATTCCTAATGAGGCCCTTGGCGGTCTCGACCAGCTTGGCCGGCTCGGCGACCTCGGTGATCAGGCCCATCGACTTGGCCTTCTTCGGCGTCAGCGTCTGGCCGGCGGTCAGCATCTGCAGGGCCTGCTGCTGGTCGGTCAGGCGCGGCACGCGCTGGGTGCCGCCGGCGCCCGGGAAGATGCCGATCTTCACTTCGGGAAGCGCCATCTTCACCTTGTCGCTGTCGGCCGCCACGCGCGCATGGCAGGACAGCGAAAGCTCGAAGGCGCCGCCCATGCAGGTGCCGTTGATGGCCGAGACCCACGGCTTGCCGCTGGTTTCAAGCTTGCGGAACAGGCCGGTCATGTAGCCGGCCGTCTCGAACAGCTTCTGCGTGGCCTTGGCCGGATCGCTGTCCTTTTCCTCGGCGAAGATGGACAGCATCTTCTGCAGCATGGTGATGTCCGCGCCACCGGAGAACGTGTCCTTGCCGGAGGTGATGACGGCGCCCTTGATGGCGGCGTCGCCGGTCACGCGGTCGACGATGCTGTCCAGCTCACGCATCACCTCTTCGGTGAAGACGTTCATGGAGCGGTCGGGCATGTCCCATGTGACGAGTGCGATGCCATCGGCGTCGGTTTCGACGGTGAAATTCTTGTAGGTCATTCTTCTGCCCTCCGATCAGACGCGTTCGATGATGGTGGCGGTGCCCATGCCCGCACCGATGCACAGCGTCACCAGCGCGGTGTTGAGGTCGCGCCGCTCCAGTTCGTCCAGCACCGTGCCGAGGATCATCGCGCCGGTGGCTCCCAGCGGATGGCCCATGGCGATCGCGCCGCCGGCGACGTTGATCCTGTCGTGCGAAATGTCGAAAGCCTGCATGTAGCGCAGCACCACCGAGGCAAAGGCTTCGTTCAGCTCGAACAGGTCGATGTCCGAAATCTTCATGCGGGCCCGCTTGAGCAGCTTCTCGGTGACGTCCACGGGACCGGTCAGCATCAGCACCGGCTCGGAGCCGATATTGGCGAAAGCGCGAATGCGGGCGCGGGGCTTCAGGCCCATCGACTTGCCGGCCTTCTTCGAGCCGAGCAGCACGGCAGCGGCACCATCGACGATGCCGGAGGAATTGCCGGCATGGTGGACGTGATTGACCGCCTCGATCTCCGGATGCTTCTGCACGGCGACCGCATCGAAGCCGCCCATTTCGCCCGGCATCACGAAGGAGGGGTTGAGCGAGGCAAGACCCTGCATATCGGTCTCGGGGCGCATGTGTTCGTCATGGTCGAGAATGACGAGGCCGTTCTGGTCCCGGACCGGAACGACCGAGTTCCTGAACCAGCCCTTCTTCCACGAATGGGCGGCGCGCTTCTGGCTTTCCACCGCATAGGCGTCGACGTCGTCGCGGGAGAAGCCGTATTTGGTGGCGATGAGATCGGCCGAAATGCCCTGCGGCACGAACCAGCCGGGGAAGCCGACCGACGGGTCCATGAACCATGCGCCGCCTGCGGCACCCATGCCGATGCGGCTCATCGATTCCACGCCGCCGGCAATCACGATGTCGTCCGCGCCCTGAGCGATCTTGGCCGCGCCCAGATTGATGGCGTCGAGGCCCGACGCGCAGAAGCGCGACAGCTGGATGCCGGGCGCCTTGTCGTCATAGCCGGCCTCGAAGGCGGCGGCGCGCGGAATCACCGCACCTGCTTCGCCGACCGGGTCGACGCAGCCGAAAATGATGTCGTCCACCGTGCCGGTGTCGAGCCCGTTACGGTCGCGGATCGCTTCCAGCGTCTTTGCGGCAAGCCGCACCGCCGGCACTTCGTGCAGCGATCCGTCCTTCTTGCCGCGCCCGCGCGGGGTGCGTACCGCGTCATAGACATAGGCTTCAGCCATGATGTGCTTCCTTCCCTGTAGATTCAAAAACCGGCTCGACGCGAACGTCGGTCCTGACGGAATTGGCGATGAAGCAGACCTCATGCGCCTGGTGATGCAAGTCGTCGAGCGTGGCGCGGTCCGCGTCACAGTCGATGCGGGGCCGCAGCGTCACTTTGGTCAGCGCCGTACGGCCATCCGCGTTCTTTTCAAGAATGCCTTCCGCCGCATCGTGATAGGCAAGCACCGTGACGCCGGCGCGACGGGCGAGATCGAGGAATGACATCATGTGGCAGGAGGAAAGTGCTGCCACCATGAGTTCTTCCGGGTCGACGGCGGTGGGATCGGCAAACGGCTGCGGCACAACCGAGGGCGAGGCCGACGCCCTGACGGCAAGGCCGTTGTCGAAGCGGATCTCATGCACGCGGGAATAGCGGCCGCGCCGGAAATCCTCTTCCGGATTGGCCTTCCATTCGATTTCCGCGACATAGGTGGACATGGAATTCCTCACAGGCTCCTTGCGATCAGAAGCTTCATGATCTCGTTGGTGCCGCCATAGATGCGCTGCACGCGGGCATCGCGCCACATGCGCGCGATCGGATATTCGTTCATGTAGCCATAGCCGCCATGCAGTTGCAGGCACTCGTCCATGACCTTGCCCTGCAGGTCGGAGAGCCAGTATTTGGCCATGGAGGCGGTGGCCGGATCAAGGCCGCCCTCGATATGGCGCTTCACGCAGTCATTGTAGAAGACACGGCCGATGGTGATCTCGGTCTTCAGTTCCGCCAGCCTGAACTGGGTGTTCTGGAAATTGAGGATCGGCTGGTCAAAGGCCTTGCGTTCCTTCACATAGTCGATGGTCAGCGCCAGCGCCCGCTCAGCCATGGCGATGGCCGTGGTGCCGATCATCAGCCGCTCCTGTGGAAGCTGCTGCATCAGCTGGATGAAACCCTGGCCTTCCTCCGTTCCGAGCAGGTTGGAGGTGGGAACGCGCAGATCGTTGAAGAACAGTTCGGAGGTGTCGTTGGCCTTGAGGCCGATCTTGTCGAGATTGCGGCCGCGCTCGAAGCCTTCGGCCCCGTCGGTCTCGACCACGATCAGCGAAGTGCCCTTGGCGCCCTTGTCCGGATCGGTCTTGGCGACGACGATGATCAGGTTGGCGAGCTGGCCGTTGGTGATGAAGGTCTTGGAGCCGTTGATGCGGTACTGGTTGCCGTCCCTGTCGGCGCGGGTGCGCACGCCCTGAAGGTCTGAACCGGCGCCGGGCTCGGTCATGGCGATGGCGCCGATCAGCTCGCCGCTGGCCAGCTTCGGCAACCACCTCTTCTTCTGCTCTTCCGAGCCGTAATGGAGGATGTAGGGAGCGACGATCGCATTGTGCAGGCCGATGCCGAAACCGTCGACGCCGACATGGCCGATGGCCTCGATGATCGCGCTCTCATGGGCGAAGCTGCCGCCCGCCCCGCCATAGTCCTCCGGCATGGAGGGACACAACAGGCCGGCCGCGCCGGCCTTTTCCCAAGCGGCGCGGTCGACGATTTCGTTCTTCTCATAGGCGTCGTAATGCGGCGCGATCTCGTCCGACATGAAACGGTGCGCCATGTCGTAGAGCATGGCGACGTCTTCCTGCGCCCAGTCGGGCTTCGGAACGGACAGAATTTCGGCGGGACTGGTCATGCTTTTCCTCCAGTGTCCCCCTCATGAGAAAAGCGGAGGGGGACGATCCAATCCTCAAATCCTAGAACGCCTCCGCTGTCAGCGCCATCATCGTGTCGGCGCCGGTGGAGATGCGGGCGAGATGCGCGCTGGTTTCCGGCATCACGCGCTCCATGAAGTAGCGCGCGGTGACGATCTTGTTCTCGTGGAAGGCGGCATCGTCGGCGCCGGAGGCCAGCTTCTCCTGCGAGGCCTTAACCATGCGGCCCCACATATAGCCGAGCGCGACGAGGCCGAAGAGATGCAGGTAGTCGGTCGAGGCCGCGCCGGCATTGTCGGGCTTGGCCATGGCGTTCTGCATCAGCCACATGGTGGCGGCCTGCAGGTCGTTGAGGCCCTTCTTGATGCCCTTGGTGAAGGGCGCGAGGTTTTCGTCCGCGCGGTTCGCCTCGCAGAACTCTCCAACTTCCTTGAAGAAGGCCTGCACGGCGCGGCCGCCGTTCAGCGCCAGCTTGCGGCCGACGAGGTCGAGCGCCTGGATGCCGTTTGCGCCCTCGTAGATCATGGCGATGCGGGCATCGCGCACGAACTGGCTCATGCCATGCTCTTCGATATAGCCGTGGCCGCCGAATACCTGCTGCGCCATCACGGCATGCTCAAAACCCTTGTCGGTGAGCACGCCCTTGATCACCGGGGTCATCAGGCCGAGCATGTCGTCGGCTGTCTGGCGCGCCTTCTCGTCGTCCGAGCGGTGGGCGATGTCGGAGTTGAGCGCGGTCCACAGTATCAGCGCGCGGCCGGCCTCGTTGAAGGCGCGCATGGTCATCAGCGCGCGGCGGATGTCGGGGTGAACGATGATCGGATCGGCTTTGCCGTTCGGATTCTTCGGCCCGGAGAGCGAGCGGCCCTGAAGGCGTTCGCGGGCATAGGCGACGGCGTTCTGATAGGCGATCTCCGAAATCGACAGGCCCTGCAGGCCGACGCCGAGGCGGGCTTCGTTCATCATCACGAACATGGCCTTGAGGCCGCCATTCTCGGCGCCGAGCAGCGTGCCTTCGGCCTCGTCATAGTTCATGACGCAGGTGGCGTTGCCGTGGATGCCCATCTTCTCTTCCAGCGAGCCGCAGGACACGCCGTTGGCAGCACCGGGATTTCCCTCTGCATCGAGCCTGAACTTCGGCACGATGAACAGCGAAATGCCCTTCACGCCTTCCGGCGCGCCCTCGATGCGGGCCAGCACCAGATGGATGATGTTGTCGGCCATGTCGTGATCGCCGGCCGAGATGAAGATCTTCTGGCCGGAGATGCGGTAGGTGCCGTCGCCATTCGGAACCGCCTTGGTGCGCAGCAGACCGAGATCGGTGCCGCAATGCGGCTCGGTCAGGTTCATGGTGCCGGTCCAGGCGCCATCGATCATCTTCGGCAGGAAGGTCTGCTTCTGTTCCTCATTGCCGTGCTCGACGATCGCGGCGATGGCGCCTTGGGTGAGGCCCGGATACATCATCAGCGCCATGTTGGACGCCGACAGATATTCGCCGACAGCGGCATGGAGCGTGTAGGGGAGGCCCTGTCCGCCATATTCGGCCGGTGCCGCCAGCCCCATCCAGCCGCCTTCGCGATACTGGCGGTAGGCTTCGCTGAAGCCCTTCGGCGTGGTCACGGAACCGTCTTCGTGGCGTGTGCAGCCTTCCGTGTCGCCGACGCGGTTGAGCGGCAGCATGACGTTTTCGGCCAGCTTCGCGCCTTCGGCCAGCACGGCCTCGACAACGTCTGCAGATGCATCGGCAAAGCCGGGCAGGTCGGCATGGCGCTCATAGCCCAGCACGTCGTTGAGAAGATAGAGCGTGTTGCGGACCGGTGACTGGTAGATGGGCATGCAGTTCCTCCACCCCTGTTTATGATGAGGGCGCTCGTCGCGCACTGAAATCGACAATAGCCAAGCCATAACAAACTTTGACGTTTGCGTAAACGTCAATATTGAAGAAAGCCTTCCGATTCGCCTTCCGTCAGGTAAGGCAATGCCACTGCAGTTTCATGTTGTGATGAATCGGGAGGAGATGCGCGTGTCGCCGGCGCCCGGAGAAGCCGCATTCGCAGGCGGCAAGAAGTCAGTTGGCGGCAGGCAGCAGAACGGTGCGCATGGCTTCGCGAACGATGACCAGCGTGGTGGCGGCGTCGGCGGCTTTGCCGAACAGATAGCCCTGTCCGGACAGGCATCCGAACTGAAGCAGGCAGGCCGCCTGCTCTTCCTCTTCGATGCCCTCGGCCACCACCTCGATACCAAGGCCCTCGCACATCGCCAGTATGGCGCGAATGATGTGCTGCGAGGGCATGTCATCGAGCATGGAGGAAACGAAGGAGCGATCGATCTTGAGCTTGCTGAAAGGAAATTCGCGCAGCCGCCCCAGTGATGACTGGCCGGTGCCGAAGTCGTCAAGCGCGATGCGGATGCCGTGCTGGCGCAGATCATCGATGATTCTGCCGGCCGAGGTCGGGTCGCTCATCAGGCCGGTTTCGGTGATCTCGATTTCCAGCCGTAGCGGGTCGAAGCCGGTGCGCTCCAGCATGGCCAGTATGTCCTTGCCGGTGTTGTTGTCGACAAGCTGCGACGGCGACAGGTTGAACGACAGGAACAGGTCTGCCGGCCACGCTTTCGCGGCCTCCACGGCCTTGCGCAGGACCAGTTGAGACAACGGGCCGATGATGCCGCGTTCTTCGGCGATCGGGATGAAAACGGCGGGCGAGACCGGCCCGATATCCGGATCGGTCCAGCGTGCCAGTGTCTCGAAGCCGATGATGCGGCGTGTCGTCAGGTCGACGATAGGCTGGAAATGCGGTTCCACCTCGCCGGCCGAAACGGCGCGGCGCAGGGCCTGCTCGATATGCGTCAGCCTTCTGGCTGCTTCTTCCATCTCGCGGGTGTAGACCACCACCTGCCCGCGCCCGGAGCGCTTGGCATGATAGAGCGCGGTTTCTGCCTTGTTGAGCAGGATCTCGGTTGTCTCGTCCTGCGAATAGAACAGCGAGCAGCCCGCCGAAGCCGACAGGCGGGCCGTGCGGTCGCCGACATCATAGGGAGCGGACAGGATCTCGATGAGCGTGCGCGCCTTTTCTATCGCGGCTTCCTCGCTGAAAACCATCGGGCAGAGCACGGCGAACTCATCGGCGCCGATCCGGCATACGGACGACTGGCTGTCCATGGATGCCCTGAGACGCATGGCGATCTGGGTCAGGATCTCGTCGCCGGCCTGATAGCCGAAGAGGTCGTTGATCGGCTTGAAGCCGTCGAGATCGAGTATGCCGATGGCAAACGGGGCAGGATCGTCGGCCCTGTCGCGGATGAGCCGCTCCACCCGGTCGAAGAAGCGGCGGTGATTGCCCAGTCCCGTCAAGGGGTCGGTGAATGCGAGATCGTTTCCGTCTCTGTTTGTTTGCCGGCTGCCAAACGGCATATGCATTGCGAACCCTGAAAAGTTTTAAAAGAAACTTTGGCCACCCTGCCAGAAAAGCCTTTAGGAAAAGTATCTGATGAAATCTTATTTCACGGCTGTAACAATGTTCGCCAGCCTCCGCATTGGCAGGTGAGATCAAGTTCCTTATATCTCACGCCTCAGGACGACGGAGAGCCTTCCATGCCCCTCAAAATTGCGGTTCAGATGGACCATATTTCCACGGTGTCGATTGCCGGCGACACCACATTCGCGCTGTCTCTGGAGGCGCAGCGGCGCGGCCATGCACTTTATCACTATACGCCTGACCGCCTCTCTTTGCTGGATGGCAAAGTATATGCCCGTCTTGAGGACATGACGGTGCGGGATGAAAAGGGCAGTCATTTCACGCTGGGCGAGCCGGTGCGCACCGATCTTTCGGAGATGGACGTCATTCTGCTGCGGCAGGACCCGCCCTTCGACATGAACTACATCACCACCACCCACATGCTGGAGCGCATCCATCCGCGCACGCTGGTGGTCAACGATCCGGCCTGGGTGCGCAACAGCCCAGAAAAGATCTTCGTCACCGAATTCGCCGACCTGATGCCGGAGACGCTGATCACCAAGGATCCGCAGGAAGTGGCCGACTTCCGCCGGCAATATGGCGACATC
The DNA here is from genome assembly GCF_059509755.1 of Aquamicrobium sp. YD-1-mutant5. Classification (NCBI taxonomy): domain Bacteria; kingdom Pseudomonadati; phylum Pseudomonadota; class Alphaproteobacteria; order Hyphomicrobiales; family Phyllobacteriaceae; genus Aquamicrobium; species Aquamicrobium sp. YD-1-mutant5. The sequence goes on from NZ_JCAKKP010000004.1 coordinate 317,726, forward strand.
ATCATCAAGCCGCTTTACGGCAATGGCGGTGCGGGCATCTTCCATCTGCGCGACGACGATCAGAACCTGTCGTCGCTGCTGGAAATGTTCTCGCAGATGTTCCGCGAACCCTTCATCGTCCAGCGTTATCTCAAGGACGTGCGCAAGGGCGACAAGCGCATCATCCTCATTGACGGCGAGCCGGTGGGCGCCATCAACCGCGTGCCGGCCGACCATGAATCGCGCTCCAACATGCATGTCGGCGGGCGCGCCGAGAAGACCGAGCTGACCGCTCGCGAACGCGAGATCTGCGCGGCGATCGGCCCGTCGCTGAAAGAGCGTGGCTTCATTCTGGTCGGTATCGACGTGATCGGCGACTACATGACCGAGATCAACGTGACCTCGCCGACCGGCATCCGTGAGGTGAAGCGCTTCGGTGGCGCCGACATCGCAGCCTTGTTCTGGGATTGCGTCGAGGCCAAGCGCGCCTGATACTCCTTGTAAAGGAGAACACGACGATGACCGGCGACACCGCACGCGAAGCGAGAGAAAAGCTGGAGCAGGCCCGCGAGGTCATCGCCTGGCTGTTGCAGCGCGCCGGTATGGACGGTGCGGAAGGCCAGCGGGCGCTGGACTACTTCGGTGGCGAGGGTTTCGACCGCGATTTTCTGCCATGGCCGCGCCACGCGGGCGAATCGCTTCATCCCGACGAGCTCAACGCTGCCAATGACGATTGACGGGGACGATTGACGGGACGATTGAAACGCTGCCGGCTGAGGGCGGGTGCGCCGGTCACTCGAAGGCGATGGCCTGAAGGGCGGAGCCGTTGCGTTTCAGCCATGCCTTGCAGCGGTCGGTGTCGGGGCACAGTTCCGTGCACAGCTTCCAGAATTTCGGCCCGTGATTCATCTCGCGCAGATGCGCGACCTCGTGCGCGACGAGGTAGTTGATGACCGGTCGCGGCGCCATCATGATCCGCCATGAGAAGGACAGCGTACCGTCCGAGGTGCAGGAGCCCCAGCGGCTGGTGGTGTCCCTGAAGCGCACGGCTTTGGCCTTGCGGCCGACGGCTGCGGTGTGTTTTTCCACCAGAGCGCAAATCTCGCGGCGGGCTTCGCGCTTCAGGAAATCGGCGACCCGTCGGGGCAGGTGAATGCGCTCGCCATGCACGACGATGGTCCGGCCGCCTTCATCCTCCCGTACGCTGACCGTGCCGCGCCTGCCCGGCTCATGCACGATCAGATGCGGCACGCCGTAAAGCGGTATCTTCACGCCGGGGCGCACATTGGGCCTGTCCGGCACTTTCGCCAGCTTCTCTTCCAGCCAGTCCTGATGGCGATGCAGGAAACTGTCCACCTCGCTGCGGCGCAGGCCGGGCGGCACGGTGATGCGCAATCCCTGTCCGCCGGCATCGATGCGAAGGGTCAGGCGGCGGGCGCGGCCGTTCTCCACGATGCGCAGCGGCAGCGTGCGCCCGGCAACCGTATGCTCGCGCAGCTCCGGCTGCTGCGGCACAGGCTTCGCGGGTCGGTTCAGATTGCGGAAGAAGCCGAATGACATGACCTCACCATAGGCGATTCGCCCCCCGGATGAATGGCCGGATGAACGGGCTGAATAAAGGGTGATTTGAAGGCGGGCGGAAGGAACAAACGAAAACGGCGCCGCAAGGCGACGCCGTTCGTTGCAGGAGGGGTTGAGGATCAATCGTCGAGCAGGGTGTCGTCCGACTTCCCGCCACGCTTCTTCGGTGTGCTTGCGGTGGTCGCAGGAGCGGTCGAGCGGTTGCGGTTCGCCATGAAGCGATCGAATTCTTCCTGATCCTTGGCGCGACGCAACTCACGCGCATACTCATCGAACTCGCTCAGCATTTCGTCGAGCTTGCGGCGTTCCTCGTCAAGGCGGGAGAGTTCCTTCTCGCGCCAGTCGTCAAAGGCGACATTGCCGGTGCGGGTGCGGCCCCAGCCTTGCGCCTTGTCGGCACCACGGCGGCAGCCGGCAAAGATGCCGTCGGTCGCCCGGTTGACGTCCTTCTTGAAGCCTTCCAGCCTGTCTCCCCAGATGATGTAGGCGAGCATGGCGAGGCCGAGGGGCCAGAACACCATGAAGCCGATCACCATCAGCGCGATGGTCGCCGGCGTCCATGCCGGGCGGATCAGTGCAGTCGTGTTCATGTTCTTCGCGTTCCTTCAGTTGGAGCGGGCCGGTCCGGCCGCCTGAAAAAAACATGGGAAGCGAAAAATGGCGATTCAAGATAAAGCCGCCGGAAACCTTGCAGGCTCCCGGTTTCGTTAGGTTTTTTTGAAGCGGTCGAGCGCGAGGACGGCAAGGCCCGCCACCAGCCCCCAGAAGGCGGAACCGATGCCGAACAGCACAAGCCCCGAAGCGGTGACGGCAAAGGTGACGGTCGCGGCCATGCGCTCGTTTTCTTTCTGGAGGGCGATGGTGAGGGCGTTGGTGAGGGGGCCGAGCAGCGCCAGTCCCGCCACCAGCGCGATGAGGCTTTGCGGCAGCACCGCGAAGATCGCCACCAGCGAGGCGCCGAACAAAGCGAAGATCAGATAGGCGAGCGCGTAGAATGGCCCGGTCTTCCAGCGCTCGGCCGGATCGGGATGCACGTCCGGTCCGGTGCAGATGGCGGCCGAGATCGCCGCGAGATTGGTGGTCGAGGCCCCGAAAGGCGCGGTCAGCACCGAAAAAAGGCCGGTGACGCCAATCAGCGGGGCGGGGTCGGGCTCATAACCCGAGGCACGCAGCACGGCGAGGCCCGACAGGTTCTGCGAGGCCATGGTGACCAGATAAAGCGGCACGGCGAGGCCGACGACGGCGCCGGCCGAAAATTCCGGCCAGATCCATGTCAGCGTCGAAATCTCCGGCGTTGGCAGGCCGCCCACGCGGCCGGTCAGGAAAGCCGCGGCCCCGCCGCCGATCAGCACCGCGAGAACGGAAATGGCCGGGTTGATCAGCCTGAGTACGAAGAAGGCGGCAATCAGCGGCACGATCAGCCATGGATCGAGCGGCACCGTCTTTGCCGCTTCGGTGGCAAAGGTCACGACGATGCCGGCCAGCATGCCGGAGGCGACCGAGGCCGGGATGCGCGAGATCAGCGTGGTCAGCGGACGGAAAAGAGCCGTGGCCACGAGGAGCGCGCCGGCAATCAGAAAGGCGCCAACCGCCTCGTTCATGGAAAAGCCGCTGGAAGCGGCAATCAGCGCAACGCCCGGTGTCGACCAGGCAGTGATGACCGGCATTTTCGTGCGCCATGAAAGCCATGCCGTCTCGAATGCCATGGCAAGGCAGAGCGCGGTGACCCAGCTTGCCGTCTGCAACTGGGTTGCGCCCACCGCCACGGCGGCGGCGATGACGATGGCGAGCGTTCCGCCGAAGCCGACAATGGCGGCCACGAAGGCCGATACGGGAATGGATATGCGCATATGGCGGAAGCTCGCGAGGGAAGGGGGATCAGGTATTTTGCCGGCTGGCTTGCGCTGCCATGTCGCGCACGGCTGAAATCAGCAGATCGATGTCCTGCGGCCGCGACAGGCGGTGGTCGCCATCCGGCACCAGCGAGAGCGTGACGTCGTCGGCCGGCAGAAGGCCGACGAGCTTCAGCGCATGGGAATGCGGCACCGATTCATCCTGCATGCCCTGCAGGATATGAACCGGGCAGTGCGTGTCGATCGGGGCACTCATCATAAGATTCGCCCGCCCGTCCTCGATCAGGTCGCGCGTGTAGATATAGGGTTCGTCGACATAGTCTGAGGGAATCTCGAAATAACCCTGTTCCGCCAGTTCGTGGCGCTGTTCATCGGTCATGGCCGGTTCCACCAGTTCGGCGGTGAAGTCCGGCGCGGGCGCGATCAGCACCAGCCCCCGGACGCGGCTTTCGCCCGCCTTCAGCAGTTCCTGCACCATACGCAGCGCAATCCACCCGCCCATGGACGAGCCGACGAGCACCTGCGGTCCGCGCGTGTGGCGGGCAAAAACGGCAAGGCTCTCGCGCAGCCATTTCGAGATGGTGCCGTCTGCGAACTCGCCGCCTGATTCGCCATGGCCCGAATAGTCGTGGCGCAGAAAGGCGCGACCCTGTCCCGTTGCCCATTCGGCAAGCGCTTCGGCCTTGGTGCCCAGCATGTCGGACTTGTAGCCCCCAAGCCACATGACCCCCGGCGCGTCGCCTTCCTGACGGCGCACGGCGATGCTTGTGCCGTCGACATCCACGAACTCGACTTGGCGTGTATTCATGTTATGCTTCCCTGGAAGGTGATCTTGCTCGCAGCGCCTGGCTGCATGAGAAAGCGCTCATGCGCTTTCTGCACCTCATGCTGACAGGCGCAACGGATTTTCGTGATTTTCGTTGTTTGCTGTGCTATTGACACCGCGCACCCGTTCCCCACATAGGCGTTCCCCGCAAAGGCGCCTCCGCACTCGCATATCAATAATTCGAGGAGAATACGACCATTCGCAGACCTTTCAAAGCAGCAGCGCCCACCAAGGACGGGCCGCGCGCTAACCGGGACATCAAGGTTCCCCGTATCCAGCTCATCGATGCCGACGGCAACAATCGCGGCGAAATCGCCACAAGCGACGCGATGCTGCTCGCTGAAGAGGCCGGGCTGGACCTCGTCGAGATTTCTCCCAATGCCAATCCGCCGGTCGCCAAGATTCTCGATCTCGGCAAGCTGAAATACGCCACCCAGAAGAAGGCGGCTGAAGCCCGCAAAAACCAGAAGGTCATCGAGATCAAGGAGATCAAGATGCGCCCGAACATCGACGACCACGATTACGAGGTCAAGATGAAGGCGGCGCGCCGGTTCTTCGATGAGGGTGACAAGGTCAAGGTGACGCTGCGCTTCCGTGGCCGCGAAATGGCTCACATGGAGCTCGGCATGCAGCTTCTCAACAAGGTGCGCGAAGAGACCGCCACGATCGCCAAGGTCGAAGCCGAGCCCAAGCTCGAAGGCCGCCAGATGATGATGGTGCTGGCACCGCGCTGACGCGTGAGCCGGCAAGAGAATTTGCGGCGCTGCCAGAAATGGCGGCGCCGTTTGCTTTTCAGGCAGAGGCTGCTCCGTGTGCCGGGCCTGCCGCGAAAAATTTTATACCCGCCTGAAAAGGCTTCCCGTTTCTGATTTCTGCGCCATGATCATGCCGCAACTTTGCTGCACAGGGCCTCAACCGGAACAAGGACGCCGCCGATGACCGTTGCACAGAACGCCACGCCGAAGACAGGCAACGATCAGGCAAGGCCCAGCCTCAGTCGCTATCAGCGCACCCGCCGCTATGTTCTGGCGGCGCTGGTGGTTGTCATGTGCGCCCTGCTTCTGATCGGGCAGTCGACTTTCCCGCCGGAATCCGTGGTGCATGAGACCATCGAGATGTTCGGTGTTCTGCTGATCTTTCTGGGTATCGTCGGCCGCCTTTGGTCGACGCTTTATATCGGTGGCCGCAAATCCGCCGAGGTGGTGACCGGCGGTCCCTATTCGATCACACGCAATCCCCTTTATGTGTTCTCGACCGTGGCGGCTGCCGGCGTCGGCGCCCAGATGGGCTCGTTCACCGCCATGTTCGGCTTCGCGCTTTTGTGCGCTCTGGCTTTTCACGTCGTCATCCTGCGCGAGGAGCGGTTTCTCAAGGAGGTTCTCGGCGCGCCCTATGAAGCCTATCTGGCACGGGTGCCGCGTTTCTTCCCCCGGCTGTCGCTCTATGATGAGGGCGATACCGGTTCCTTCCAGCCGAAACTGCTGAAGACCACTCTTCTCGACGGACTGGTCTTCCTGCTCGCTATGCCTTTCTTCGAATCGATCGACAGCGCCCAGATGGCGGGTGTGCTGCCGGTTCTGTTCACGGTGCCCTGAAGCCATGTCGCTGACGACGGGGTGTTGCGCTTTGTGCGGCATTGCCGTATAGACCCGCCGTTCATGAAAACCGCCCGGCAGGGCATGCCGTGGCGGTTTCGCTTGCTTTCCGGACTTTGGTCGGTCCGGAGCGAAGACAAGGGCGAACCCGCCCGATAAGGAGACAAGCAAAATGCCCAAGATGAAGACCAAATCTTCCGCCAAGAAGCGGTTCAAGATCACCGGCACCGGCAAGGTGCTTTCGGCTGCCGCCGGCAAGCGCCACGGCATGATCAAGCGGTCCAACAAGTTCATCCGCGATGCCCGCGGCACCATGGTTCTCGCAGAGCCGGATGCCAAGAAGGTCATCAGGAATTTCCTGCCTAACGGCGGCGGCATCTGAGCCGGTTGGAACGATATTAAGGAGATCATGACATGCGCGTGAAAAGAGGCACTACCGGCCACGCCAAGCACAAGAAGGTTCTGAAAGCCGCCAAGGGCTTTTACGGCCGTCGCAAGAACACCATCCGCATCGCCAAGCAGGCGGTCGAGAAGTCGCTGCAGTACGCCTATCGCGACCGCAAGGCCCGCAAGCGCAACTTCCGCGCCCTGTGGATCCAGCGCATCAACGCTGCGGTGCGTGAACACGGCCTGACCTACGGCCGCTTCATCGACGGTCTGAACAAGGCCGGCATCGAGATCGACCGCAAGGTTCTGTCCGACATGGCCATTCATGAGCCGCAGGCTTTCGCCGCTCTGGTGGCGAAGTCGAAGACTGCGCTTGAGTATCTCAAGGACACCACGCCGAACGCTTTTGAAAGCGCTGTAGCTTAAGCCAGCGTTTTCCCGAAGTTCTGCAACACTACGATTTGGGAAACCCGCGCTGGCAGGGCTGGCGCGGGTTTTTCTTATGGAACGAGATGAGCAAGGCCGTACAGGACGACAGCACGGATATGCTTTCCGCCGAAGGGCTGGCGACGCTGGTGCGCCTTCTGGCGGCGAATGCGCGTGCGCGCGTTGCGCGGGCCGATATCGACGGGCGCCACGTCTGGATCAAGCGCTATGATGTCGAGCGCCAGCCTTTCGGCAAGCTCCTTCATCGCGCCATTTCTCCGCTTCTGCCGGTTTTCCTGCGCTCCTCGCGCGCCGCGCCGGGATCGCTTGGTGTGGAGCGGGAACGGCGCAAGATGAACCTGTTTCGGAACGCCGGCCTGCCGGTGGCCGATGTAGTGTTCGGTAATGAGGCTGTTCTGGTGCTTTCCGATGTCGGCAGGGTAGCGCAGGCGCGTCTCGGTGACCTGCACGCCGCCGACCCCGCTGCCCACGACGCTTTGCTGGTGACGCTCGCCGAAGGGCTGGGAGCTGCGCATCGGGCCGGACTTTGCCATGGCAGGCCGCATCCGCGCGACATGTTCCTGCCCGATCCGGCGAAAGGTGACGGGCGTGTCGGTTTCCTGGATTTCGAGGAAGAGCCGGAAGCGGTGATGCCGCTTGCGATGGCGCAGGCGCGCGACCTGTGGCTGCTGTTCCTGCAAATTACCGCGCGTGCGATCTCTCCCGATACGCCGGCCCATGCGTTTGCCGCCTATCATGGCGCAGCTCCGTCGGCCGTCATGCCGCCGCTGGCCCGCCTCGTCGCCTTCTTTCACCGCTGGCTCACGCCGTTGCGGCTTTTGCCGGAAGCGCTGCTGGGCAAGGATGCGCTTTATGCGGTCAAGGCCACGTCTTTCCTGAAAAATGCGCTTGATGCCGGACCGGCATCCGCGCCATCTCTTCAAGCTACCGGCCACGAGCGGCCCAGAGGACAATCATGACGGATATCGACCAACTGGAACGAACGCTGTCGGACGCGATTGCCGGCGCGGGTGACGAGGCCGCGATCGAAGCGGTCAGGGTTTCTGCACTCGGCAAGAAGGGCTCGATCTCGGAACTGCTGAAGACACTGGGCACGATGAGCGCCGAGGAACGGCAGGTGAAGGGCCCGGCGATCAATGGCCTGAAGAACCGCATCACCGAGGCGCTCTCCGCCCGCCGGACTGAATTGCGCGACGTCGCCATCACCGCGCGGCTGGAGGCCGAGAAGGTAGACGTCACGCTGCCGGTGCGTTCCTCTCCGGCTGAGCGCGGCCGCATCCATCCCATCAGCCAGGTCATCGACGAAATCGCCGCCATCTTCGGCGATCTCGGCTTCGCCATCGCCGAAGGGCCGGATATCGAGACCGACTATTACAACTTCACCGCGCTGAACTTCCCCGAAGGCCATCCGGCGCGCGAGATGCACGACACCTTCTTCTTCCAGCCGGACGAAAAGGGCGAGCGCAAGGTGCTCCGCACCCACACCTCGCCGGTGCAGATCCGCACCATGGAGCGCGAGAGCCCGCCCATCCGCATCGTCATCCCCGGCAAGACATACCGGCAGGACAGCGACGCCACCCACTCGCCCATGTTCCATCAGGTTGAGGGGCTGGTCATCGACAAGACCGCCAATGTCGCCAACATGAAATGGGTGCTGGAGGAATTCTGCAAGGCCTTCTTCGAGGTGCCGTCGGTCAGGATGCGCTTCCGTCCGAGCTTCTTTCCCTTCACCGAGCCGTCTCTGGAAGTGGACATCCAGTGCGATCGCTCGCGGCCGGGCGAGGTGCGCTTCGGCGAGGGCAATGACTGGATGGAAATTCTCGGCTGCGGCATGGTCCACCCCAATGTGATGCGCGCTGGCGGGCTCGATCCGGATGAGTATCAGGGCTTTGCCTGGGGCATGGGCATCGACCGCATCGCCATGCTGAAATACGGCATGCCGGATCTGCGCGCCTTCTTCGACGCCGATGTGCGCTGGCTCCAGCATTACGGTTTCCGCCCGCTCGACCTGCCGACCCTGTTCGGCGGACTGAGCAACTGATCTCGCGGCAAGGAACAGACACATGAAATTCACCCTCTCCTGGCTGAAAGAGCACCTCGAAACCGACGCCACGCTGGACGAGATCGTCGAACGGCTGACGGCCATCGGCCTCGAAGTCGAATCCGTCGACGACAAGGCGGCCCTGAAGCCCTTCGTCATTGCAAAGGTGCTGACCGCCGAAAAGCACCCCGACGCCGACAAGCTGCGCGTTCTGTCGGTCGACACCGGCTCGGGTGCGCCCATACAGGTCGTCTGCGGCGCGCCCAACGCGCGGGCCGGTCTGGTTGGCGCCTTCGCCGCTCCCGGCACTTATGTGCCCGGCATCGACGTTACGCTTTCGGTCGGCAAGATCCGCGGCGTCGAGAGCCACGGCATGATGTGCTCGGAGCGCGAACTGCAGCTTTCCGACGAGCATGACGGCATCATCGATCTGCCCGCCGACGCGCCGGTCGGCACGTCTTACGCAAGCTGGGCGGAACTGGACGATCCGGTCATCGAGATCAATTTGACGCCCAATCGTCCCGACGCCACCGGCGTCTACGGCATCGCGCGCGACCTCGCCGCCTCCGGCCTCGGCACGCTGAAGACAGCGCCGGTCGAGCCGGTTTCCGGCAAGGGCGAAACGCCGGTGAAGCTCACCATCGAGGCACCCGACCTGTGCCCCGGCTTCGCGCTGCGCCTCGTGCGCGGCGTGAAGAACGGCCCGTCGCCGAAATGGATGCAGAAACGGCTGATCGCCATCGGCCTGCGCCCCATCAACACGCTGGTCGACATCACCAACTACATCACCTTCGACCGTGGCCGTCCGCTGCATGTGTTCGATGCGAAGAAGGTCGCCGGCAATCTTGTTGTGCGTCGCGCTCAGGCCGGTGAGAAGGTTCTGGCGCTGGACGGGCGCGAGTATCAGCTGACGCCGGAGATGTGCGTCATCGCCGACGACAAGGGCGTGGAATCCATCGCCGGCATCATGGGCGGCGAGCTTTCCGGCTGTGACGAGAACACCACCGATGTGCTGATCGAATCCGCACTCTGGGATGCGCTCAACGTCGCCCGCACCGGCCGCGCGCTCGGCATCATCACCGACGCCCGCTATCGTTTCGAGCGTGGTGCCGACCCCGAATACATGGTGCCGGGGCTGGAACTGGCGACCCGTCTTGTTCTCGACCTGTGCGGTGGCGAGCCGACTGAGGCGCAGGTGGTCGGCTATGCCGGCCATAAGCCGAAGATCGTCTCCTTCCCGCTTTCGGAAGTGAAGCGGCTCACCGGCCTCGACGTGCCCAGGGACGCGAGCCTGTCGATCCTCACCCGCCTCGGCTTCAAACCGCTCGGCAATGGCGATGTGGTGGATGTCGAGGTGCCGTCATGGCGGCCGGATGTCGATGGCAAGGCCGATCTGGTGGAAGAGGTGATGCGCATCCACGGCGTCGACGAGATCGAGTCTCGGCCGTTGTCCAGCCACGATGCGGTCAACGGCAAGATCCTCACCACCCTGCAAATCCGCAGCCGCTTCGCCCGGCGCGCTCTGGCCGTGCGCGGCATGCTGGAAGCGGTCACATGGTCGTTCATCCCGGCAAAGCACGCTGAACTGTTCGGCGGCGGGCAGGCGGCGTTGAAGCTCGCCAACCCGATTGCCGCCGACATGTCCGATATGCGCCCCTCGCTGCTGCCCGGTCTGATCGCCGCCGCCCAGCGCAACGCGGATCGCGGCATGGGCGATGTCGCCCTGTTCGAGGTTTCCGGCACTTATGAGGGCGATACACCGGAAAAGCAGCGACGCGTCGCTGCCGGCATCCGCCGGGGCACGGCGAAGCTGGAGGGCTCGGGCCGCTACTGGAACGGCAATGCCGCACCGGTCGGCGTCTATGACGCCAAGGCCGATGCCATCGCTGCGCTGGAAGCCTGCGGCGCGCCGGTGGATCGCTTGCAGATCGAGGCGGCCGCGCCCGGCTGGTATCATCCGGGTCGCTCGGGTGTGATAAAACTCGGTCCCAAGGTGGTGCTCGGCCATTTCGGCGAGTTCCACCCGAAGGTGCTGGAAGCGCTCGACGCCAGCGGCCCTCTGGCCGGCTTCGAGGTGTTCGTGGATGCCATCCCTGAGGCCAAGGCCAAGCCGACCCGCACCAAGCCGAAGCTGGAGCTTTCCGCCTTCCAGGCGGTGAAGCGCGATTTCGCCTTCGTGGTTGAAAAAGCTGTCGAGGCCGGTTCGTTGGTCAAGGCAGCCCTTGCCGCCGACAGGAAGCTGGTCACCGACGTCAATGTGTTCGACATTTTCGAGGGGGCTTCTCTGGGTGAGGGCAAGAAATCCATCGCCATCGAAGTCACCATCCAGCCGGTTGAAAAGACACTGACGGAAGAGGATTTCGAGGCGCTGGCTGGCCGCATCGTCGAGAATGTGAAGAAGCAGACCGGCGGTGCGCTGCGCGGCTGAACGGCCTGAAGACATCAATAAGCGGGCAGGCGGAGCGATCCGCCTGCCCGCAATCGTTTTAGCCGTTGGTAAGCGACAACGCTTCTTCCGTGTAGCGCTTGCCGGCCACCTTGTCCGGCGACAGGGCAGCCCCGATGTCGGCCACCTCGGCCTCGCTCAGCGCGATCTGCGCTGCCGCCACATTCTGTTCCAGATGGTCAATGCGGCGTGCGCCGGGGATCGGCACGATGAAATCGCCCTGATGCAGCACCCAGGCCAGCGCCAGTTGCGCTGCCGTCACGCCCTTGCCCTCAGCCATCTGTTCCAGCAACGCCACCAGCCGTTCATTGGCTTCCATCGCCTCGGCCTGAAAGCGCGGCAGGGTGCGGCGCCAGTCGTCTTCGCCCAGTGCGTCGGCCTTGCGGATGGTGCCGGTGAGCAGGCCGCGCCCGAGTGGGCTGTAGGGCACGAAGCCAACGCCGAGTTCCCGGCAGACGGCAAAAATCTCGTCCTCCGGTTCACGGCTCCACAGCGAATATTCGCTCTGCACGGCGGCGATCGGGTGAACCGCTTGGGCGCGCCGCAGGGTCTGCGGGCTCACTTCCGAAAGGCCGAGCGCGCGCACCTTGCCCTCGCGCACCAGATCGGCCATCGCGCCGACCGTATCCTCGATCGGCACCGAGGGATCGACGCGGTGCTGGTAATAGAGGTCGATGACATCGGTGCCGAGGCGCTTCAGCGAAGCCTCCGCCACCGCCTTGACGTGCTCGGGGCGGCTGTCCACGCCCGCCATGCGCCCGGCCCCGGTGCCTTCGTCGCTGATCCTGAAGCCGAACTTGGTGGCGATGGTGACCTTGTCGCGCACGCCCATCAGCGCCTTGCCGACGAGGCGCTCGTTCTCGAACGGGCCGTAGACTTCCGCCGTGTCGAAGAAATCGACACCGATCTCCACGGCCCGGTGCAGGGTGGCGATGGAGTCTTTTTCCTCCTGTCCTCCATAGGCGAAGCTCATGCCCATGCAGCCGAGGCCGATGGGATTGACGGTGAGTTCTGTTCCAAGTTTGCGTGGTTGCATCTGCAAGCCTCCTGTGTGGGATGAGGCAGAGATAGGAGCCGGATCATCGTTCGATAATCCGTTTGTTTGTGCATTGGCTATTCTATATTTTATATCAATGTCGCGTAACCAGCTTTCCCATCTCGCCGTTCTTTCGGTCGTTGCGCAGCACGGCAGCTTCCGCGCCGCCGCGCGGGAACTGGGCATTGCCCCATCGGCGGTCAGCCATGCCGTCTCGGTGCTGGAGGCGCGTCTTGGGGTGCGGCTGCTGGCACGCACCACGCGCAGCGTCGCCCCGACTGAGGAAGGCGTTGCCTTGCTGGAGCGGCTGCGGCCGGCGCTCTCGGAAATAGACCTTGCGCTGGAACAGGCGGTCGAGGCGCGCGACAGGCCCGCCGGAAAGCTGCGCCTCAACGTGCCGCGCACCGCCGCCGAGCTGGCGCTCGCCCCGCGCCTTGCCGCCTTCGCCGCCGCCTATCCGGAGATCACGCTGGAGATCGTCAGCGAGGACCGCTTCACCGATGTCGTGGAGGGCGGCTTCGATGCCGGTGTGCGGCTCGGCGAAAGCCTGCAGCGCGACATGATCGCCGTGCGCATCGGCCCGCAGCTGCGCGGTGCAGTCGTGGCCGCTCCCTCCTGCCTCAAGGGCAGGGAATGGCCCCGGCATCCGCACGACCTTGCAGGCCATCGCTGCATCCGCTTCCGCTTTTCCAGCGGCGTCATCTATCGCTGGGAATTCGAAAAGGAAGGCGAGGAGATCGTCATGGACGTAGATGGCCCACTGATCCTCGGCGAGGACCGGGTGATCGTGCAGGCCGCGCTCGATGGCGCGGGCATCGCCTTCGTCTTCGAGGACTATGTGCGCCAGCCTCTGGCCGACGGGCGGCTGGTGCGCCTGCTGGAGGATTGGTGCCCGCCCTTTGACGGGTTCTTCGTCTATTATCCCAGCCGCAAGCAGATGCGCCCGGCGCTCAGGGCCTTCGTGGATTTCTTTCGCTGGCGCGGCTAAAAGGTAATCTTCCGGCCGCTTGGCTTTTCCGCTCCTTTGGGGCAAATCCGGGCCGATAATTCTGGAGGTAGGACCATGTTCCGCTGGGGTGTCCTTTCAACGGCGAAGATCGCGCGCGAGCAATTGCTGCCGGCCATCGCCGGTTCCGACAATGGCGTGGTGGCGGCCATCGCCAGCCGCGATCCGGCCCGCGCCCGGCAACTGGCCGACCAGTGGAACGCACCGCATGCCTTCGGCTCCTATGAGGAACTGCTGGCCTTCCCGGAAGTGGACGGCGTCTATATTCCCCTGCCCACCTCTCAGCATGTCATCTGGACGGCAAAGGCCATCGAGGCCGGCAAGCATGTGCTCGTGGAAAAGCCGCTGGCGCTGAACGCGGATCATATTGCACGACTGATCGTGCTGCGCGACCGTCACGATGTGCTGGTCAGCGAGGCCTTCATGGTCGTTCACCATCCGCAGTGGATCAAGGTGCGGGAACTGATCGCGCAAGGTGCCATCGGCCGGCTGCGCCACGTGCAGGGCGCTTTTTCGTATTTCAATGTCGATCCGCACAACATGCGCAACCAGCCCGATCTCGGTGGCGGCGCGCTGCCCGACATCGGCGTCTATCCGACGGTGACGACGCGCTTCGCGACAGGCAGCGAGCCTCTGCGCGTGCAGGTCAGCATCGAGCGTGACCAGACATTCGGCACCGACATCTATTCCTCGGTGCGTGCCGATTTCGGCACCTTCGAGCTGTCCTTCTATCTGTCGACGCAGATGGCCGCGCGCCAGATCATGGTTTTCCATGGCGACAGGGGTTTCATCGAGATCGCTTCGCCCTTCAACGCCGGGCTTTATGATGATCATGTGGTGACGCTGCACAACCAGAACCACGATGCGGCGCAGGTTTTCCGCTTCCCCGGCGCGCAGCAATATCGCCTTCAGGTCGAGGCGTTCGTGCGGGCTGCTCGCGGAGGGACAGACCGTGTCTTCACGCTGGAGGAATCGGTGCTGAACCAGAAGGTCATCGACGCCATCTTCCGCGCCGGCGAACATGACGGCTGGGAACCGGTCTGATCGCCCGATGAGCAAGGTTTCGCTGCCGGAGCTTCCGGTCACCGTCGTTCTGGCCGATCTGGGTACGGCGCTGGAGCGGGGCAACAAGGCGGTGCTGGTTGCCCCGCCGGGCGCCGGCAAGACGACGCTGGTGCCGCTCAGCCTGCTCGATGCCGGCTGGCGTGAGGGTGGCACCATCGTGCTTCTGGAACCGCGGCGGCTGGCCGCCCGCGCCGCTGCGCGGCGCATGGCCTCCCTTCTGGGCGAGGAGCCAGGCGCGACGGTCGGCTATGCCATGCGCATGGAAAAGCGCGTTTCAGAGCGCACCCGCATCCTTGTTGCCACCGAGGGCGTGCTGGCGCGCATGATCCTCGACGATCCCGAACTGCCCGGCATAAAGGCCGTGATCTTCGACGAGTTCCACGAACGCTCGCTGGATGGCGATTTCGGCCTCGCGCTGGCGCTCGACGTGCAGGGTGCGCTGCGTCCCGATCTGCGCCTGCTGGCCATGTCGGCGACGCTGGACGGCGCGCGCGTGGCCAAGCTGCTGGACGGCGCCCCGGTGATCGAGAGCGAGGGCCGCGCCTTTCCCGTCGACATCCGCTATCGGGAACGCCCCGCCAGCACGCCGGTCGAGGATGCCATGGCCGCCGCCATCCGCGCGGCCCTGTTGGAAGAGGCCGGCAGCGTGCTTGCCTTCCTGCCCGGCCAGCGCGAGATCGAGCGCACCGCCGAGCGTCTGGAAGGGCGCATCGGGGCCGACACCGACATCGTGCGGCTCTACGGCATGATGGATGCGAAGGCGCAGGACGCCGCCATCCGCCCGCCGCCCGCTGGCAGCCGCAAGGTGGTGCTGGCCACTGCGATCGCCGAGACCTCGATCACCATAGACGGCGTGCGCGTCGTCATCGACAGCGGACTGGCGCGCCTGCCTGCCTATGAGCCCGCCAGCGGCCTCACCCGGCTGGAGACGGTGCGCGTGTCGCGCGCCTCGGCCGATCAACGCGCCGGGCGAGCCGGGCGCACGGAGCCTGGCGTGGCAATCCGGCTGTGGCGGGCCGAGCAGACGGCGGCGCTGCCCGCCTTCACGCCGCCCGAAATCCTCGCCGCCGACCTCTCCGGCTTGTTGCTGGACTGCGCGGCCTTCGGCGTTGCCGATCCCGCAAGCCTTGCCTTCCTCGATCCTCCGCCCGGCCCGGCGCTCAATGAGGCGCGCAATCTTTTGCGCACGCTGGATGCCATCGATGCGGACGGCCGCCTGACCGGAACCGGGCAGGCGATGCGACGCCTCGCTCTGCCGGTGCGGCTTGCCCATATGGTGGCCGAGGCTGCCCGAAATGGGCGTGAGCGGGACGCGGCCCTTCTCGCCGTGCTTCTGACCGAACGCGGATTGGGCGGCGACAGCGCCGATCTGGAACGGCGGCTGATGCGCTTTGCCGGCGAAAAATCACCCCGCGCCAATGCGGCGCGGCAATTGGCGCAGCGGCTGGCCCGCAGCGCCGGCGGGGGCGTGAACAGCGACGACCCATCCTCGCCCGGCACACTGCTGCTGCACGCATGGCCGGATCGCGTCGCCAAGGCGCGCGGCGAACGCGGCCGCTTCGTGCTCGCCAACGGTTCGGGCGCGATGCTCGATGCGGCCGATCCGCTGGCTGCGGAACCCTTTCTCGTCGTCGCAGACTTGCAGGGCAAGGCGCAGAATGCGCGCATCATGGCCGCAGCCGCCGTAGGCGAGGACGACATCCGCGCGCTTCTCGGCCACGCCATCGAAAGCCGTCGCGACACGCTGTTCGATCTCGAGCGCCGCAGCGTGCGGGTGCGCGAGCAAAGCCGTCTGGGCGCCATCGTGCTTGCCGAGCGCATGCTGCCCGCCCCGACCGGCGACACGGCGAATGAAGCCGTGCTCGATGCTGTGCGAGCGCACGGTGTCTCCATCCTGCCATGGGGCAAGGAGGCAATGACGCTGCGCCAGCGCCTGTCATGGCTGCACAAGGGTCTTGGCGATCCGTGGCCGGATATGGGCGACGAGGCGCTGACCGCCCGGCTTGAGGACTGGCTGCTGCCCTTCCTCACCGGCTCGGCCTCGCTCGCCTCCATCAGCGGCGGCGCGCTCATTGCCGGCCTCACCGCGCTGGTGCCGCACGATCTTCAGCGGCGCATCGATGCGCTGGCGCCCACCCATTTCGATGCGCCATCGGGCAGCCACGTGCCGGTCCGCTATGATGGCGAGCAGCCGGTGCTGGCCATCCGCGTACAGGAACTGTTCGGTCTCGCCACCCACCCGGCCATTGCCGGCGGCACCGTGCCGCTGACGCTGGAACTGCTGTCCCCGGCACACCGGCCGATCCAGACCACGCGCGACCTGCCGGGCTTCTGGCGCGGCTCATGGGCGGATGTGCGCTCCGATATGCGCGGGCGCTATCCAAAACATGTCTGGCCGGAGAACCCGCTTCAGGCGCAGGCCACCAGCAGGGCGAAGCCACGGGGCACCTGAAAGGTTTTGGCCGGCCGCACGGGTCAGGACGCTTCCCAAGGGGCATCGAGAAAATTCTGACGCAGGGGCAGCAGGAACGTCTGTTCCGCTTTTGCAATTGTCTGCAACCTGAGTGCACTCAGAACTGGTATTTGTTCCTGTATTGTTCTTGCGCGCTTTGAGAAATCGTGCTTTCCTGTGTGCCTGACCAAGGGGAAGGTCCGGCCCGACGGGCGAACTCGGGTTTTGACGTCCCGGGGCGCGCTCCAGAGACGCACAGGGGGAGGCATAGCATGGTTTCACGCGTGCGAACGGTGGCCTTTCAGGGCATCGAGGCGGTGCCCGTCGACGTGCAGATCATGGTGGCGCCGGGAAAGGTGGGCATGTCCATCGTCGGCCTGCCCGACAAGGCGGTCGCGGAAAGCCGCGAGCGTGTGCAGGCCGCCCTTCATGCCTCCGGCCTGTCGATGCCCGCCAAACGCGTGACGGTCAATCTGGCGCCTGCCGATCTGCCCAAGGAAGGCAGCCATTACGACCTGCCGATTGCGCTGGGGCTGATGGCCGCGATCGGGGTCATTCCGGGCGAGGCGCTGAGCGCCTATGTGGTTCTGGGGGAACTGTCGCTGGACGGCGCCATCGCTTCGGTCGCCGGAGCACTCCCGGCGGCGATTGCCGCCAATGGTGAGGGCCGGGGGCTGATCTGTCCTCATGATTGCGGGGCCGAGGCGGCGTGGGCGGGCGGCGAGTTCGATCTTCTGGCGCCGCGCAGCCTGATTGCGCTCGCCAATCATTTCCGGGGCACGCAGGTGCTCACAAGGCCTGAGCCCGGCGTGCGTGCCGGCAGCACCGATCTGCCGGATCTGGCCGACATCAAGGGGCAGGAAAGTGCGCGCCGGGCGCTGGAGGTGGCGGCCGCAGGCGGTCACAATCTGCTGATGACCGGTCCGCCGGGCTCGGGAAAATCCATGCTGGCCCAGCGGCTGCCGTCGATCCTGCCGCCGCTTTCCCCGCGCGAATTGCTGGACGTGTCGATGATCGCGTCGATTGCCGGGGAACTGGCGGGCGGGCGGCTCACCGATCGCCGGCCGTTCCGCGCCCCGCATCATTCCGCCTCGATGGCGGCGCTGGTGGGCGGCGGGTTCAGGGCGCGTCCCGGTGAGATATCGCTGGCCCATCACGGTGTGCTGTTTCTGGATGAGTTTCCCGAATTTTCGCCGCAGACGCTCGATGCCCTGCGCCAGCCGCTCGAAACGGGTTCCTGCATGATCGCGCGTGCCAATCACCGCATCAGCTATCCGGCACGGATCCAGCTGGTCGCCGCCATGAATCCCTGCCGCTGTGGCATGGCCGGCGAGCCCGGTTTCCGCTGCGCGCGCGGCGAGCGATGCCGAACGGAATATCAGGCGCGCATCTCCGGACCCTTGCTGGACCGCATTGATCTCAGGATAGAGGTGCCGGCGGTTTCAGCTGCCGACCTGATCCGCCCGGGAAAGTCGGAAGCGAGCGCTGCCGTCGCCGCGCGCGTGGCGCGGGCGCGCGATCTCCAGCGCGCCCGCTTCGAGGCGCTGGGTGCCGATGGAGCGCTGACCAACGCCCAATGCCCACCTTCGCTGATCGAGGCGGTCGCCACCCCCGATCAGGGAGGAATGGTGCTTCTGCAGGATGCCAGCGAAAAGCTCGGCTTCTCCGGCCGTGCCTATCATCGCGTGCTGAAAGTAGCACGCACGCTGGCCGATCTCGACGGTAGCGAGGGCATGGGCCGCATCCATGTGGCGGAGGCGATTTCCTACCGCATGGAGACCGGGCTCATGGCGAAAGCTGCATAGCTTTGCCTCCGGGTTGCCGGCCTGAGTGATCATCGCGCGCGTGGCAGCTTCCCTGCATGCGTGCGTGAGGCTCGGCAAGGGGCGGTTGGCGGCGCTTGCCGTACTGATCCGCGACGGTTTTTTGCCGGCGTGGTGAATGGCACTTGATCGGATGGCGGCGCAGCAGGTGTCGGCTGCACCGGATTGGAGCATTTCTACTTTTCCCCGGATCGCAGAAATGCTCCGATCCTTTATTTTCGGGCGATGCGGAGCGCACAACCGCAGCGCACTTCTGCTGAAATTGCTACCGCGCACGAAGCATGTGCACGGAGCACGAGACGCGGGTGCAAATATAAAAAAGCCGGCGAGGTACGCCGGCTTTTGTCAGGTTCATTCGGTTGAAGGTCCGTCAGATGCGTCCCTTCCACGGGATAAAAACCTTTTCGAGATGGCGGATGAGCAGGTCGAAGGCGAAGGCGAAGACGCCGATCACGATGATGCCCATGATGACGGTGTCGCTCGCCAGATATTCGGCTGCATTCAGCACCATGAAGCCGAGGCCGCGGCTGGCCGCCACCATTTCGGCCGCCACCAGCGTCGTCCAGCCGACGCCGATGCCGATGCGCATGCCGGTGAAGATTTCCGGCAGCGCCGCCTTCATGATGACCTGCGTGATCACCTGCTGGCTGGTCGCGCCCATCGCATAGGCGGCATGGATCTGTTCGGTCGAGACCGAGCGCACGCCGGCGCGGGCGGCGATCGCCATCGGCGCGAAGATCGCCAGGAAAATCAGGAAGACTTTCGGAAACTCGCCAATGCCCAGCCAGATGATGACCAGCGGCAGATAGGCAAGCGGCGGCAGCGGCCGGTAGAACTCGATGATCGGGTCGAGCACGCCGCGAACGACGCGGTTGACGCCCATCAGGATGCCGATCGGAATGGCCGTCACGCAGGCCAGCGCGAAGGCGCCGAAGACGCGGCCGAGGCTGGCGAGCGTGTGCTGGATGAGCGTGGAGTTGGCAACGCCGTCGGTCATGGCAAGGATGAACTTGTTGTAGACGGCAATCGGAGAAGGCAGGAACAGCGGCCTCACCCATCCCATCGAGGTGACGAGGAACCAGAGCGCGATCAGCACCAGTGCCGTGATGAGGCTGATATGGCCGCTGTAGCCCTCGCCCGGTGCGCCATAGACCTTGCCGGGTTGTGCGGATTTCGCCTTGGACAGCCGCTCAAGCATGGGCCAGCTCCGGATTTCCTGATGCTCGCTCGTCGCCATAGATGATCCCCAGTATGATTTCCCGCATTTCGATGAAGTCGGGGCTGGACTTGATTGCGCGCGCATCCCCGCTTTCGAGGAAACGGCGGTTGAAGTCGAGGTCGTAGGTGTGGGTGATGCGGCCCGGCCGTGGCGACATGACGATGAGCCGCGAGCCGAGGAACAGCGCTTCCTCGACACTGTGGGTGATGAAGAAGAACATCTTGTTGGTGTGCTGCCAGACCCTGAGCAGCAGTTCCTGTATGGTCTCGCGCGTCAGCGCATCGAGAGCGGCCATCGGCTCGTCCATCAGGAGCATGGCCGGGTCGCAGGTCAGCGCCCGTGCAATGCCCACGCGCTGCTGCATGCCGCCGGAAAGCTGGTAGATCATGTGCCTGTGGAAGTCCTGCAGGCCGACCAGCGCCAGATTGCGCACGGCGCGCTCGCGTCTCTGATCCTTCGGCACGCCCTGAAGCTTGAGGCCGAATTCGGTGTTGTCGATGACGTTGAGCCAGGGCAGCAGCGCATGCTTCTGGAACACCACGCCGCGGTCGGCGCCCGGCCCGGTGACGCGTCGGCCGCCCAGCGTGATGTCGCCGGCGGTCGGCGCCATGAAGCCGGCCATCAGGTTGAGCAGCGTGGTCTTGCCGCAGCCGGAAGCGCCCAGCGCCACCACGAAGTCGCCGCTGTGGATCGTCAGGTTGACGCCCTTCAGCGCAATCACCGCTTCGTCCGAGTGGAGACCCGGATAGGTCAGGTTCACATTGCTTACGTTGAGCGTTTCCATGTCTTGCCTTCTCGCACCATGTCCTCAGGGCATGCGCCGGTGGCTACGGGACCATGGCGGCCCCGTATGGGAACAGCCGGCGGCGTTAGAGCATCGGACCGAAACGTGGAATCCGGATTTCGGATATTCCGATGCTCTGTCAATAATTCAGATCGTCCGTTGTGCGTCCGGATAGACGCACGGCGATCTCGCCGCCGGCCAGTGTTCCAGCCGCTACTTCGAAGCCGCCGTCGCGAAATCCGCGTTCACGAAGGGGGCGTAGTCCTCCAGCGCGTGGTCGATCTGCTTCTGCTCGACCAGGAATTTAGCACTTTCCGTGAAAGCGCGCACCGCGCCGCTTTCGGCGCCACCCCCAAGCCAGACATTGGAGGCCTGCTCCTCGGCGCTCGGGAAGACGAGAAGATCGAGGGCTTCGACCACATCTTCGGGCGAGCCGCCGATCATCCTGACGATGCCCTGCACTTCCGGAGAATCCGCCGTCCACTTGTCCTTGTTCCTGGCGTAGTCGGCATAGGCGTCAGCCAGAACTTTGGTGAAGGCGTTCATGAATTCGGCGTTTTCGGCCGCGAACTTGCGGTCCACGACAATGGCGTCGAATGTCGGCACGCTTTCCTTGCCGATCACCTCGGAGTCGGAGATGACCTTGCCGGTCTTGAGGATTTCGGAGAGAGCCGGCGGCCAGACATAGGCGGCATCGATGTCGCCGCGCTGCCATGCGGCCACGATCTGGGGCGGCTTCATGTTGAGGATGTTGACCTCGCGCGGATCGATGTTCCACACCTTCTCCATGCCGACCAGCAGATGGAAGTGTGAAGTCGAAACGAACGGCACGCCTACTTTCTTGCCCTTCAGATCCTCTGGTTTTTCGATGCCAGAGCCTTCGCGGGCCACCAGCGCTTCCGATTTGCCGATATTGTCGAGGATCCAGAAAAGCTGCATGTCGACGCCGCGCGTGGCGGCTGCGGCGGCACCCGTCGAGCCGATGACGCCGATCGGCACGTTGCCGGACGCAAGCGCGGTGGAAATATCGCCTGCCGACGAGAACTGGCGCCAGTCGACCTTGTAGCCGGTGTCCTTCAGTGCTTCGTCGAAGCGTCCGTCGGCAATGGCCGCCACGAACGGGCCGACGATCTGCTGGTAGCCGACGACGATCGTCGTCTGGGCGAAGGCAGCCCCCGCATAGAGGACCGATGCTGCCATCGAGGCAGCGCATGCAATGCCTTTCAATACCTGAAACGGTTTCATCGATTATCTCCCATTGAAACAGCGGAATTCCGTTGGCCCGCCAGAGGCTGCGACTTCGATGTTCGCTTTCTTCAGCCGTTCTGACTCTAGGTGAGCCTCTGCGCACACCTTATATCCAATTCAAAACTTCAATGAGTCCAATGGCCGTCACCCATGCCATCCCGGTCTGTGGAAGGGCTGCGCCTGCCAGCCGCGATGCCCTTGAAATCATGTGGCGCGTACTAAATCTTTGCCTTGTTATCGGGTGAGGGGCAGTTTTACCTCTGCCTCTGCAAGGGATGCTCTTGTAACGGCCGGAAAATACAGGAATTTTAACTTCTGGCCCGGAATGGTTATGTCTTGTATGTGGCCGGTTCCATCAGCCGGTGAAGTTCGCAGAAATGCCGGGAAAGCTGGGACCGCTATGGGTAAACAACCATTGTCTCGACACTTGTGCATGCCCTTGCTTGCTGGTGCTTTTGCTACGTGTTGTTCCCTGAATGCGGTCAGGGCCGAAAATCTCGCGGTGACGGTGCAGACCGTCGGCTATGCGAGCTACAGCCAGCCTCTGGAAATTTCAGGCGACATTCATGCCCGCCTCAATGTCGATCTTTCATTCCGGGTCAGCGGCCAGATCGTGGAGCGCACCGCCGATGTCGGCACCCATGTGAAACCGGGCGATGTTCTGGCGAAGCTCGACGATGCCGAGCAGCAGACCAATCTGCGTGCTGCGCAGGCATCGCGCGATGCGGCGCAGGCTCTGCTGGTGGAGGCTGAGGCCACCTATCAGCGCCAGCGGCAGTTGCTGGATCAGGGCTTTACCACCAGAAGCCGTTTCGATCAGGTCGAGCAGCAATGGCTGACCGCGAAGAATACGCTGACCAGTGCCGAAAGCGCGCTGGAGAATGCCCGCGACGAGCTTTCCTATACCGAGTTGCGCGCGCCCTCGGCTGGCATCATCACGGCACGCAATGTCGAGGTGGGGCAGGTGGTGCAGGCAGCGCAGGCTGCCTTCTCGCTGGCCGAGGACGGGGGCCGCGACGTGGTGCTCGATGTGCAGGAAACGCTCGTCAATCACGGCCCGCCCGGAACGTCGGTCACGCTCAAGCTCCTGTCTGATCCGTCAGTTGAGGCGAGCGGCCGTGTCCGGGAGGTTTCGCCGGTGGTCGATGCGCGCACCGGCACAGTGCGGGTCAAGGTGGAAATCATCGATCCGCCGCCGCAGATGGCGCTTGGCGCGGTGGCCACCGCTGCCGTGCATCTGCCGGTGAACGATGTGGTGGTGCTGCCGTGGAGTTCGCTGACCTCCGATCGCGGCCGCCCGGCAGTGTGGCGGGTAGCCCCCGATAGCAACACCGTGTCGCTCGCGCCGGTCGAAGTGCTGGCCTATGAGCGCGAGCGCCTGATCCTTCGCTCGGGGCTGGATGAGGGCGCGACAATTGTGGTGAAAGGCGGCCACATGCTGCATGAGGGGCAGGTCGTCGATATACTGAACGAGCAGCCCGCCGGCGGCGAGGGGAAGTGACCATGACACGATCCCTGTTCCTGCGTGTGCTCATTGCATCCACCCCGCTTCTGGTTCTTTCCGCCTGCAGCGAGGCTGAGGCGCCCGAACCCGGAGCTCCGCCGCGCCCCGTAATCTACACCATCGTCGAGCCCAGCCCGGTTGCGGAAACCGGCTTTACCGGCACCATCGAACCCCGTTACAGCACCGCACTCGCGTTTCGGGTGCTGGGCAGGCTCACCAGCCGCCCGGTCAATGTCGGCGACCTTGTGCAAAAGGGCGATACGGTCGCAGCGATAGATCCCTCGGCTCTCGATCTGGCGGTGCAGTCCGCAAAGGCCGATCTCGCCAGCGCCGAGGCGCAGTTTGCGAGTGCGGCGGCCAGCGAGGAGCGGCAGAGCGCGCTGCTGGCTTCCAGAAGCGTATCGCAGGCGGTCTACGATGCAGCCCGTCAGGCGCGCGACAGTGCCGCTGCAGGGCTTGAAAAAGCGCGTGCGGGGCTGAACAAGGCCGAGGACCAGCGCAGCTATGCGCGGCTTCGCCCGGAATTTGATGGCGTCGTGTCCGAAGTTCATGCCGAGGTGGGCGAGACGGTCGCGGCGGGACAGCCCGTGCTGACGGTGGCGCGTCCGGACATCCGCGAAGCGGTCGTCGACGTGCCTGACCGGCTGAACGGACTGCTCAGCCCCGGCACCGAATTCGAGGTGCGGCTGCAGGCCGATCCTTCCGTCACCGGCAAGGGCACGGTTCGCGAGGTGGCGCCGCAGGCCGATCCGCAGACGCGTCTCCGTCGTGTACGGATCGAGCTTCAGGACCCCGAGCCGGGCTTCCGGCTGGGCGCCACCGTGCGCGTGGCGCACCGGGCCGCGGAAACCGCGCCCGTCGTGCTTCCGCCCGGCGCTCTCTACGAAAAGGACGGCGCAACGTCCGTATGGCTTGTTGATCCGCAAAGCCTTCAGGTGACGCGCCGCGCGGTCACTGTCGCTCAGCGCACGCAGGCAGGCTTCGTGACGGATGACGTGCCGGTGGGCAGCCATGTGGTGACAGCGGGCGTTCATGAACTTGTCGAGGGCCAGAAAGTCCGGCTCGCGGGAGAAGGAAAGCGCAATTGAAGGGCTTCAATCTTTCCGACTGGGCTTTGAACCACCGGTCCCTCGTCTGGTATTTCATGGCCGTGTTCCTGATTGCGGGTGTGGCTTCCTATGTGAAGCTTGGCCGCGAGGAAGACCCGAACTTCACCATCAAGACCATGGTGGTGCAGGCCAACTGGCCGGGCGCTTCGGTCGAAGAGACCCTCAACCAGATCACCGACCGCATCGAGAAGAAGCTCGAAGAACTGGACGGGCTGGATTTCACCCGCTCGGTGACCACGGCCGGCCAGTCGGTTGTGTTCGTCAATCTGAAGTCCACGGTGAAGGCAAGGGACGTGGAGCCGAGCTGGGTGCGTGTGCGCAACATGCTCGAGGATATCCGCTCGTCGCTGCCGGAAGGCGTCTACGGGCCTTATTTCAATGACCGCTTCGGCGACGTGTTCGGCAACATCTACGCCTTCACCTCCGATGGCCTGTCGATGCGCCAGCTGCGTGATTACGTCGAGGATGTGCGCTCTCGCATCCTCACCATCGAGAACGCCGGCAAGGTCGAGCTGATCGGCGCGCAGGACGAGGCGATCTATCTGGAATTCTCGACCCGGCAGATCGCAGCCCTGGGCCTCGACCAGCAGGCCATACTGGACAGCCTCCAGGCGCAGAACGCCATCACGCCCTCGGGGGTGGTGCAGGCGGGTCCTGAACGCATCAGCGTGCAGGTCAGCGGCCAGTTCAATTCGGAGGAGGATCTGCGCGCGGTGAACCTGCGCGTCAACGACCGCTTCTTCCGCCTTTCGGACGTGGCCACCATCACCCGCGGCTATGTCGACCCGCCGAAGTCCCTGTTCCGGGTCAATGGCGAGAACGCCATCGGGCTGGCCATCGGCATGAAGCCGAACGGCAATCTGCTGGAGTTCGGGCAGGCTCTGGAGGAGCTGATGCACAAGACGATGAGCGACCTGCCGGTCGGCATCGGCGTCACCAAGGTGGCGGACCAGCCGGAAGTGGTCGATCACGCGGTTTCAGGTTTCACCAAGGCGCTGTTCGAGGCGGTCGTCATCGTTCTGGCGGTCAGCTTCGTCAGCCTTGGCGTGCGCGCCGGTCTGGTCGTGTCGCTGTCCATTCCGCTGGTGCTGGCCATCACCTTCCTGACTATGTCCTATATGGACATCTCCTTGCAGCGCGTGTCGCTGGGCGCCCTCATCATCGCGCTCGGCCTTCTGGTCGACGATGCGATGATCGCGGTGGAAATGATGGTGGCGCGGCTGGAAAAGGGCGATCCGCTCAACAAGGCGGCGACCTATGTCTATTCCCACACCGCCTTTCCGATGCTGACTGGAACGCTGGTGACGATTGCCGGCTTCATCCCCATCGGGCTCAACTCCAGCCAGGCCGGCGAATACACCTACACGCTGTTCATCGTCATCGGCGTGTCGCTGCTGGTGTCGTGGATCGTGGCGGTGCTGTTCGCGCCCCTGCTTGGCGTGACGCTGCTGCCCGCGACCATGAAGCACAAGACGGCAGAGGAGCCGGGGCCGGTGATGCGCGTCTTCGGCCGCGCCCTGCTTGCCGCCATGCGGTTCCGCTGGCTGACGATCGTCATCACGGTCGTGCTGTTTGCCGTGGCGCTCTTCGGCATGACCTTCGTCGAGCGGCAGTTCTTCCCCGAATCGGACAGGCCCGAGCTGGTGATCGACTGGCGCCTGCCCGAAAACAGCTCCATAGCCGACACAAGCGAGCAGATGGTGCGGTTCGAGGAGAAGGTGCTGAAGGACAATCCCGACATCGATCACTGGAGCAGCTATGTCGGGCAGGGCGCGGTGCGCTTCGTTCTGGCCTTCGACGTGCAGCTTTCCAATCCCTATTACGGGCAGATGGTGATCGTCGCCAAAGACATCGAGGCTCGCGACCGGTTGCGTCAGCAGTTCAACGACGTGCTGCGCCGCGAATTCGTCGGCACCGACGCCTTCGTCAAATATCTGGAGCTTGGGCCGCCCGTCGGGCGGCCGATCCAGTATCGCGTCTCGGGTCCGGATATCCAGACGGTGCGCGGTTACGCTCAGCAGCTCTCCGCCATTCTCGACACCGACGACCGCCTGGGCGTTGCCGCCTATGACTGGAACGAGCCCGGCCGCGTGGTGCGCGTCGACGTGCTGCAGGACAAGGCGCGCAAGCTCGGCATTTCGTCGAAGGACATCGCCACCGCCCTGAACAGCGTGGTCGGCGGCATTACTATCACGCAGGTGCGTGACGCCACTTATCTGGTCGATGTGGTGGTGCGGGCGCGTGAAGCCGAGCGCAATTCCATCGATACGCTGCAAAATCTCCAGATCGCCACCGGCACGGGCTCCTCCGTGCCGCTCGCCGCCATCGCCGACTTCCGCTACGAGCTGGAGCAGCCTGTGGTGTGGCGGCGCGGGCGCATTCCCACCATCACGGTTTCCGCCGGCATCGTCGACAAGACCATGCCCGACACGATCGTGAAGGATATTTCGCCGAAGATCGATGCCTTTGCGGCCGGGCTTCCGGCCGGCTACAAGGTGGAAACGGCCGGAACGGTAGAGGAAAGCGCCAACAGCCAGGGGCCGATCGCGGCCGTCGTGCCGCTGATGCTGTTCGTGATGGCCACCATCCTGATGCTGCAGCTGCAGAGCTTCCAGAGCCTGTTCCTCGTGGTGGCGGTGGCACCCCTCGGCATCATCGGCGTATCGGTCGCCATGCTGCTCAGCAACAAGCCGCTCGGCTTCGTCGCCATTCTGGGCGTGCTGGCGCTGATCGGCATCCTGATCCGCAACTCGGTCATTCTCATCGTGCAGGTCGAGGATCATATCCGCGAGGGCCAGCATCCGTGGGATGCGGTGGTGGACGCTTCCACCCACCGGATGCGGCCGATCGCGCTCACCGCCGCCGCCGCCAGTCTGGCGCTGATCCCGATCTCGCGCGAGGTGTTCTGGGGGCCGATGGCCTTTGCCATGATGGGCGGCATCATTGCCGGCACCGCGATCACGCTATTGTTCCTGCCGGCACTCTATGTGGCATGGCATCGGGTGAAGGAGCCTGCGGCGGAACCCGTCGAAGAAGCCTGAGACTGCGGGACGCGCGAAGACTATTCTTCCGCGTCCTGCGCCTCGCCCTCCGTCGCCATGGAAATTGGGATTTCGCCGGCCAGCAGCTTTTCGCGTGAAAGCAGGCCGGCATCTTCCAGCGCTTCGAAATCGGGCAGGTCGCGCAACGTCTCCAGCCCGAAATGGGAGAGGAAAGTCTTCGTCGTCACATAGGTGTAGGGCGCGCCGGGTGTGGGGCTGCGCGGGCCATAGGCGATGAAGTCCTGTCCGCGCAGAACCGCGATCAGGTCGCGGCTGATCTCCTTTGCGAAGAAGGAGGAAAGCTCGGCCCGTGTGATCGGCTGGAAATAGGCGATGGTCATGAGCACCAGCGCTTCCGTTTGCGACAGGGGGCGGGCGGACCTTGCCGAAGCCTGACCGGAAGCGGTGCGGATCGCCTCCGCGAAGGCCGGTCGTGTGCGGTGCTGCACGCCACCCGCCACCCGCACCAGATCGTAGGGCCGGCCGCGCAGTTCCTCGCGGATATCGTCGATGATGAGATCGAGATTGCAGTCGCGCCCGACAACCCGCGCCAGCACGTCGCGCGGCACCGGCTCGGAGGCGGCGAAGATCACCGCCTCGACGCGGCCCATCCACTCGCGCCAGCGTAGCTCCGGCGGAAGATGCTCAAGCTCGGTGTCCAGCAAAGGCGGCTGCTTCGCTGCGCGGGGCCTGTCTTCATCCTGCGGGCGATCTGTCATGGTCACAGCCCGTAAATCCTGAACGAAGCCCGCCCGCTCAGCTCCCGCACCGCCTCGAACTGTTCCAGCCGCGCGAAAAGGCGCCGGGAGGCAAAGCGCGACAGCCGGCGCGAAGCAAAGGTGCCAGGCAGCGCGTCGTCGCCGAGCAGGATGTCCAGCGCGTCGGAAGCGCCCTTGGCCCTCAGCTTTGGCGCCACCTCAAGCAGGTGCGCGGCGCGGCGCGACAGCGTGGTGGCCTCGCGCAGGGCTGAGGCGACCGCCTCGACCAGCGCCACGCACAGAACCTGCCCGAATTGCGGATCGCCCGGCCTGATTCGCTTTGAACGTCCGCCTTCGACACGGAAGATGGGCGTGAAGGCGGATGTCATGGCAAGCGGCACTGCCCGCTGCCAGCCAAGGCAGCGGGCCAGCACCAGATCGACGAGCCACCAGCACAGAAGCTCGGTGCGGGGTTCGAGCGCCATGATGCCGGCGGTTGCCGCCGCTGCCGCCAGGGGTGCCGGCCTGCCGGATGTCGCGGCCGTATCGACCATGCCGGCGATTGCCTGCCAGTCCATGTCGCCGGGCAGCCCCATCAGCTCGGCCAGTGTCGCCAGCCCTTCCGCCTCGGCCTGTGGCCGCTGCCCGGCCAGCCGTCGCCACGCCGCGAAAAGATTTCCGGCGGGGCCGGGGTCACCATTTGCCGGACACAGATACCAGGCATCGCGAAGCGCGGCCTGCGTCTCCGTGCGTCCCGCCATGCGGCAGGCCTCGGCCGCACAGTCGAGCGCCAGCCGGTGCCGCCATGCGCCTGCCCAGACCGGTTCCGCGCGCACGAGGCTGTCGAGCGCATGAAGGGCGGCACCGGCTGAGAAGGCCGTGCCGACGGGATCGGCAGGGTCGGCGCGCGCCGTCACCCAGCCCGGCAGGCGCGGAATCACGTCAGGAACGACAGGAGGCGAATCGGAACGTCTGGCCATGGCCTGAATCTATGCCGCAGGTGCGCATGAAACCAGATTCCCGATTGCAATCCGCACAACTTGTGAGGCCGTGCAGGTTTCAGGCTGTCTCTATGCGCAGCATATGGTTGTCCCAGACATGATCAGGGTCACTGAGCGTCGCGCCATCCGGGCCAACGATGACGCCGCCGCCCGTGGTCGACAGGAAGCCCTTGCCGTCGGGGGCGATGCCGCACACCTCGGTCAGGTTCTGTGCCGACAGCACCTTGCTGGACGCTGCCTCGATCACGGCAAGCGTGTTGCCCTGCGGCGAGGTCACGGCAACGGTGCCGGCCAGCGGGTTGGCGGCAACCGAGCCGACATAGTTGCGCAGGCCAGCCAGCACATCCTGCGGCATTTCGATGAGCTGAATGCCCTTGTCGCGCGTTGCCTTGCCGACCAGCGGCGGCAGGTCCGTCACCGGGCCGCGATACTGGCAGCCGAACCACACATTGCCAGCGCCGTCCCTGTCCATATGGCGGATCGAGAGCTTGTGCAGCTCAGCGGGCAGTTCGTGCTTTTCGATCAGCTCGCCGCTGATGCGGTCGACCAGCACATAGGAAGGCTGCATGGTGGCGATGTTGAGTTCGGCGCGGCCGAAATCGGGATGGGTTTCGATGCCGCCATTGGCAATCGCCAGCGTGCGCCCGTCGCCCAGCAGCAGAAGCTCGTGCGGGCCGACGCCGTATGTCGGGAATTCGCCCACGCGCTGAAAGCCGGAGCGGGCGTCGTAGACCCCGATCATGCCGTCGGCATTGTCGAAATCGTTCTCGGTTGCGTAGAGCAGCGCGCCGTCCTGCGAGAACACGCCATGGCCGAAGAAATGGCGGTCGGGAAGGCTGGGAATGGTCAGCGGTTCCTCGCGGCCCTTGTGGTCGAAAACCATGGCGAATGTGCCGGGCTGGCGCGCGAACACCACGGCCCGGCCCGAAACCGGATCGAAGGTTACGTCATGGCCGCGGTCGGGCAGGTCGATCGCATGCAGCACCTTGCCGTCCTCGGAAAGCACGGCGGCTCCGTAGCTGCCGTTGCGGTGCACGAAGGCGGTGGCGAAGACGGCGTCCGTTGCCATTGCACGCGCCCAGGCCGAAGGGGTCATGGCCGCTGCAAAGCTCGCGCCTGCGGCGCGCAGGAAGTCGCGGCGGTCGATCAGCGGCGTGCGCATCTCAGTCTCCGTCGAGAGAGGAGAAGCCGGCGGTCAGCCCGAACTCGCCGCTCAGCCGCACACCGAACAGGTTGGAGAGGCTGGACGTGACAGTGCTGAGATAATCGAGCTTTTCGCGCCGGGCGGGATCATCAAGCGCCTCTTCGATCGGTCCGCTCACCGAGCGGGCGGCTTCCGCGCCGTTGGTGAACTGGATTTCGATGGATTCGGCGATCCATCGTGCGTCGGGCGACAGCGCATCGGCCAGATGCGAGGCCCGGAAAAGGTCGCCCAGACCTTCGAGATTGGCGGCGAGCGAAGCGGTGGTGCTCTGCGAGCGCCAGTAAAGCGCCTGCTTCGGCTTGTCCTTCTCCGGGCGCAGGCCGAGAAAGCCCCTGAGGCGCACGTCGCGCACCATTTCCAGCCCGTTGATGAACACGCCCATAAGCTCGGTCACGGCCTCGGAGCCGTTGCGATAGGTGAGGTTGTCCGGGCCGGGGCTGGCCCAGATCGCGGCAAAGCCATCCTGCTTGTTCCAGTCGTCGCGCACCTCGGCGCTGATGGCGGCGATGTTGCCGGCAACGGCCGCACCGAAGGCGCAGCGATAGGCTCCCTCCGCCGTCGCAAGCTCTTCCGCGTCGGTGCCGTACAGCACATATTCCAGCGCGCCGAAGCCCTGCATGGCAACGCTCTTTTGGGCGATCTTCTCCGCCTCGGTGGCGTCCGGGTCTCTGGCCGCGAGCGCTGCCTGAACCTGCTTGAGGCCGATGCTCTTGCGGTCGGGCCAGAACAGCATCCTCTCCAGCCGGTTGCCCTCGCGGATCGGGCCGAACATAATCAGCTCCACCTTCGCCCAGCCCTGCGCTGCCTGCGCGAACCCGTCGCGGGCGGCGTCAAGTGATGCTTGCGATGGCGTGGCGCACAGGGCTTCGACCGATTTTTCAAGCGCGGCGGTGCGTTCGGCGAGATCGCCATAAGCCGGGCGGATGAAGCCGTCGATCGCCTGGCCGATCACATCGGAGGCCGGCATTGCCGCCTGAGCCGCCGCCGGGAGGAAAAGGGAGAAGGTGAATGCGAGCGCCAGTGCTTTCATCTAGAGCGACTCCAGGAATTTGATCAGGGCTTCGCGTTCTTCGGCGCTGGCTGCCGCGAAATTGTCGCGCGCGCTTTGCGCCTCGCCACCATGCCACACTATGGCTTCGGTCAGATTGCGGGCGCGGCCATCATGCAGGAAAAAAGTGTGGTTGTTGACCCTCTGCGTGAGTCCGATGCCCCACAGCGGCGGCGTGCGCCATTCATAGCCGTCGGCAACGCCCACCTGCTGGCCGTCGGCAAGGCCTTCGCCCATGTCGTGCAGCAGGAAATCGGAATAGGGCCAGATGAGCTGGAAGGCGTGCGCCTTGTTGGGCGCATCGCGGCGGGTGACGAATTTGGGCGTGTGGCAGGAGGCGCAGCCCATGTCGTAGAAGGCCTGCTTGCCGGCCAGAACGTCCGGCTTGTCGAGATTGCGCCGTGCCGGCACGGCAAGGTTCTGCGAATAGAACGTCACCAGATCCATGATCGGCTCCGGCGCTTCCGTGTCGCCAAGGCGGGGTTGCACGCCGGTCGGCATGTCGAGGCAGGCTTTCTGCGCCGGCGTGCAATCGCCCCAGTGATGCGGCACTTCCGGGGAGGATATGCCGATGTCGCCGGCAAGCGCATCGGCGGATTGCTGGCGGATCGTGGCCGTCTGGGCCTTCCAGCCGAAACGGCCGAGCGTCAGTTCACCGGTCAGCGTGTCGCGCACGATGGAGGCCCTGCCGGAAATGCCGTCACCATCGGCATCGTCGGGATCGGCATTGGCGAGGATATCGGCCGGATGGATCTGCTCCACGAGCCCCAGACCGATCATCGGATTGGCGATGCGCGGCGACAGCGTGGTGCGCGCGTCGAGCGGGCCGTAGCCGAGGTTTTCCACCGAATAAGCCGGCTTGCGCAGGGAAACCACGGTGCCGTCGTCCAGCGTGACCGGGACCTCCTCGTAGTCGATGCGCATGCGCCCTTCGCTGACCAGTCCGGGCACGGCAAGGTCCTGCAACTGCGTGCCGTAGACGGGGTCAGGGAAGTTCAGCACCTGATGCGCGGCGACCGCCTGCTTCTCCTCGTCCGTTTCGGCCTCGCGCGCCAGCCGCAGGAACATGGAGGTGGCGTCGGCCTTGCCCTCGGGGGGATGGCCGCGCCCATCTTTCAGGTGGCAGCTCTGGCAGGCGCGGGCATTGAACAGCGGCCCCAGCCCGTCCGATGCCTGCGTCGAAGAGGGTGAAGAAACCCAGTTCTTGCGGAAGATGGCATTGCCGAGCTTGAAGGTGCTTTCTTCCTCGAAGGTGATGTTGGCGGAAAATTGCGAGAACGAATCGGCGTTGACCCGCTTGCGGGTCGTCGCGGCGCCACCCTGCATCAGCTCGAACTGCTCGGGCTTGCTGAAGTCCGTGGTCGGGGCGGTGATCGCCCGCACCCGCGCCAGATCCTTTTCCGTCAGATCGTCGCGGATAGCCGGCACATCCGGCAGGTCCTGCGCGTCGGCAGGCATGAGACACGCCAACAGCGAAAAGGCTGCCGCACAGACGCCGAAGCGGCGTGCGGCAGGCTGTATATGCGGCGCGTCGAAGCCGGACCGCGTGCGGCGCAAAAAGTCTAGGATGCGCCGCATTCCCGCATGTCCTATGCCGCCTCGTTGGCCGGGGCGGCGTTAAGCAGGCCGTACTTTTCCTCACCCAGCGAAGCCAGGAGGTCGAGCTGCGTTTCGAGGAAGTCGATATGCCCTTCCTCGTCGATCAGCAGTTCCTCGAAAAGCTTCATGGTGACGTAGTCGCCCAGTTCATTGCAAATCTCGCGCGAGCGCTTGTAGGAGGTGCGCGCGTCGTATTCTCCGGCCAGATCCGATTCCAGCACTTCCTTGACGTTCTGTCCGATGCGCAAAGGCGCCACGGATTGAAGGTTCGGATGACCTTCCAGGAAGATGATGCGCGCCACCAGCTTGTCGGCGTGCTGCATTTCCTCGATGGATTCCTCGCGTTCCTTCTTTGCGAGCTTCAGATATCCCCAGTCTTCCAGAAGGCGATAATGCAGCCAGTACTGGTTGACCGCGCCAAGTTCCAGAAAAAGGGCTTCGTTAAGCCGCTCGATGATTTGTGGGTCGCCTTTCATGGGTCCTGCTCCCGTATTGGACGCGCAATTCTCTCACGCGAGCCAAGTGTGAAACGATATCCACGCCACCCGCCTCCGAGCAGACGTGGTAGTCCTCGGTTACCCGAATGATCGTTTCGACCACATTTGGGAAGCAGCCGCAACAGCGACCGCGCTTCTTCATATAGTGATAGACTTTCGCCGGGACGATCAGCTGCCACGGATCGCTGTCCAGCAGATCGATGATTGCTTTCTCGATCTCCTTTTCGGTGATGATGTTGCAGTGACAGATCAGCATGTCGTTCCTGGCCTGGCTGGGCGGTGCCTTTCACCGGCACCGCTGTCGCTGGAATGAAGGAGGTTGCCGGCCCTTATTCGAAGACTTTGTCCGGCGAATCGAGGCTGTCGGAGCCTTCGAAGGCGATGGCGTCGAGCTTCAGGGCAGCGACGACTCGTTCGATCGACTTGGTCTGGTCGACCAGCGCGTCGATGGCGGCCTGCACGGTGGCATTGCCTTCCGCATTGCCTTCGCCGATCTGCTGGTCATAGGCCTCTCCCGCTTCGGCGCGGGTGGCAATAGCTTCCATTTTGGCGACTGTGGCGTCCAGCTTGCCGGTCAGCTCCGTGTCGAGCGCCAGATCGGTTTCCTTGACCAGATCGGACAGCGAGGGCCCGGCGACAGACGAGCCGTCGATGCGCTTGTAGCTGCCGAGATAAGCCTCGCGAATGCCGACCGCGTCATAGAGATGGGAGATATGGGTGTTGTCGGAGAAGCAGTCGTGCTCTTCCTCCGGATCATGCAGCAGAAGCCCGAGCTTCATGCGCTCGCCGGCCAGCTCGCCATAGGAAAGCGAACCCATGCCGG
The DNA here is from genome assembly GCF_059509755.1 of Aquamicrobium sp. YD-1-mutant5. NCBI lineage: Bacteria > Pseudomonadati > Pseudomonadota > Alphaproteobacteria > Hyphomicrobiales > Phyllobacteriaceae > Aquamicrobium > Aquamicrobium sp. YD-1-mutant5. Next base: position 352,038 of record NZ_JCAKKP010000004.1, read on the forward strand.
TCAGGATGGTGGACAGGCTGGTCTTTTCCTCGCCGTCGTTCAGCGCCTTGCGGGCTTCGCCGTCGTCCTTCCAGTTGTCGACCATCTCCTGCAGGTCGGCGACCAGCAGGGTGGAGGCCGACTTCAGATACTCGGCGCGACGCTCGCAGTTGCCGCCGGTGCAGTTGGCCTTGTCGTAGTCGGTGTAGGGGCGCTTGCCGGCGCCGGGACCCGTGCCGTTGAGGTCCTGACCCCACAGCAGGAATTCGATCGCGTGATAGCCGGTGGCCACGTTGGCTTCGATGTCGCCGGCTTCCTGCAGGGTTTCGGACAGGAATTCCGGCGTCAGGCTGGAGGCGTCGACCTCCTGCCCGTCGATCTCGATTTTGGTGTTGGCGATGACATTGGCCGTGTAGAGGCCGTTCTCGTCGGATTCTGTGCCGTAGCTGGCGTCGACATAGTCGATCAGGCCTTCATCCAGCGGCCAGGCGTTCACGCGGCCTTCCCAGTCGTCGACGATGGCATTGCCGAAACGGTAGACTTCGGTCTGCTGGTAGGGAATGCGGGCCGCCTTCCATGCCGCCTTTGCCGCATCCAGCGTCTCGGCGGAAGGGGTGGCGATGAGGGCGTCGATGGCGACGTCCAGCGCCCTGGCGGTGGTCAGCGAGTCCTCGTATTTGGCAAGCGCGATGTCGGCATAGGTTTTCACCACGGCCCTGGGATCAGTGTCGGCCTTCGCCGGCAGAATGAAAATAGCTGCAGTCAGCGCCGCGGTGGCGCCAATCGCCGCCATTCTGCCCATTGAGCGGGTCGAGGCCCAGCTTCTGATCATCGCTCTCATCTCCTACAAGAATTAGACGTCCGTCAGACAGCGCCGGGGAGGCGACCGGTGCCGGTAGAACGGACTTTTCCGAAAGAAGGAGATGATGTCACGATCGACCCGGCGTCTTGCCGTGGACGGGGCAGGAGAAATCCACAGCGGACCTTGCCGAAACGAAACAACATCGAAGCCTCCAATCGAAAGGGTTAAAGGCCCTTACATTAAAGGAATGCGTCAGGACGCTCGTTCATAAAGCCTCACATTCGCTGAAAGTCAACTTGAATCTGGAAAAAGAGCAATTAAAACAATAGTTTAGAATTATTCTAAACTATTGAAGTCATGTTTATCCCGATGCTTTAACAGGCGCTTTCCGGTTGACAGGCCGCTGGCACTGGTGCGACGCCCGACAGGCCCTCTTGAGATATGAATAAACAATCTCCAACTGGCAGGGGCCTCTGCCTGAGAGGCCGAAACAGGGAAAGCAGGTGCCATGACGAGCGGTACGATCATTGTTGGGGCCGGCCATGCCGGCGTTCAGGCCGCGGCCAGCCTGCGCGAGGAGGGCTATGACGGGCCGGTTGTGCTGATCGGCGAGGAACAGGAGCTGCCCTACCACAAGCCGCCCCTGTCCAAGACCTTCATCAAGGATGCAGCGGCAAAGCCGCAGCCGCTGCGCGGCGAAAGCTTCTATGAAGGCAATTCGATCGATTATCGTCCGGGCCTGCACGTCGAGCGCATCGATCTCACCGGTCGCCGCCTCGAGCTTGCGGGGGGTGCCTCGCTTGCCTTCGACAGGCTGATCCTCGCGACGGGTTCGCGGCCTCGCCGCCTGCCCGTCGAGGGCGCCGGTCTGCCGGGCGTCGTTTCCCTGCGCGAGGTGGCCGATGCGCGCCTCATCCGCGAGTTGAGCGCATCCTGCACCGATGTGGTGGTACTGGGCGGCGGGTTCATCGGTCTGGAGATTGCGGCCACCCTGCGCGCCGCCGGCCGCAACGTCACCGTCGTCGAGGCGGCCGACAGGCTGCTTGGCCGCGTCGTGGCAGCCCCCATAGGGGAGCATGTCCGCCAGCGTCTGGCCGATCTCGGCGTACGCATCCTCACCGGCACCACCGTCAGCCGGCTGGAGGGCGAAAAAGGCCATGTCTCGGCCGCCGTCACGGCGGCCGGCGAGCGCCTCCCCGCCCAGCTCGTCATCGTCGGCGTTGGCGTCGTGCCCAATGTGGAGCTTGCCGAACAGGCCGGCATCGCCATCTCGAACGGCATCCGCGTCGATCACCAGATGCGCACATCCGTGCCGGAAGTTCTTTCGGTGGGTGATGTGGCCTCATACCGGCACTGGTTCACCGGCGGCGACGTGCGCCTGGAATCGGTACAGAACGCCACCGATCAGGCGCGTCTGGCAGCACGCACCATCACCGGCGGCACCGATGCCTATGGCGCCGTCCCATGGTTCTGGTCGGATATCGGCGACATGAAGCTGCAGATGGTGGGGCTGACCGCCGGCGCCGACAGTCATCTGACCGTAGGCACGCCGCAGGACAACAGGTTCTCCGTCTATCATTTCGCGGGAGACCGGCTTGTGGCCGTCGAATCCGTCAACCGCCCGGCCGACCATATGCTCGGCCGCAAGATGCTGGCCGCAGGCTTTTCGCCATCGCGCGAGGCGGTGGCGGAGGGAGCCGATGCCCTCAAGGCCGCGCTTGCCGCTGCCGGGTGAAAGAAAAAGCCCCGTCCTCTGAACGAGGCGGGGCTTTCAGTTTCGATGCGCGTCCGGCTTACTTGCGGGCCAGAAGGTCGCGGATTTCCGTCAGCAGTGCCACATCGGCGGGCGGCGGAGCTTCTTCGGCCGCTGCCGGCTGAGCTTCAAGGCGACGGCGTACATTGTTGACGGCCTTGACCATCAGGAAAATGATCCAGGCGAGGATCACGAAGTTGAGCAGCACGGTAACGAACGAACCGTAGGCGAACACCGCGCCCTGCTCTTTGGCTGCCTCGAGAGAGGTGGCTGTAATATTCGACGACAACGCCAGGAAGTAGTTGTTGAAGTCGAGACCGCCGAAGATCGCACCGACGATCGGCATGATGATGTCGTTGACCAGCGAATCGACGATCTTGCCGAAGGCACCGCCGATGATCACACCGACGGCCAGATCCATCACATTGCCTCTGGAAATAAACTCCTGAAATTCCTTCAGCATTTGCCTCTCCAATATTTGCGGCACAGGCCGCCTGTGTTGCAGCTTCGCTTGCCCGAAGCCCGAGGGACAATAGCAGAAACCATGAGTTGAAAAACCGGGAAATCGCAGGCACTGCCTGCTCTTATACAGGCCTAAGGTTGCAGTGGACAGGTTGGGTTTGCTGTGATTGCCTTCAGAACCGGAAGCCATGGAAAGCGAGCCGTGCTGGGCTGGTTGATCGTCATAGCTGCAATTCTTTATGTGACGATGCTGTTTGCCGTCGCAGCCTTCGGCGATCGTCATGCGGCAAGGCGCGGGCCGATAGCGTCCCGACCCTATATCTATTCGCTCAGCCTTGCGGTCTACTGCACGTCCTGGACGTTTTTCGGCTCGGTCGGCCTCGCCTCTGAACGGGGGCTGGAGTTCCTCACCATCTATGCCGGGCCGATCCTCATCTTCATCTTCGGGTATCCGTTCCTGAAGCGCATCATCACGCTCAGCAAGGCGGAGAAGATCACCTCGATCGCCGATTTCCTTGCCGCCCGCTATGGCAAGAGCTTCGCGGTCGCTTCCATCGCCACCATCATCGCCACGGTCGGCGTTATTCCTTATATCGCACTGCAGCTGCGCTCCATCGCGGGCTCCATCGGGCTGATGGTGGCCTTCTATTCGCCCGACGTGATCTCCGACGCCTTTGTCTATCGTGACGTCGCCTTCGTCGTGGCCTTCCTGCTGGCGGTGTTCGCCGTGCTGTTCGGCACCCGCCATGCGGACGCGACAGAGCATCAGGACGGGCTGGTGCTGGCCATGGCGGTGGAATCGGTCATCAAGCTGGCCGCGTTCCTTGCCGTGGGTGTCGCCATCACGCTGTTCCTTCTGGAACGCCACGGCAATCTCTTTGAGTTCATGCATGCAAACGACATGGCGCAGGCCGCCATGGCCTACGAGACCACGCCGGCGACATGGATCGTGATGACCCTGCTGGCTGCAGCCGCAATCATCATGCTGCCGCGACAATTCTACATGACCATCGTTGAGAACCGTTCCGATCAGGAGCTGAAGACCTCCGGCTGGCTGTTCCCGCTCTATCTGGTGCTCATCAACCTGTTCGTGGTGGTCATTGCCTTCGGGGGGCTGGCCGTGGTCGGCGAGGGCGCCAGCGCCGATCTTTATGTTCTGGCGGTGCCGCTCTTCCATGGCCAGAACACCATGGCCATGATCGCCTTCATTGGCGGGCTGTCGGCCGCGACCGCCATGGTGATCGTGGAAAGCGTCGCGCTTTCGATCATGATCTCCAACGATCTGGTGATTCCACTGGTGCTGCGGCGTCTGCTGCGTTCGGCTTCCGGCGAGCGGGAGGACTGGTCGAAGGTCATCATCGTCATCCGCCGCGCGGCGATCTTCAGCATCCTGTTCATCTCGTTCCTCTATTATCTGGAGATGGCCGACAATGTGCGCCTCGTCGCCTTTGGCCTGATCTCCTTTGCCGCCGTCGCCCAGTTCGCGCCGGCCTTCGTCGGCGGCCTGATCTGGCGCGGCGCCAATGCGCGGGGCGCGGTGCTGGGCATGATCGCCGGCATTCTGACCTGGGCCTACACGCTCTTCATTCCCTCCCTGTTCCCGGCCGACACCGCCTTTCTGGTCGAAGGGCCGCTGGGCATCGCGGCGCTGCGCCCGCAGTCGCTGTTCGGCACCAGCGGCGAGCCGCTGACCCATGGCGTGTTGTGGAGCCTCTCCATCAATCTCGCTTTCTACATACTGGGCTCGTTGTCGCGCGCCTCCTATCCGCGCGAGCGCATCCAGGCGGCGATCTTCGTGCCGCGCGAGACGGGGCCGATGCCGGGCCTCAGGCGCATGCGCACCAGCGTCACCATCAACGAGGTGAAGGACACCATAGCGCGCTATCTGGGGGTGGAGCGCACCGAACGGTCGTTCCAGTCGTTCGAGCAGCGCGAGGGGCGCAGCTTCCCCGGACATTCGCCCGCCACGGACGAGGCCCTGAGGTTCGGCGAGCAGCTTCTGGCGAGCGCCGTCGGTTCCTCTTCGGCGCGCCTCATCCTGTCCCTGCTGGTGCAGCGCCATGACCGTTCCGCAAAGCGCGCCTTCCGCCTGCTCGACGATGCCTCGGACGCGCTCCAGCAGAACCGCGACCTGCTCCAGATCGCACTGGACCAGATGGAGCAGGGCATCACCGTCTTCGACAAGGATTTGCGGCTGACCTGCTGGAACCGGCAATACCGCCTGTTGTTCGATCTGCCGGACGAGATGGGGCAGGTGGGCATTTCGCTGACCCAGATTCTTGGTTTTCTGGGTGATCGCGGCGACATTTCGGGTGGCGAGGAAATGGCCGCGCTTGACCGTCTGACCCGTTTTGGCGAGCCGTGGCAACTGGAGTTGAGGACCAGCGGACGTATCCTCGAACTGCGCTCAAATCCCATGCCCGATGGCGGCATCGTTGCCACCTATGCCGACATCACCCGGCGCATGCAGGCCGATCTGGCGCTGAAGCGGGTGAACGAGACACTGGAGCAACGGGTGGCGCGGCGCACGGCGGAACTCACGCAGGTCAACGAGGAACTGGCGCAGGCGCAGAAGATCGCCGAGGAGGCCAATCTCGGCAAGACGCGGTTCCTCGCCGCCGTCGGCCACGACATTCTCCAGCCGCTCAATGCCGCGCGCCTCTACTGCTCGTCGCTTATCGAGAAAGCGCCGGAAGGGCCATTGGGCGATGCCGCCGTCAACATCGAATCCTCGCTGGAATCGGTGGAGACGATCCTCGGCGCCGTGCTCGACATATCGCGCCTCGATGCCGGGGCCATGAAGCCCGACGAGACCGTCTTCAGCCTCGACGGCCTGCTCCAGCAGATCGCCACCGATTTCCAGCCCATGGCCTCGGCCAAGGGCCTGCGCCTGCGCATCGTGCCTTCAAGGATGCATGTGCGGACCGACCGCAACCTGTTCCGGCGTCTGGTCCAGAATCTCGTGTCCAACGCGGTCAAGTACACACGGCGGGGCACTGTGCTCGTCGGTGCGCGCCGGCGTGGCGGGCTGATCGAACTGCAGGTGATCGATACCGGCATCGGCATCGGTGGCGACAAGCTCAACACCGTGTTCCGCGAGTTCATGCGCCTCGACGAGGGGGTGAGGGAAGCGGACGGGCTGGGGCTCGGCCTGTCCATCGTCGATCGCATCGCGCGTGTTCTGCACCTTGAAATCCGCATCTTTTCGCTGCCGGGCAAAGGCACGCGCTTTTCCGTGATTCTGCCTGTCGTCACGGGTGAGACCGCCCGGCCGGTCCGGTGCCAGACCCCGACGCAAAGGACTTTCTCAACGCTGGCTGGCCTGTCGATCCTCTGCATCGACAACGATCCCCGCATTCTCGAAGGCATGCGCCTCCTGCTGGAAGGGTGGGGTTGCGAGGTTCGGGCCTTTTCGGGCCTGCGTGCCTTTATGAGCGCACGCGGGCGTCTTTCGCCGCCGGACATCATTCTGGCCGACTATCATCTCGACGGCGAGAACGGGCTCGACGCCATCGATCGGCTGCGCGAAATCTATGGTCCCGAAACGCCGGCGGTTCTGGTGACGGCGGACCGCTCGACCGAGGTGCGCGGCGAGGCCGAAAGGCGCGGCGTCACCGTCATCAACAAGCCGGTGAAGCCGGCTGCCCTGCGCACCATGCTGTCGCGGGTGCGGCCGCTGGCGGTGGAGTGAAGCGGGACGCCGTCTGCGGGGGTGCTTCAGGCAGCGGCGATGGAATCGGTGCCGATCTTGGCTAGCTGAATGACGGCCTGCGTGCGGCTGTCGACGCTGAGCTTCTGGAGAATGGCCGAGACATGTGCCTTCACCGTGGCTTCCGAGACGCCCAGCTCATAGGCGATCTGCTTGTTGAGCAGGCCTTCGCCCAGCATGCTGAGAACGCGCGTCTGCTGTGGTGTCAGGGTCTGGAGCCGGCGGATCAGGTTGGAGATTTCCGGGTCGCGCTCCTCGCCGAGATCCATTTCCGCGGGCGCGGCGATGCCGCCGTCCAGCACGGTGCGCACCGCACTGCGGATGTCGTCCATGCTCGCCGACTTGGAGATGAAGCCGGATGCGCCAAGTTCCAGCGCGCGCCGGATGGTGACGGGATCGTCATGGGCGGAAACCACCACGATGGGCAGGGAAGGCTGGATGCCGTGCAGCGAGATCAGCCCGGAAAGGCCGCTGGCGCCGGGCATTGCCAGGTCGAGCAGCAACAGGTCGATGTCGCCCTCGCCGAGCAGCGCCGTCTTGGCGCTCTCGAAGTCGCCGGCCTCCACAATGCAGGGCGCATCGCCAATTCCGGCGATCGCCTCTCTCAGGGCACCGCGAAACAAAGGATGATCGTCAGCGATGACGAAAGTGTAGCCTGACGGCAATGGCGTCCTCCCCGCTCCCGATACTGTAAGAAATTGCCGGGAACAGTCGACAAACTATGCGCCCATGGCCGCGCTGTTCAAGTGCAAACTGTATATTCTTTCAGAACTTGCCGCCGGGCGGATCAATTTTGCCGGACGGAGCACCGCTCAGGTGCGATCGGGACCCGGTCCCGCAGGCGGCGGATCCTCCTTTTCCATATCCCTGACGATGCCCATGAACGACCGGAAGAAGCGCTCCATATAGCCCATGGTCTTGTTGAATTCCTCTTCCGACGGCAGGCTGGATTCGAGGCGTGAGGTGAGCGAGTTCTCGAGTTTGGCGACACGCTCCTCCAGCGCCTTCACCTGACCCTGCATCCGGTCCATTTCATCCTGAACCACGCTGCGTTCGTCCGCGGCCATGCGGCAGACAAGCTGACCGGACTGTTGGCGGCAGGTCGACATCGCGCCGGTGACCGTATCCATGCGCACATAGCCATCACCGGTCTTTTCCAGCCGGTAGCGCTCGGCATCGCCCTCCGCCAGGACGGGCGCGCAAAGCAGGCCGAAGAGGGGCAGGGAAATCAGGGTGCGGCCACGCATGCGGAAACTCCTTCCGGCCGGAACAGTGCAATTCTTCAGGTCAACAACGCCGGTCCCGGCAGAAGGTTCACTATGCCCGAAACGGGGATGGACGCACAGGCGCACTTTCCACTGCGCAAGCTTGGCGCTATAGCCCGCTCATGTCGAGCTTCATCTACAAGATCGTTCCGCAGAGCCTGTGGCGCGAGGCTGAGCGTGCCGGAACCTTCACCGGCGCGCCGGTGGATATTGCCGACGGCTATATCCATTTTTCCACGGCTGCGCAGGTGCGCGAGACGGCCTCGAAGCATTTCGCCGGGCAGGACGACCTGCTGCTGGTGGCCGTGGAGGGTGCTGTGCTCGGGGATGCCCTGCGCTGGGAACCCTCGCGCGGCGGCGCTCTTTTCCCGCATCTCTATACAGCCCTTCCCGTCGATACGGCATTGTGGGTCCGTCCGCTGCCGCTTGGCCCGGACGGGCAACACCTCTTTCCTGAACTGGAGACGGCATGAGCCTGACGGATACGATCGGCAGGAAGCTGCTGTTCTCCCTCGATCCGGAAACCGCGCATGGCGTTTCCATCGCAGCCCTGCGCTGTGGCCTGCCGGTCGGCTGCAAGCCCCGGCCTGACGAGCGCCTGCGGGTCAGGCTCTGCGGGCTCGACTTTCCCAATCCGCTCGGCATGGCCGCCGGTTACGACAAGAACGCCGAAGTGCCGGATGCGCTGCTTGGCCTCGGCTTCGGCTTTGCCGAGGTCGGCACCATCACTCCGCTGGCGCAGCCGGGCAATCCGCGCCCGCGCATCTTTCGCCTGACGGCGGACGATGCCGTGATCAACCGCCTGGGCTTCAACAATGAGGGCCATGACGTGGCGCTGCGCCGGCTGGAAGCCCGCAAGGCGCGCGCCGGTATCGTCGGCGTCAACATCGGCGCCAACAAGGACAGCGCCGACCGCATCGCCGATTACGAACTCGGCGTGAAGCGCTTCGCGCCGCTGGCATCCTATCTCACCGCCAACATTTCCTCGCCCAACACGCCGGGCCTGCGCAACATGCAGGCGCGCGAGCAGCTTGCCGAGCTGTTGTCGAGGGTGATGGCCGCGCGCGAGGCCGCGGTTGCACGACCGCCGGTGTTCCTCAAGATCGCACCCGATCTGGTCGAGGCGGAACTGGAGGACATCGCCGCCGAGGTTCTGGCGAGCGGCATCGACGGGGTGATCGTCTCCAACACCACCATTTCGCGCCCGCCCCTGAAAAGCGGCGCGGTTGCCACGGAAACCGGCGGCCTGTCAGGCAAGGTGCTGTTCGGGCGCTCGACCACCGTGCTGGCCAGGATGCGCCGGCTGCTCGGACCGGAAATCGCCATCGTCGGCGTCGGCGGCGTGGATTCGGCTGAGGCGGCGCTGGAAAAAATCCGCGCCGGCGCCGATCTCGTCCAGCTCTATACGGGCATGATCTTTGCCGGCCCTTCGCTGCCGGCACGCGTCGTATCCGGCATGAGCGCCGCGCTTGAGCGCGAGGGCGTTGGCTCGGTGCGCGACCTGCGTGACAGCGCGCTTGACCAATGGGCCGCGAAGCCCCTGTGAAGCGACGGCTCGCTCCGGAGTTGCCCTGACCGTCAGTCCGTCAGCCGCCTGAGGCGAATGTCGCGCGCTCGCGCCGGGGCAGCATGGCAAGCAGCCCCAGCCCCCGCATCAGCAGGAACAGATGCAAGGCAATCCACAGACCGTGATTGCCGAAAAACGGGGTCAGCGCAAACATGGCGGCAGCGAATGCCGCGAGGGACAGGAGCATGGTGTTGCGCATGTCGGTCGACCATGTTGCCCCAATGAACACGCCGTCGAGTTCAAAAGCCAGCACGGCGCTCATGGCCGTGAACGCCGCCCATGGCAGGAAGATACTGGCGACTTCGCGCACATCCTCGGCTGTGGTGAGCAGGGCGACCAGATCGTTTCCCCAGATGTAAAGGGCTGCGGTGGCAACGCCGGCGAGCACGAAGCCCCATATGGCGCACAGCTTCACCGCAAGGCGGAATGCCATGCGGTCTCGGGCGCCCACGGCGCGGCCGGTGAGTTGCTCGGCTGCCGTGGCGAAGCCGTCCAGAAAGAAGGAGGTGGTAAGGAAGAAATTCATCAGCACGGCATTGGCGGCCAGCGTCACCGTGCCGAACTGAGCGCCCTGGCGGGCAAACAGCGCAAAGGTCGCCAGAAGCGCGAAGGAGCGGATCATGATGTCGCGGTTGAGCGACAGCATGCGGGTGATGGCGGCAATGTCGGCGATGCGGGAAAGGCTGATGCGGTCCTGCCTGCGGAACCGCGCAAGCACGATCGCCATCCCGGCCAGCACGGCGGTCAGCTCGCCGCCGACCGTGCCCCAGGCGATGCCGGCAACGTTCCAGCCGAGATACAGCCCCAGCACCAGTGAGAAGATAACATGGGTGCCGTTGAGCAGGATTTGCAGGCCAAGCGCGGTCCTGCCCTCGCCGCGTCCGAGAAGATAGCCCAGCACGGCATAGTTGATGAGGGCGAAGGGCGCGCCCACGAGACGGATGCGCACATAGGTTTCGAGCGCCGAACTGACCTGTGGCTCGGCATCGAGAAACCGGATGCCGCCGGCCGCGATCAGCGGCGCCAGAACGGTGATGGCGAGCCCGATCATCACAGCGATGAAGAAGGCGCGCCAGAACACGGCCTGTTCTTCGCCCCGGTCCGCGGCGCCGAAGGCCTGCGCCACGAGGCCGGTCGTGCCGGAGCGCAAAAAGTTCATCGTGGTGAAAACCACATCGATGACCAGCGCACCGGCAGCCAGACCGCCAAGCAGCGCCGCATTGCCATACTGGCCGATGATCGCCGTGTCGGTGAGACCGAGCAGCGGCGTCGTCATGTAGGCCAGCGTCATCGGCACGGCGATGGCGAGCACCGTGCGGTTGGACACGATGAAGGTCTCGGCCGGGAAGGTCTCGGCTGGGAAGGTTTGGGCCGGGAAGGCCTGCGCCGGCGGGGGTGGCTTCGTGTTCACAGCCGGCTGAACTCCGCCCGTGCCGTTGCTATTTGCGATAGTTGGCGATCCGGATGAGCAGGAAGGCCGGAATCACGATCGCCGCTCCCAGCAATACATAGCCGAACACGCGATCGATGGCGCGGAAGCCGAGATTCCAGATGTCGAGGAAGAAGTTGCGGATGCCCATGACGATGTCATAGGGCGACCAGCCGAAGGCGCTCATCACCAGACCGACGAGGAAGGAGACGACGAGCAGCTTGAGAAGAACGCGCATCGGCGAATCGCCGAGAAAGCGGGCTAGGGCGGACACGACATTCTCCTTCCGATCCGTTCGTTTCTGAAATAGGCAACGGACGGCAAGGCTGCAAGCAAAACCGTGCCGGGGTTTTTACCCTCAATGAAGGCAGGCAGGGCAAACGCTTTGTGATTGCGGGGCGAGCCCCGCGCATGCTAACGAAGCGCTGCGCGGGTATGATGTAATGGTAGCCTGTCAGCTTCCCAAGCTGAACGCGCGGGTTCGATTCCCGCTACCCGCTCCAGGCTCCCGGTTTTTCTGATCTCAGTATTGCCCGCGATAGTAGCGGTCGTCGCATTCGGCGACATAGACGCGTCCGTCAGGTGCCTGATAACGGCACATCTGGCGATCGCCCGGCTGCGGGCCGCCCGAGGTTGCCACAACAGCGCCCAGAAGCGCACCGGCGCCGGCGCCGATCAGCGTGCTCTTGGTGTCGCGGCCGATGGCCTGGCCGACAAGCGCGCCACCCGCGCCGCCGAGTGCCGCGCCCGTGGTTGCACGCTGCTGCTGCGGCGTCTGCGAGCAACCGGCAAGGCCGATCGTCAGCGCCACGGCGCCCATGGCCGCGAATTTCATGATGTTCATGTTTTCCATCTCCTTGTCTGCCAAGCCATGACTTAGAATGCATATCCAAGATGAACGCAACCTGACCATGGCGGGTTCCGCTTCGTTGGTTTTTCTCCGTGCATGGATGGTACAGAGCAGAAAACGGCACCCGCGCGCTGCGCGAGTGCCTTTTCCATCAGGGGCAGGATTGCTTCTCAGAAGCTGCCCGAAAGCGACAGGAAGTAAGCACGGCCGGGTTCGTTAAACGTGTTGGCGCCCTCACCGGTGCGGAAAAGGCGTTCATCGAACACATTGTTGACGCCTGCCGCCACTTTCAGATTGTCGTTAAGACGGAAGTCGAGACTGGCATTGACGATCGTATAAGCTTTACGCGCGCTCAGGTCGTCTCCCCCACGGGGCTGGCCGCTGGTGGAGTTCCAGGTCAGCGGCTTGATCTTGCCATAGTGGGTGGCGGAAACCGTGAATCCCAGTTCCTCCGTCGCCTGATAGTTCAGCGCCGTGTTGATGGTGTACTCAGGCACCAGAGACAGCGGTTGGCCGTTCGAATCCTTGGACTCGATCATCTTCGTGGCGTTGGTGGTCCATGTCAGCTTGTCAAAAACAGGAACGGCAAGGTTCGCCTCCAGGCCGGCGATCGTGGCCGGTCCGCCATTCTCCCAGCGATAGAGGCGGCTGCCTTCCGTGGGGCGATCCGGATACTGGAACCAGACAGGTTCGTAGCCGGTGATGATCTTGTTCTTGTAGTCGTTGTGGAAATAGGTGATGCCCGCATTCCAGCCGGCGTCGTCGGTATAGTTGATGCCGATCTCTTTGTTGACGCTGACTTCCGCGTCCAGATCGGGATTGCCGATGATGTAGCACTGCATGCGATAATAAGGAGCACGGCAGCCGTTGCCACGGCTCGTATAGACGTAGTTCGGATTGAGCTGGAACAGGTTGGGAGCCTTGAAAGCCCGGGCGATGCCGGCCTTCAGGGTGATTTCCGGCGTGAAGTTGTACGAGGCATTGAGGCTGGGGCTCCAGTTCAGGCCGAACTTGTCGTGATAGTCAAGACGCAGCCCCGGCGTGAGAATGAAGGCATCGGTGATCATGATGTTGTCTTCGGCGTAGAGGCCAAACATATGCGCCGATGATTTCGGATCACGATCCGCCGGGTTGCCGGGAATGCCGAAATCGATGCCGTTGCCGATCGTCTGCGTGATCGAAATCGGATCGTCCATCATCTCGCCACGGTAGTCGACGCCGAGGGTGAGTTTCTGGTCGAAGTGGAACGAGAGCGGGATGTTGAACTCGCTCTTGGCATAGATGTTGTCGAGTGTTGCGGTACCCCATGTCGGGCCGTCTCCACCGGTCGAGATGGTGCCTTCACCCGCGCCGGCAAGGCCCTCCCTCAGGCGTCTGTTGACGGTATGCTCCCACTGGATCGAGCTTTCGGAAGTGCCGAAATCATACTGCCCGTAATGGGTTGCCGCGAGGGTCGAGCGGGTCATGCGGTTGGTCTCATCACCCCGGCGCCCCAGCTCTTTAATGATCTCGTTGGCGGTGCCGCCATACTGCGTGTCCCCCGCAAACTGGTTGCTCTGGCGGCTCCATGTCGCCTCGAAATCCAGTCGGTGAGATTCATTGATCTCCCAGGACAGGAGACCCTTCAGGTCCTTGTTGATGACGCCTTCACGGCCGGCGGGCGCAGTGGTGCCGGCGTCTTCCTCACCATTGATGTCGAGCTTGTCAGGGTCCTGTTTTCCGACGCCGGCAAAGAAGCGGTAGGACAGGAAATCGTTGATGGGGCCGGAAGCCAGCAGGTTGGCGCGCTTGCTGCCGCCTTCATCCGAATGCTCGGGAACGTTGAAATAGGTATTGACGCTGTAGGTCGCCTTGTCCGGCCGTTTGGTGATGATGTTGATCACGCCGCCCGACGAGCCCGAGCCGTAGCGTGCCGCAGCCGGTCCGCGGATAACCTCGATACGCTCGATTGCCTCGGCCGGCACCCAGTTGGAATCGCCGCGTGTATCGCGCTCGCCATTCATGCTGTAGCGCACGGAATTGCGCGACAGGACCGGCTTGCCGTCGATCAGGATCAGGGTGTTCTCCGGGCCCATGCCGCGAATGTCGATCTGGCGGTTGTTGCCACGCACGCCTGTGGCGGAATTGCCGGTCAGATTGATGCCGGGCATCTTGCGCACGATTTCGGATATGTCATTGGTCGGCGGCGTCTTTGCGATGTCTTCCGACGAAATGTTGGAGACACCGGGTGCCTGCTTGAGCTGATCCTTCGCCGAAAGCACCACAACCTCGTTGAGGACGATGGTTCCCGCCTGCTCCTGCCTGGACTTTTCCTCATCTTCCTTGGTTTTTGGGCTTGTCGTCTGCGCGTGTGCAGAAAAAAGGCTGATAGACATCAGAAGGCCGATGGCCGTCGCTGTCCGGTAGGCTCGATGGAAATTCATAGTGATTGTCCCTCACTTCGCTGTCAGCCAATACGCACCACCGGACCCGTGAGGGCCTTCCTTGTGGCTCGTCTTGCGACTGGCTGAAGCGGAGGGCGATGTGTATCGACCCGTGCAATGCCTGTGCGGCTGAACCGGATCAGTTCCGGTCAACGTGCATCCGGCGCATATCCTGCAGGCGCTTGGCGCTTGCCTGGAGACCCCCTTTTAGCTGTCTCTCCCGGGTGGAAGGCGAACAGCCGCCGAAACATGACTCAATGAGTCATGTTTCGTATAGAGGCGCTGCTCTCATGACGGAAGGGCATTTCCATGAGCCGGAAAAATATCCGGTCATACGTGGCAAAAAGGCCGCAGTAATGTACTGCGGCCTTTGTTCGGAGCAGTCAGACCGTTCCGGCTATCAATAGATGTCGAAGTCGAAATACTTGGCCTGAACCTTCTTGTAGGTGCCGTCCGCCACGATGGCGTCGATGGCGGCGTTGAGCTTTTCGCGCAGCTCATTGTCGCCCTTGCGGATGGCAATGCCGGTTTCCAGCTCAGTTCCTTCCACGTCGCCGATCAGCTTGCAGCAGGAGCCGTCATCGGAGTTTTTCAGCCAGTCGACCATGACGAACTTGTCGGAGACGACCGCATCGAGCCGGCCGTTGAGCAAATCCTGCACAGCCTCTTCCTGTGTCGGGTAGAGTTTTACGTCGGCGCCGGCCTTGGCGTAGTGATCCTGCGCATAGATTGCCTGCGTGGTCGCGGCCTGTGCGCCCACGGTCTTGCCGGAAAGCGCCTCCGGCGTGGTCCCGGCGATGTCGCTGTCCTTGGGTGCTGCGACGGCCAGCGGCGTCACATAGTATTTGTTGGTGAAGTCGACCTGTTCCTTGCGCTCATCGGTAATCGACATGGAGGCGACGATGGCGTCGAACTTGCCGGCCTGAAGGGCGGGAATGATGCCATCCCAGTCCTGTACGACGAATTCGCACTCGGCCTTCATCTGCTCGCAGAGCGCCCTGGCGATATCGACGTCGAAGCCTTCGAGCTTGCCGTCGGCAGTCAGCGTGTTGAAGGGCGGGTAGGCGCCTTCGGTGCCGATCTTGATCTTGCCGCCCTCCTGTGCCGCTGCCTGCCCGGCAACAAGGGCGATCACGGCTGCCGTTGCAACGCCTGTGAGCCATCCGGAAATACGCATTGTGTACCTCTTCCCAAAAAATCTCAGGCCCCCTTTGGCCTGAATGCAGCCAAGCACAGCAATCGGCTTGTTACAAGCCGAAAGCTTTAAGACCAAAGCAGTTCTTCTCCTGACGAAACGTCAGGCTTTGCTGCGGAAATGCTTGGAAAGTTTCAGGCCCTGCGCCTGATAATTGGAGCCGAGATCTGTTCCATACAGCGCCTGGGGACGGCGCAGCATATGCTCGTAGACCAGCCGGCCGACGGTCTGGCCATGGTCGAGGATGAAAGGCACTTCATGGCTGCGCACTTCAAGCACGGCGCGGCTGCCGGTGCCGCCGGCGGCCGAATGGCCGAAGCCGGGATCGAAGAAGCCAGCGTAGTGCACGCGGAACTCGCCCACCAGCGGATCGAAGGGCGTCATTTCGGCCGCGTGGAGAGGCGGCACATGCACCGCTTCCCGGCTGACCAGTATGTAGAATTCGTCCGGATCGAGCACGAGGTCGGCCGCACCGCGATTGTAGAGCGGCTCCCAGAAATCGAGCACGTCATGGGCGGCGCGGCGGTCGACGTCGATGAGGCCCGTGTGGTGCTTGGCCCGGTAGCCGATCAGCCCGCTGGCGTCGCCCTTGAGGTCGATGGAGAGCGCGATGCCGCCGCCGGAAATGTTGGGCTGATCCGATGCCACGAGCGTCTCCTCACGATGCAGCGCGTGCAGCTCGTCTTCGGAAAGGAGCGCATTGCCGGTCCGGAAACGGATCTGCGACAGGCGCGAGCCGGTGCGGGCAACGATGGGGAAGGTGCGCGGGCTCACTTCCAGATAGAGCGGACCCTGATAGCCGGCGGCGATCTTGTCGAATTCGGCGCCATGATCGGTCATCACGCGGGTGAAGATGTCGAGCCGGCCGGTCGAGCTCTTCGGGTTTGCCGAGGCCGAGATATCGGCAGGCAGGGCCAGCCTTTCCAGAAGCGGAACAATGTAGACGCAACCCGTTTCCAGAACCGCGCCCGCCGTCAGGTCGATCTCGTGCAGTTGCAGGCGGTCGAGCTTGTCGGCGACGCTGTGGCCGGGGCCGGGCAGAAAGGAAGCGCGCACGCGCAGCGCCTTCTCACCAAGCCGCAGGTCGAGGCTGGCAGGCTGGATTTGGTCGGAATCGAGCGCGCGCGGCGTGCTCAGCGCGCCGCTTTCGAACAAAGCTGCGATGTCCTGATCGGGAAGAATGCCTGTCTGACGCACAATACGCTCCCGGCCGTGGAATGGGGCCAATGATCGAAAATGTCTTAAACATACGGCCAATTGACGCAAGACCGGGGGAGGTTTAAAGAAAGGCTTATCCCGTGGTGATTTGGCCGGTCGGCTTGCAGCCACGTTAAACAAGTCGCTAAAGGACCGTCGGGCTCATAGGCCGTCTGTACCGGTTGCGACTTTCGCGACCGGTTTTTTGTTGTTCGGAAGAGAGCCATGACATCAGACAAGACACGTAACTGGAGACCCCGTACCACCCTGGTGCATGGCTCGACCCTCAGGTCGCAGTTCGGCGAGATGTCAGAGGCGATCTTTCTCACGCAGGGCTATGTCTATGACACGGCCGAATCCGCCGAGGCCCGCTTCAAGGGCGAAGTGCCCGGCTTTATCTATTCGCGCTATGCCAACCCCACAGTCGACATGTTCGAAAAGCGCATGTGCCAGCTCGAAGGGGCGGAGGATGCCCGTGCGACCGCCTCGGGAATGGCCGCCGTCGCCACCGCGATCCTGTGCAGCCTGAAGGCGGGCGACCACATCGTTGCGGCGCGCGCCCTGTTCGGCTCCTGCCGCTGGGTGATCGATACGCTGGCGCCGCGCTACGGCATCGAGGCCACGCTGGTCGACGGCAAGGACATCGCCAACTGGGAACAGGCGGTGCGCCCCAACACGAAGCTGTTCTTCCTCGAAAGCCCGACCAATCCGACGCTGGAGGTCATCGACATTGCCGCCGTCGCGGCTCTGGCCAATTCCATCGGCGCGCGGCTTGTCGTCGACAACGTCTTCGCCACGCCCCTGCTTCAGCGCCCGCTGGACCTCGGCGCCCATGTCGTCGTCTATTCCGCCACCAAGCACATTGACGGGCAGGGCCGGTGTCTGGGCGGCATCATCCTGTCCGACAAGGAATGGATCGACGAAAACCTGCACGATTATTTCCGCCATACCGGGCCTTCGATGTCGCCCTTCAACGCCTGGACGCTGCTGAAGGGGCTGGAGACGCTGTCGGTGCGCGTCGACCAGCAGATGCGCTCCGCCGCCCGCATCGCCGATTTTCTGGCGCAGTCGCCACAGATCGAACGTGTCGTCTATCCCGGCCGCCCCGACCATCCGCAGGCCGATATCATCGCCCGGCAGATGTCGGGTGGCTCGACCCTGATCTGCCTCGACGTCAAGGGCGGCAAGGAAGCGGCCTTCGCCTTCCAGAATGCGCTGGATATCGTGCTGATCTCGAACAATCTGGGCGATGCCAAGAGCCTCATCACGCATCCGGCCACCACCACGCACAAGAACCTCAGCGACGAAGCCCGCGCCGAAGGCGGGATCGGGCCGGGAACGCTGCGCCTGTCGATCGGGCTGGAAGATACGGACGATCTGCTGGAGGACATCGGGCAGGCCTTGTCGCGCGCTGGCAAGGCTTGACCTGACGGTTTCGCAGGCCAATTCTCCGTATGGAATATCGCGCGCCGATGGGGAGGCGCGCGAAAGCTTCCGGGAGATGCGGATCATGTACAGCGCCACCACGCGCGACATCGAGGTACGGGTCAGGCCGTTCTATCTGGAGGAACGGTCGGACCCCTCTGGCGGCCGTTATGTGTGGGGCTATCGGGTAACGATCCGGAACCACTCGCCCGAGTTCGTGCAGCTCATGTCTCGCCATTGGCTCATAACCGACGGTGCGGGGCGTATCGAAGAGGTTCGCGGCGCCGGCGTCGTTGGCGATCAGCCGGAACTCAATCCCGGCGACAGCTACGAATATACATCCGGATGCCCGCTCACCACGCCGTCGGGGTTCATGGCGGGTACCTACACGATGCGCACGGCGCGGGGTGAAACCTTCGACGTCGTCATTCCACCTTTTTCGCTCGATCTCCCGGACGAACGCCGCACGGTCAACTGACGGATGGAAAAAGGGCGGAAGCCTTGCTTCCGCCCTTAAAGCGTGTCGCGATCTTTCAGATTTGTTTTTACACATGTCGCCCGAAACCGGTTCCCACTTTCGGGCGACATGCTTTAGCTGCGATCATCAGGGGCCGGCAGGCAGGAAGTCGGCCGGTTCGAAGTCATAGGCCTTCGAGCAGAACTGGCACTCGACACGGATGCGCCCGTCTTCGACGCTGTCCTGTATTTCCTCGGCGGTGAAGCCGCGCAGCATGCCCTCGATCCGCTCCTGCGAGCAGGAGCAGCGGTCGGCGACCGCCGCGCTCTCGAACACGCGCACGCCATGCTCGTGGAACAGCCGGTAGAGCAGGCGTTCCGCCCCGACGGTCGGGTCGATGAGTTCGGTGGGCTCCACCGTGGCAAGCAGCGCCAGAAGCTCCTGCCAGGCGTCGTCCTGCGGATGGTCGCCACCTTCGCTGTCATCGCCGTCGCCGCCGTTCAGGTCAGGCATGCGCATCCGTTCGGGCGCCTGCGGCAGGAACTGGGCGAACATGCCGCCCGCCCGCCAGCGCTCCTCGCCACCTGCGAACACCTGCCTCGCAACCGCCAGCCTGAGATCGGTCGGGATCTGCTCCGACTGGCGGAAATAGACGCGCGCCGCTTCTTCCAGCGTGATGCCGTCCAGCGCCACGATGCCCTGATAGCGCTGCATGTGCTCGCCCTGGTCGATGGTCAGCGCCAGCACGCCGGAGCCAAGCAGGCTGATTTCGTCGACCCTGCCTTCGGCTTCCAGCACGGTCACCCGCTCCGCATCGAATTTCGCGTAGGCGCGCAGCGCATCCGGCGTGCTGAAATCGGCAACCAGCATGTCCACCGGCCCGTCCGTGCGGGTCTGCAGAATGAACTTGCCCTGAAACTTCAGCGAGGTGCCGAGCAGAACCGTCAGCACGCAGGCCTGCGCCAGAAGCCGGGCGACCGGCTCGGGATAGGCATGGCGCGAAAGGATGGCGTCCAGCATGGCGCCAAGCTGAACGGTACGGCCGCGCACGTCGAGGGCGGAGACCTCGAAGGGCACGACATGGTCGTCGCCTGCATGGCCGAATTCGCCAAGCTTCACGTCGCGGGGCTTTGGATCTTGTCCGGTCACTCGAATGGATTCCAGCATGTCTTGTCTCCGGCCACAGGCCATGCCTTCACGCGGAAAGGCCGGCCCGGCATCGTCTTGTTGTGGGATGGTGCGCCGGAGATAGGCACCGTCCCCCGCTTATTCAAGCAGCGCGCTCGGCACCGAGACACCAGGCCAGAATCGCCTTCTGGGCGTGGAGTCGGTTCTCGGCCTCGTCGAACACCACCGAGTTCGGTCCGTCGATCACCTCGTCGGTCACTTCCTCGCCACGGTGGGCGGGCAGGCAGTGCATGAACAGCGCGTCGGGCTTTGCTCTGGACATGAGCTGCGCATTGACCTGATAGGGCAGGAACACGTTCTGGCCACGGGCGCGGTGTTCCTGGTTCATCGACACCCAGGAATCGGTCACCACGCAGTCGACGCCGTCCACGGCCTCCTCGGCGGTCGGGAAGAAGGTGACGCTGGCGCCGTTGGCACGGGACCAGTCGACATATTCCTGCATCGGCTCGCTGCCCTGCGGCACGGCGACGTTGACGTTGAAGGAGAAGCGGGCAGCCGCCTCCATCAGCGAATGCAGCACGTTGTTGCCGTCGCCGGTCCAGGCGAAGGTGCGCCCGGCAACCGGCCCGCGATGCTCTTCAAAGGTGAGCAGGTCGGCCATGATCTGGCAGGGGTGGGTGTCGTCGGTCAGTGCATTGATGACCGGCACGCTGGCGTTTTTGGTCAGCTCGATCAGCCGCTGATGCTGGGTGGTGCGGATCATGATCGCATCGACATAGCGCGACAGCACCTTGGCAGTGTCGGCGATCGTCTCGGAGCGGCCAAGCTGCATCTCGGTGCCGGTCAGCATGATCGTCTCGCCGCCGAGCTGGCGCATGCCGACATCGAACGACACGCGGGTGCGCGTCGAGGGCTTGTCGAAGATCATGGCCAGAACCCTGCCCTCCAGCGGGCGGGAGCGTTCACCGGCCTTGAGACGCGCTTTTCGCTTCGCCGCATCGTCCAGCATGGTGCGCAGATCCGGCGCAGAGATAGTGGAGAGGTCGGTGAAGTGGCGCAGGCTCATAGGTGGCTTCCAATCACTTTGCTTCTGCGGGAGCATTTGCCAGACTGGCGACGCTGGCGCGGATGCGGGAAAGCCCTTCCTGGATTTCCTCTTCCGTCAGCGTCAGCGGCGGCAGCAGGCGGATGACGTTGTCGCCGGCCGGAACCGCAAGCAGCTTGTGCTGGCGCAGGGCCGTGTTGACCTCGCCGGCGGGAACAACGCACTTCAGGCCAAGCATCAGGCCGCTGCCGCGGATGCCCTCGATTACGCCCGGAAACTCGTCGCATATGGCCGCAAGGCCCTGCTTGAAGAGAAGCGCCTTGTGCTGGACTTCTTCGAGGAAGCCGTCCGCCAGCACCACGTCAAGCACCGCATTGCCAACGGCCATGGCCAGCGGGTTGCCGCCGAAGGTGGTGCCGTGTACGCCGGCTGTCATTCCTTTGGCCGCTTCTTCGGTCGCCAGACATGCGGCCAGCGGGAAGCCGCCACCGATACCCTTGGCGATCGCCAGCACATCGGGAGCAACTCCGCTCCATTGGTAGGCGAAGAGCTTGCCGGTCCGGCCGATGCCGCACTGGACCTCATCGAATATCAGCAACAGACCGTGCCTGTCGCACAGCTCACGCATGCGCTTCAGCGACTGCGTCGACAGCGGGCGGATTCCGCCTTCACCCTGAACCGGCTCAACGAGAATAGCGGCGGTTTCGGGCGTGATCGCCTTTTCCAGCGCTTCCATGTCATCGAAAGGCACCTGATCGAAGCCATCCGCCTTGGGACCGAAGCCTTCCAGATATTTCTGCTGTCCGCCGGCCGCGATGGTGGCGAGCGTGCGCCCGTGGAAGGCGCCTTCGAAGGTGATGGTACGATAACGCTCGGGCTGGCCGTTGGCGTAATGATAGCGGCGCGCCGTCTTGACGGCGCATTCCAGTGCTTCAGCACCGGAGTTGGCGAAGAAGACCTTGTCGGCGAAGCTGGCCTCGGTCAGCCGCTCGGCCAGCCGTGTCTGCTCGGGGATCTCATAGAGATTGGAAAGGTGCCAGAGCTTGCCGGCCTGTTCGGTGAGCGCTGCAACCAGATGCGGGTGGCTGTGGCCCAGCGAGTTGACGGCAATGCCTGCGGCGAGATCGAGATAGCGCTCGCCCTTGTCGGTCACCAGCCACGAGCCTTCGCCGCGCTCGAACACCAGGGGTATACGGGCGAATGTATCGTAAAGCGCCGAGCCGCTCATTATTTCTCCCCCGGACCGGAAACTAAAAAGCCGCCATGCGGCGGCTCCCAGCGCTTATCATGATTTAAGGGGAGACTGTCAATGGAAAGGTCGTTTCACGAAGCCCTTTCAGTCCGCCGGTTTCGCGGCGTCATTTCGGCTTGAAAACAGGTCAAGTTGGGGAAAACCCTAAAAACTGATTCGGGTTCTGGCCGGGACTCTTGTCACCGAGTCCATGCATATTGTAATCATGGGCCGGAAATAACCAGATTTCGTGCGGCTATTCCAATCATCCACATAGATGTGGTGCCCGACCGGCTTTTGCCGGAACGGAGAGGGAGTCCGGGAGCCGCGCGATGCAAAGGAGTGCAGTCTTATGAACTGGACTGACGAGCGCGTAGAACTGTTGAAAAAATTGTGGGCCGAAGGGCTGAGCGCCAGTCAGATCGCGGCGCAGCTTGGCGGCGTCAGCCGCAACGCGGTGATCGGCAAGGTGCATCGCCTGAAGCTGTCGGGCCGTGGCCGCACGACGGCTGCTCCTGCCCGCCAGAAGAAGGCGTCTTCGGCGCCTGCCGCGTCCAAGCCGGTTCGTGCCGCCGCCCCGGCGCGCAGCGCTGCCCCGACCATCGGTGCAACCGCATTGCAGGTTCAGTTCGATGCCGAGCCGGTGGCGCGCCAGCAGTTGCGCTCTTCCGACAATGTCGTGGTGCCGATCTCGCGCCGCCTCGACCTGACGCAGCTGACCGAGCGCACCTGCAAGTGGCCGAATGGCGATCCGCTTTCGGAAGACTTTCATTTCTGCGGAAATGAGGCCGGAGAATCCGGGCCTTACTGCGCCTATCATGCAAGGCTGGCTTTCCAGCCGGCTTCCGAACGCCGGCGCGCCCGCTGATCTCTTTCTCTTCCCGGATTTTCATGATGTATTCCGAAGGCTCCGGTTCAACCGGAGCCTTCTTTGCTTTCGGGTTTTGACCCGGCCCGGAAGGTTCAGGCTCTCCTCGCGCATCTGCGGCGGCCGACAGGGTGGACAAATTGTCCGGCCAAAAAGGACAATTTGTCCATAGACGATTCCTTTCAGTCGATAAGCATTTGAAATCATTGGCGCCGTCCAACTGGCACGGCCATTGCTTGGTATTTGCCGGCAATGGAACGGGAGGGATGTGCATACGGCCGGCTGCCCTGGGGCAGGAGCCGGCAGCGCCGCACAGGCAAAGCGGCGCGCAGGAAGAGGGGGCATCGGACCGCAAACAGCGTCCGCATTCGGATGGTTCCGATGCCTGTCAGTGGTTGGGAGCGCGCCGGCGTCCATCAGCGGATGCGAGGCGGGTCCGGGTAACAGCAGGACGACGCACGGACAGGATCCGGCGGGACGGAGGAGGTCTTCATGTCCACGGCAAGTGAAACATTTACAGGCGATGTCGGGATTCTCGACAAGGAGCGCATCGTCGCTCAGCCGGGCTTCAACAGGTGGCTGGTGCCGCCGGCCGCGCTCGGCATACATCTTTGCATCGGCATGGCCTATGGCTTCAGCGTGTTCTGGCTGCCGCTGTCGCGCGCCATCGGCGTCAGCCAGCCCGTCGTCTGCGCCGACATGAGCCTGATCTCGGCTCTCTTCACCACGAGCTGCGACTGGCGCGTGTCCGATCTTGGCTGGATGTACACGCTGTTCTTCGTGCTTCTCGGCTGCTCGGCCGCGATCTGGGGCGGCTGGCTTGAGAAAGTGGGGCCGCGCAAGGCCGGTTTCGTCTCGGCCATGTGCTGGTGCGGCGGCATGGTGCTGGCCGCCATCGGCATCATCACCCACCAGCTCTGGCTGATGTGGCTGGGCGCGGGCGTCATCGGCGGCATTGGTCTGGGTCTCGGCTATATCTCGCCTGTGTCGACGCTCATCAAGTGGTTCCCCGACCGGCGCGGCATGGCGACCGGCATGGCCATCATGGGCTTTGGCGGCGGCGCCATGATCGGCGCTCCGCTGGCCGACATCCTGATGAACCACTTCCAGTCCGACACGTCCGTGGGCGTATGGCAGACCTTCCTCGTCATGGCCGCGATCTACTTCGTGTTCATGATGGGCGGTGCCTTCGGCTATCGCATCCCGCCGAACGGCTGGAGGCCGGAAGGCTGGACCCCGCCGGCATCGGCGAAGCAGAGCATGATCACCACGCGCCACGTGCATCTGCGCGATGCGCACAAGACCCGCCAGTTCTGGCTGATCTGGATCGTGCTGTGCATGAACGTGTCGGCCGGCATCGGCGTCATCGGCATGTCGTCGCCGATGCTGCAGGAAATCTTCGGTGGCCGCCTGATCGGCCTGCCCGAGCTTTCCTTCACCGAGCTGGACAACGGCCAGCGCGCGGCAATCGCCGCCATCGCGGCCGGTTTCGCCGGGCTTCTGTCGCTGTTCAACATCGGCGGGCGCTTCTTCTGGGCGTCGCTCTCCGACAAGCTCGGCCGCAAGAACACCTATTATACGTTCTTCATTCTGGGCATCGTGCTCTATGCGATGGCGCCCACGGCGGCAGGCATGGGCAATCAGGTGCTGTTCGTCAGCATCTTTTGCATCATCCTGTCCATGTATGGCGGCGGCTTCGCCACCGTTCCCGCCTATCTGGCCGACATCTTCGGCACCCAGTTCGTCGGCGCCATCCATGGCCGGCTGCTGACCGCATGGGCAACCGCCGGCATCCTCGGCCCGGTCGTGGTGAACTACATCCGTGAGTTCCAGATCGCCGCCGGCGTGCCGCGCGAGCAGGTCTACGACTTCACCATGTACATTCTGTGCGGCATGCTCGTCATCGGCCTCATCGCCAACATGATGGTCCGGCCGCTGGATGCGAAATGGTACATGTCGGACGAGGAAGTCGCCAGCCTGCAGGCAAAGACCGCGGCAGCCAATGCGGGGCCGACCGGTTCCTTCGGCATCGGCAAGGGCGGCTTCGACGCAAAGGCGGCATTCGCCTGGGCGGTCGTCGGTATCCCGATCCTGTGGGGCGTGTGGGTGACGCTGGAGAAGACGGCAGCCCTGTTCGGCTGATCTGAACGGCCGATCCCGGCGCGGTGATTTCGCGCCGGGATCGCATGTTGAGAGAACGCGCCTTGCGCCGGGGCATTTCCGCTTTCTCCGAACTGCGGAAAAGCTCCACCCCATTGTTCCGATGCAATTCCGCTTCGCGCTTTTGCCGGAATTGCTCTGGCCATCAGGTGGGAAGCGATGCTGGTCGAACGGCTGGAACTGTTCATGGTTCTGGCGAGGGAGGAGCATTTTGGCCGTGCCGCCGAGCAATGCGGCGTCACGCAGCCCACCTTATCCTTCGCCATCAAGCAGCTTGAGCAAATGCTGGGGGTGATGCTCGTCGAACGCGGCTCGCGCTTTCGCGGGCTGACACCGGAAGGCAGGCAGGTGCTGGCCTGGGCCCGGCGCATCGTCTCCGACACGCGCTCGCTGCAGGAGGAAATGCGCGCCGCGCGCGCCGGGCTTTCCGGGCGCCTGCGCATCGCGGCCATTCCGACCGCGCTCGCCATCGTCGCCGGCATCACCACGCCTTTTCACGAAAAGCATCCCGGCGTCAGCTTCTCCGTGCTGTCGCGCACTTCGGTCGAGATCCTGTCGATGCTCGGCAATTTCGATATCGATGCCGGCATCACCTATATCGATCACGAGCCACTCGGCAACGTCATCACCGTGCCGCTCTACAGCGAACGCTACCATCTGGTCGTGTCGGGCAGCGCTCCGCTGGCGGCGCGCAGGACGGTAAGCTGGGCCGAGGTCGCGCAACTGCCGCTGTGCCTGCTCACGCCCGACATGCAGAACAGGCGCATCATCGACAGCCATCTGGCGCAGACCGGCCTGTCGGTGCGGCCGACGCTGGAATCGAATTCCATGGTGGTGCTTTTGTCACATGTGCGCACCGGCATATGGTCGTCGATCATGCCGCTCAATCTCGCCATGGCGCTTGATTTCGGTGGATCGGTCCGCTGCATCCCCATCGTGGAGCCACAGGTGCAGCATATGGTGGGCATGGTGGTGCCGAAGCGCGAGCCGCACACGCCGCTGGTTGCGGCTCTGCTTGCCGCCCTGCGCAAGGCAGAGGGACTTTCCGCTTCAAATTCGGAACCGGAGAAGTTGCCGGCGTTCTGAGCGGGGTCCCGGGCTGTGTTGCGCCCCGCCGAGGCGCGGGTTGTTTACAGCCCGCCTGCCTTCTTCAGGTGTTCGCGCATCAGCGATTCCGCCCATTCCAGATTGCCCTTGTCGACGGCATCGAGAATGGAAAGATGCTCGTTGCAGGAAATCCGGATCCGGTCGATCGACAGCTCCTGATAGATCGCGGACTCCCACATGCGCCGCAGGCTGTTCTGTTGCTGCACAGCGGAAACCAGAAACGGGTTGCCGGAGAACGAGGCCAGCGCCTCGTGGAAGCCGGCATTGACCTGAAACCACTCGTCCGCGCCCGCATTGCGCCCAAGGCTCAGAATGCGCTCATGGCCGAGCCGCAGCTGCTCGACGCGTTCGGGCTGCGCATCATAGCCGGGAATGCGGAACGCGGAGCACTCCACGATCAGGCGGAACTGGTAGCTCGCCTTGAGCTGTGTGGCATCGAGCGAAGCGACGAACCGCCAGCCATGTCCCTGCTGGCGCTCGGCAAGGCCCTCGGCGGCAAAGCGCATCATCAGGCGGCGAATGAGACCGCGCGAGGCGCCATAGCGCGGGATCAGCTCGCTTTCGGAAACTTCGGTGGGCAATTCGCCGCGCGCTCTGTCGCGCATGATGCGGGTGAACAGCTCCTCGGTTTCCGAGGCAGGCACCACGGCATCCAGCTCGACGCCGGCCATGTCGCGCACCACTGCGAGACGGCCGGTCGATGTCTTCTCCAGAATTCCTCGGTCGAGAAGAAGAGATAGCGCCCGCGTCACCGGGGATCGCGAGACCCTGAATTCCGCGGCAAGCTCTGCAGACGACACGCGCGCGCCTGCGGGTGCCGACCGGTCGCGCAGATGCGCAACGATCCTGCGGGCAAGATCCAGTTGCAGATCGGTGGTGTGCATATCTGCATTTTGAATTGTCATAGTGTATTGCCGGGTAGCTGCATGAAGCCAGACATATCAAAAATTACACGTTTTCCCACGCTGTTTTTTCGGCATTCGGAAAATTCGATTTCATCGCGAAATTCTGCTTTTCATAAATCTAAAATGCAGTTATTGATGGCTGGAAATTTGATGACAGACTGGGGATGTTCAGGTGAAGAGTGTCGAGCCGTTTCCGCTTGTTGATTTGAGCGGGTCTCCCCGTGAACGTGGTCTGGCCTATGGTGCTGCTGCAAAAGAGCGGATCGACCGTTCCATCGCCCTCTATCGGGGGCAGTTGCGCGCTGCCGGCTATGATCTTGGAGACCTCGCCGGTCTTTCTCAGGATTTTCGCAAGCGCGTCGGTGACTGGGCCCCGGAAATGCTGGAGGAAATGGACGCCATAGCCGAAGGCGCCGGCGTCGATGCCGTCGACATTCTTCTCATCAATGCCCGCACCGAGCTGGTGCAGCTGGCAAAGCGCAAGGTGGCGGCGAATACCAGCGAGCCCGACGGATGCACGGGTGTCGTGGTGTTGCCTGAAGCCTCCGCCACGGGCGAATTGCTGCATGCGCAGACATGGGACTGGCTGGCCGAATGCGCCGATACGGCAGTCGTGCTGCGAATCCGCCGCGATGACGGGCCCGATGTGCTGACCTTCACCGAGGCCGGCGGCATGGCCCGCAACGGCTTCAACTCGGTCGGCACCTCCATCACCGCCAACTATCTGGAATCGGATCGCGATTACCGCACCCTCGGGCTGCCGCTTTCCCTCATCCGCCGCAGGGCGCTTGAGCAGCAGCATTTCTCCCAGTCGGTGAAGATCGTGGCGACGACCCCCAAATCGGCGTCGAACAACATGATCCTGAGTACCGTTCAGGGCTTTGCCGTCGATCTCGAATGCGCGCCGGACGAGGCGTTTCCGATCACGCCGCAGGACGGGCTCATTGTACATGCCAACCACTGGCAAAGCCCGGTGGCGCTCTCCAAGCTGAAGGAGATGGGGCTGCACAACATGCCCGACAGCATCTATCGCGATTTCGTGGTGCGGCGTCATCTGCGCGGCTGCGGCGATACCATCGGCGAACAGGATATTCGCGATGCGCTTTCGGACAGGCTGGGCGCGCCGTTTTCGGTCTGCCGTCCGCCGATACCCGGCATGTCGGGCAACCTTTCGGCCACGGTGGCGACGCTGCTGTTCCGCCCGGCTGCCGGCACCATGGAGATCACGCCGCTGCCGGCGATCAACGCTGAGGCCACCATCTACCGGCTGGAGATGGAAAGTGCCGTGCGCGCCATGAACTCGGGAGCCCGCGAGAAGGTGCTGGCGGATGCCTGAGCGAAGATGCATAGGAGCTGCAATCCGGAAACAGAGGCATACTGAATGAAGCGGTTCATCCTGAAGCGCATTGCTTCCGCGATCCCGACGCTGCTGATCGTGTCCATCGTCGTCTTCGCGATCATCCGGCTGACGCCCGGCGATCCGGCCGAGCTGATGCTCGATCAGGACGCCACGCCCGAGCAGATTGCCGAATTGCAGGTCAAGATGGGGCTCGATAAGCCGGTTCCCGTCCAGTACGCGATCTGGCTTGGCAACGTGCTGACCGGCGATTTCGGTACCTCCACGACGACCGGCGAGCCGGTTCTGTCGATGATCGTCAGCCGGTTCCTCATCTCCGCGCCGATCGTGCTCATCGCCATCGCGCTCGCAACCATCATTGCCGTTCCTCTGGGCATGCTGGCGGCGTGGCGGCAGAACAAGACCGAGGACATCGCGGTTGTGTCCCTGATGACCCTTCTGATGTCGATCCCCGGCTTCTGGCTCGGCCTCATCATCCTGATGGTGTTCGGCCTTATGCTTGGCTGGCTGCCGGTGGTGGGGTTCGTGTCGCTGCGCGATGACGTGCCGGCGGCCCTCATCTACATGATCATGCCGGTGGCGACGCTCGTTCTCACCGAGCTTGGCTCGCTCACCCGCATGACGCGCGCCAGCGCCATCTCCATATCGCGGCTCGAATACATCACCCACGCCCGCGCCAAGGGTCTGAGCGAGCCGCAGATCATCTGGCGCCATGCGCTGCGCAATTCCTTCGCGCCGACATGGACGCTGATCGGTCTGAGCCTCGGCGGCCTGCTCGGCGGCATCGCCATCACCGAGACGGTTTTCACCATACCGGGCCTCGGGCGCCTGCTGGTCGATTCCATCTATGGCCGCGACTATCCGGTCGTGCAGGGCTGCATCCTGCTCATCGCCTTCATCTACGTGATCATGAACCTCGTGGTCGATCTCGTCTATCCGCTTCTCGATCCCAGGGTGACTGCAGCATGACGATCCGCATTTTCGGGCGTCGTCCCCGGCTCAACTTCGCCTTCGGCGCATCGGTGGTGTCGCTTCTGCTGTTCCTCGCGGTTTTCGGCCAGTTTCTGGCGCCATATGAGCCGCTGGAAATGGACATGCCGGCGCGTCTGTCCGGCGTCAGCGCCGCCCACCTGCTGGGTGCCGACGAGTTCGGGCGCGATACGCTGAGCCGCCTGCTTTACGGCGCGCAGGTCAGCGCCTGGATCGCCTTCTCCACGCTTGCCTTCGCCCTGTCGGTCGGCACGGCCATCGGCGTCATTTCGGGCTATTTCGGCGGCCGCACGGACAGCCTGATCATGATGATCAACGATGCGCTGCTGGCGTTCCCGGGCCTTCTGCTGGCGCTGGGGCTGATGGCGGCGCTGGGCGCCAGTTCGTCCGGCATCATCGTAGCACTGGGCATCGCCTATATGCCGGCGGTGGTGCGCGTGGTCCGCTCCACGGTGATGTCGGTGCGGCAGCTCGAATTCGTCGAAGCGTCGACCGTCATCGGCAATTCCGACCTCACCACCATGGTGCGCCACGTCCTGCCGAACGCCTTTCCGCCCATCACGGTTCTGGCGTCGATGATGTTCGGCTCCATCATCCTGTCGGAAGCCGCGCTCAGCTTCCTTGGCCTTGGCGTCCCGCCGCCGGCACCGAGCTGGGGCAACATGCTGGCCAGCGCCAGACCCTACATCATGGAAGCGCCGCTGCTTATCCTGCTGCCGGGCTTCTGCATCGCAATCACGCTGCTCGGCGTCAACATGCTTGGCGACGCGCTGAGGGATCTGGTCGATCCGAAAATGGGTGGAGATATCTGATATGGGTGGCCTTTCGAGTTTCCTTGAAGAGAAGAAAAGCGTGCCGCAGGAACCGGCGACACCGCGCGTCACCATGTTCGAGACCGGCGCGTCTTCAGTGACCGCATCGCGCAGGGACCCGCGCTTCAGCTTCTGCACCTATGTGCCGAAATCCTACGTGCACGAGGAAGGCCGGACCTATCCGCTGGCGGTGATCGTGCACGGCTCCGAGCGTTCGATGGAGAACTACCGCACGCAGTTCACGGATTTCGCCGAACAGCATCAGGTCATGCTTTTGTGCCCGCTCTTTCCCATCAACGCGCTCTATCAGGGCGATCAGCACAGCTACAAGCTGCTGCGCGGCCACGGCGTCAACTACGACGAGATCCTGCTCGACATGATCGCCGAGTTCGGCGAGCGCTACAATGTCGATGCCGCGCGCTTCCTGCTCTACGGTTTCTCCGGCGGCGGACAGTTCTCACACCGTTTCCTCTATGCCCATCCCGAGCGCCTTGCCGGTGTCTCCATCGGCGCGCCGGGCACCGTCACGCTTCTCGACGATGCCGCCGACTACTGGGTCGGCACCCGCAATTTCGCGAGCCTGTTCGGGCATGGCCTCGACACGGCGGCCATGAGCAGGGTTCCGGTTCAGGTGGTCATCGGTGAGGACGACGTCCTGACGCGCTGGGTGATCGTGCGCGAGGGCGACAGACAATTCTGGATGGAGGGCGCCAATGATGCCGGCGACACCCGCGTCCAGCGGATCGAGGCTCTGCAGCGCAGCCTGGAGGCGCATGGCATCGCCGTCGAGCATCGCAGTTTCGCGGGCGTTGCCCATGACGACGTGACCATGCTGGAGGCGGTGAAGGATTTCTTCGCGCGCTGCCTGCGAAAATAACAACCAACAGGGGAACACTCATGAGGAAGATTTCTGCAACGGGCGCGCTTCGGTTCGCGCTCGCCTGTTCCGTGGGGCTGATGACCGGCTCGGCCGCAGCCTCGGCGAAAACGGCGAATGACGAGCTGGTCATCGCCCTGTCGAGCGATTTGCGGGCGCTGAACGATCTCAGCCGCGACGGGCCGAGCGACGTGGTTCTGCACCATCTCTATGAGACGCTGGTCGGCCTCAAGGCCGACCTCAGCATCGGTCCGGCGCTCGCCGATTCCTGGACCGTGTCGGATGACGGCACGGTCTACACCTTCAGGCTGCGCGAGGGCGCGAAATTCCACAATGGCGATCCGATCACCTCGGCGGATGTGAAATGGAGCTGGGATTTCCATCTCAACCCGGATCGCAAGGTTTCGTGCAAGGCCAATTTCGACGGTACGCGGCAGATCAAAGTTCTGTCGGTGGACACGCCGGATCCGCTGACCGTCGTGTTCACGCTGGAGAAGCCGAGCCCGCTCTTCCTGCTGCGGCTGGCCGAGGTGCAGTGCAACCTGTGGGTCGCGAGCCCGAAAAACATCGATGAAAAGGGCGAGTGGAAGGAGGGATCGGCGATCGGCTCCGGCCCCTTCATGCTGGCCAGCCGTTCGGTGAACGACAACATCATTCTGAAGCGTTTCGGCGACTACGTGGCCAGCAAGGCGGAGCGCTCCGGCTATTCGGGCGACCGCACGGCAATGGTCGACACGCTGCGCTTCCAGATCGTGCCCGATCCGACCGTTCAGGAGGTGGCCCTGAAATCCGGCGATGTCGACGTGATCTATTCGGTCGATCCGCGCCGGGCGCAGGAGCTGGAAAAGGCAGGTTTCCAGCGCTCCACGGCTCCGGGCCTGACATGGGCGGTCTTCCTCATGCAGACCAGCGACCCGGTGCTGTCGAACCTGAAGGTGCGGCAGGCCATCGCCCATGCGATCAACTATGACGAGATCGCCGAGGTGCGCAGCGCCGGAACCGAAAAGCCCGGCCATTCGGCGGTTTCCCCGGCCAGCCCCTATCATTCGGAGAAATTCGAGGAGTGGCCGCAATATGACCCGGACAAGGCAAGAGCGCTGCTGGCGGAGGCCGGCTACAAGGGCGAGCGGATCACCATCCAGACCAACACCCGCTTCCGCTCCATGTTCGAGAATGCGGTCCTGCTTCAGGGCATGCTGATGCAGGTGGGCATCAACGCGCAGCTGGAAACCCTCGAATGGGGCGCGCAGTTCGAGCGTTTCAACCGCGGCAAGTTCCAGATGCAATCCTTCATCTGGTCGCCGCGCACCGATCCGGCGCTGGTCTACGGCAACATCACCGGCGACAAGAAGGCCGATCCCTCGAACCAGTGGGACAACAGCGAGGCCTACGCATTGTACCAGCAGGCGCTCGTCGAGACCGACTTCGCCAAGCGCGAGGAGATCTTCCTGAAGCTGCACAGGATGATGGTGGCCGAAATTCCCACGATCAGTCTCTACTACAACTCCGTGAACACGGTAACGGCGCCCAATGTGGAAGGCTTCAGCACGTGGCCGGCTGAAAATCCCATCGGCTGGGGCGTTTCCAAGAAATAGGCTTTTCACCCTGTGAATGATGGCGCCGCCCGCATCCTGACCGGAGCGGGCGGCGTGTTTGTCTGTTTGCCGGCGCGGCAAACTGGCGCCTCCATCCCAACAAAGAGTTTCCTGTCCGGCGCAATGGCGTATAGTTCGCCAGCTTGACGGGGAGAGCTGCACCCAGGGCCGGACAGAGCGCGGCCTGAAAGCAGCATGAGGGGTGAAGCAACGCATATGACGAGGAAGTCCAAGCTTGGCCTGTCGGCCGTCGACACCGTTCCAGTGCATGAAAAAATATATCGGGAACTGGTGCATGCCCTGATGTCGGGCATGCTTGCGCCCGGCCAGAAGCTGACATCACGCAAGCTTGCCGCCGAGCTCGGCACCAGCGACATGCCGGTGCGCAGCGCCCTGTCGCGGCTGCACTCCCTACGCGCGCTCGACGCCATGCCGAACGGCAGCATGCAGGTGCCGCAGATGACGGCGGAGAAGCTGCGGCAGCTCATGGATGCGCGCGCGCTGCTGGAGGGGGCCGCGACCGAGGCGGCCTGCAACCGCATCAACGGCAACAATCTGCGCAGCCTGCGCAAAAGCTGCGCCGAACTGACTGAGGCGGCGAAGCTTGGAGACATCGAACTCTATCTGCAGCGCAATTACGAGTTCAAGTTCTCGATCTACCGTCACAGCGACAATGATCAGATGGTCTTCATGATCGAAACCCTGTGGATGCAGGTCGGTCCCTTCCTGCGGTCCTACGCCTCGGTGTTCGAAGGCGATCTGTCGGGGATTCTGGAGATCGACTATCATCAGGACATTCTCACCGCCCTTGAGGAAAAGGACGGCGTCAGGGCCCGTGAGGCCATGGTCCGGGATATTCAGGAAGGCTCGGAATATCTGCGTGCGCATGCCCGGTTTGATGAGCCGGCCTGATGCCCGGCAGGCTTCTGCCCGTGTCGCGCCATCGAATAAACATAACAACTGGCGCAAACAAAAAAACATGCTAGCATCAGCAAGTATAAGATAAAGAATGCTGGTCGGGGGGTGTTGATCAGTCATATTCAAACAAGAATACGGCTTTCGATTTGCATCGGGGGCGAAGGGGTGTTGTGGTTGGAAGACAGACGGGGCCGGGATCATTTTGACCGGATGACCGAGCTGTATTTCACTACATATCGCTGATTTCACATCAGAACAGTGTGAGTGGGAAGCTGCCAGCGGAACCGGCTTGTCGCAGGTGCCGCGGATCGCTCTCCGGTTGCCGGGATCGCGGCGCAGTGCTGATCAAGAACCAGCACTGCGGGATGGCTACGGCTCTTACGGTGTTCCGAAGGATGTGAATGAGGGATCGATACCGGCGTTCTGGGCGGCAGGGGGTATCATGCATCATACGGTCAAAGATCTGGCGCCTGCGGTCGGATCTGTTTTGCGAAAGCACGGCACCGGCCGGCGATCCGCACTGGGGGCATCTTCGGGCACATTGGCTGGCCGTAGCCGGTTTGTGGATGAATGGCACCGGGTTTTTGGGCGGCTCAAAGCGCCGCAGACTCTGATCGCCGACTTGTCCCGTAAACCCGCTGCCCGTGCTGATATCCTGTCGGCGCTGGTGTCCACCGGGGACTACAGCCGCAGTGAAGTGATCCGTGCTCTGGCCGGCGAACTGGGCCTCAGACTGGCAGAAGAGATCGATCCCGAGCGCATGGTGCTGAACGAGAACCAGCTGCTGTTGCTGCTGCGCGGAAACGGCGATCATCTGCCGGTCAGATATCTGGAGAGGGGAGGGGGCGTATGCTTCCTGCTGCCCGCCAGATCCGTTCGCCCGGAGCGCATGCGCGCCTGTCTTGCGAAGCGTCCCCATCTCGCGCCCCGGATAAGGCTGGTCGATGACAGGGTCCTGCGTGAGGCGCTGATTTCCCGGGCGCGACCGCTTTTGTCGCGCATTGCGGTAAATGGTCTTTCCGAACGTCATCCCGAGATGTCCGCTCACGTTGTGGCCAATGCCTGGCAGGGCTACATGGCAGGGTTTGCGATGGCGCTGCTGCCTGTCGGCCTGCTTCTTGCCCCGACGCTTGTGGCCGGCATTGTTCATCTGTTCGCGACGCTGTTTTTCCTCACCTGCGTCATGTTGCGGGCAGCGGCCGTCATCTATGCGGGGCCTCCCGACAATGCCTCTCCCGCACCGGTGCCTGTCGGGAACGTGCCGACCTATTCGGTCCTGATCGCGCTCTATAAGGAAGCCGATATCGTTCCCGACTTGCTGACGGCGCTGGACTGGATCGTGTGGCCGCGTGACCGGCTGGAGATCAAGCTGGTGTGCGAGGCAGACGACCACGAGACGCTGTCCGCTATCCGGGCCTGTCCACTGCCGTCATATATCGAGGTGATCGAGGTGCCTGCCGTTGGTCCCCGCACCAAGCCCAAGGCGCTTTCCTATGCGTTGCCGATGACCAGCGGCGAGTTCGTGGTGCTCTACGATGCCGAGGACTGGCCGGACCCCATGCAGCTTGCAGAGGCCTGGGCGCGCTTTCAGAAAGCCGGTCCGGAACTGGCCGTGCTGCAGGCGCCTCTGGAAATCTCGAACGGTCCGGAAAGTCCGGTAGCACGCATGTTCGCCTTCGAGTATCGCGCCCTGTTTCGCGGGCTCCTGCCCTTTCTGGCGCGGCACAGGTTCCTTCTGCCGCTGGGCGGCACATCCAATCACTTTCGCCGTGCGGCTCTTGAGGACGTCGGGGGATGGGATCCCTACAACGTCACCGAAGATGCCGATCTGGGGCTGAGGCTGGCGCGGTTCGGCTACCGCGCCGAAACCCTGAACTCCCCGACTTATGAGAAGGCGCCGCGCATGCTGTCCGTGTGGGTGCCGCAGCGCACGCGCTGGTTCAAGGGCTGGGCGCAGACGTGGCTCGTGCATATGCGTCAGCCCGTTCGCCTCATCCGCGATCTCGGTCCTGGCTCTTTCATCATGGCGCAGATATTGTTCGCCGGAATGCTCGGATCGGCGTTGCTGCATCCGTTCCTCCTCGCTGCTTTTCTGCTGGGGACGGTTCGTCTGTGGATCGGGCAGACCGCCGGCGTGACTTATCCGCTGCTGATGGCGCTCGATGTCGTCAACATCACCTGCGGCTATGCGGCGTTCCTGATGCTTGGCTGGCAGACAATGGCCAAAGGGCAGCGAAGGGGGTTCTGGAGAATAGTGATACTGACCCCTGTCTACTGGGCGATGATGTCATGGGCCGGCTGGCGCGCAGTCTGGCAATTGTGGCGCCAGCCCTTCAGATGGGAGAAGACGCCTCACGAAAACATGAAGGCATCGCAGAGCCTCAGGCAATCGCCGCAGGTGGCCGGTACGGCAACCACACATGGTGCCGACACCGGCCCGCTGTGGCCTATGCCAGCAGCAGCGACGATCCTTCGCCGATGATCTTGTCGTCTTCCTCACCGATCACGCCAAGGTCGCGGCCCTCATAAGGCAGCGCCAGCAGCAGGCGGCGGATAACGGCCAGCCGCGCCCGGCGCTTGTCGTTGGCCCGAACCACCGTCCATGGTCCGGCCTTGCTGTGGGTCGTCTCGATCATCTGATTGCGGGCGATCGTATAATCGTTCCAGCGGGTGATGCCCGCTATATCCATCGGGGAGAACTTCCAGCTCTTCAGCAGGCTGTGGCGGCGGTCATGGAACCGCTCAAGCTGCGTTTGCTGGCCGATGTCGAGCCAGAACTTGAAGAAGTGAATGCCTTCGGATCGCACCATCTTTTCGAAGCGCGGCGCTTCCTCCAGAAAGTTCTCATGCTGCTCGGGCGTGCAGAAACCCATAACCGGCTCGACGCCCGCGCGGTTGTACCAGGAGCGGTCGAAGGAAACAAGTTCGCCGGCGGTCGGGAAGTGCTCGACATAGCGCTGGAAATACCACTGACCGCGTTCCGTCTCGGTGGGCTTGGTGAGCGCCACGGTCCGTGCGGAACGCGGGTTCATGTATTGATGGAGCACGAATATGGTGCCGCCCTTGCCGGCGGCGTCGCGCCCTTCGAACAGGGCGATGACGCGCTCGCCGGTCTTCTGCATCCACGCCTGT
The DNA here is from genome assembly GCF_059509755.1 of Aquamicrobium sp. YD-1-mutant5. NCBI lineage: Bacteria > Pseudomonadati > Pseudomonadota > Alphaproteobacteria > Hyphomicrobiales > Phyllobacteriaceae > Aquamicrobium > Aquamicrobium sp. YD-1-mutant5. The sequence continues at coordinate 388,676 of NZ_JCAKKP010000004.1, forward strand.
GCCTTCACCAGCTCGATCTGAAGGGCTTCCAGCGCCGGCTCGTATTCCTCCTTTTTCATCTTCTTGTCATAGGGGTATCCGCCAGCTGTCAGCTTGTTCTCTTCGACCCAGTCCGGCAGCTTCGGATCGTCAATGTCGAAAAGACGCTCCTTCCCGCCGACATTTATTTTCAGCGGCTTGGTTCCGGCTGTCACAGAGGTGTCATCGGAGTTTTTCATGCAGGCGAACCTTTCGTGTGCAGAAGATCGTGCTAGGACAAGATGCAGAGATACAGGAGCATTCTGCCGGACATGATGGCCGATTTGAGCGACCGACAGAAGTATGGCGTGCATCATTTCGCCAGCAATTTGTGGGCGGCACGCTGGCTGCTGGTCACGGCCATGGTTGCGGTGTTCGGGGTTTTCTTCCTCGCCGATCTGCCCTGGCTCGTCATCCCGGGCGCTATCGTCATCCTGCTGCTGGTTGCCGGCCTGACCGGATCGGTATCACATCAGCGGCAGGAACATGGCAGGAAAGGCCGCGAACCGGGGGAACTGCACAGCCTGTCGGCGGAAAACCTTGCGGCCGCCGTCACCGATCCGCTGATCGTATTCGACGATGGTGCCTCGATCATCCATGCCAATGCGGCGGCGTTGGCCGCTTTCGGAGATCTGCCTGCCGGCATGTCGCTCCAGCTCAAGTTCCGCGCGCCCGAAATGCAGGCGCTGATCGATGCGTCGCTCCCCGGCGGCGGCTCGCAATCGGTGGATTTCATCGACAAGCTGCCGGTAGAGCGCGTCTATCGCGTCACCGCCTCTTCCGTGGGGCACGGCTCGCGGCTGCATGTGCTTCTGTTCAAGGACCAGAGCGAAGCGCGCCGCATCGACCGCATGCGTGCCGACTTCATCGCCAATGCCAGCCATGAGATGCGCACGCCGCTGGCCTCCATCGCGGGGTTCATCGAGACGCTGCGCGGACCGGCCCGCAATGATCCGGCCGCGCGCGAGCAGTTCCTGCAGATCATGCAGAACCAGACCGGGCGCATGGCCCGCCTGATAGACGACATGCTGTCACTGTCGCGGCTGGAGATGAAGCCCTATCTGAAGGCCGGGGCGCGGGTCGATCTCAAGCAGGTTCTCGATAGCGTCATCGATTCGCTTGCGCCGGTGGCAGGCGAGAACGGGCTTGCCATCGAGCGGCAATTCGCCAACGGGCCGATGGAGGTTCCGGGTGATCGCGACGAGCTTTATCAGGTCTTCGAGAATCTTCTGGAGAATGCCTGCAAATACGGACAGGACGGAGACCGCGTTGTGGTTTCCATAGAACCGGGCGACAAGGGCGGCCAGCCCGGCATCGATGTCACGATCCGCGATTTCGGGCCCGGCATCGCCGAAGAGCATATTCCGCGCGTCACCGAACGCTTCTATCGCATCGATTCCGAAACGGCGCATTCGCGCAAGGGAACGGGGCTGGGACTTGCGATCGTCAAGCACATCCTCACCCGCCATCACGGCCGGCTTTCCATCCAGTCGGAGCTTGGCAAGGGAGCGGCATTCACCGTTCATTTGCCGACGAACTAGAATTGCCGGGGAGGCGACGCTAGAATGGATGACAGGTTCCTTGCCGACTTTCGTGCAATTGTCATGTGAGTGGCGTAACGGAAGGGAAATAAGCGAGGCCGAATCAAAGTGGCCCTGGAGGTTCCGCCCATGCAGTCTGTGCATATTGTCAGCGCCTATGACGAGGAGCTGAAATATTTGTCGAAGCGCATTGCTGCGATGGGCGGCCATGCCGAGCGCATGGTCGAGCAGGCCATTTCGGCCCTGGTGAATTCCGATCCGGAGCTTGCCCGCAAGGTGATCGAGGATGATGCAGTTCTCGATCAGGGCCAGCGGGAAGTGGACGACAAGGCCATCCTGCTGATTGGCAAGCGCCAGCCGATGGCCACGGATCTTCGCGAGGTGATCGGTGTCATCCGCATTTCCGCGGATCTTGAACGCGTCGGTGATCTTGCCAAGAACGTCGCCAAGCGCGTGGCTTCGGTGGGCGATGCGGTGCAGCCCGTCTCTCTCTACAGAGGCATCGAGGCGCTGTCCGATCTGGCGCTTACACAGCTCAAGGAAGTGCTCGACGTCTACGCTTCGCGCTCGGTGGCGACCATCGGTTTCGTTCGCGACCGCGACGATCAGATCGACGCCATGTACACCTCGCTGTTCCGCGAACTCCTGACCTACATGATGGAGGATCCGCGCAACATCACGCCCTGCACGCATCTGCTGTTCTGCGCCAAGAACATCGAGCGCATAGGCGACCACGCCACCAACATTGCCGAGACGATCTACTTCATCGTCACCGGCGACCAGATGCCGGTGGAGCGTCCGAAGGGCGACAAGACCGACCGCATCGTGATGCCGATAAGCTAATCGGGCCAGCGCGGCGTTGGAGCCATTCCAGCAAAAGTGCGCTGCGGTTTTGCGTTCGGGATTGCGTAGAAATAAACATTTCGAGCGGCGTTCGCCGCTCTAAGGATTTTCCTGAAACACCAGCCGGGTTCTGTCAGGAGCTGAGCCAAGGGCCCTTTCAAGCAGGGATTCGGCGTGCGCATTGCGCTCGCGGGCGGTGTTGGCGCCCATCACAACCACCACATAGCGGCGGCCGTCGGCACTGTAGGAGGTGACGATGTTGAAACCGGAGGCTCTTATGTAGCCGGTCTTGATGCCGTCGACGCCGGCGACGCGGCCGAGCATGTCGTTATGGCCGCGCACCAGCTTGCCGCGGAACATGAAGTCTGTGGCCGAAAAATAGTGATAATATTGCGGGAAGCGATTGCGCAGCGCGATGCCCAGAACCGCCATGTCGCGGGCGGTGGTGAACTGCCCGTCATCGGGCAGGCCCGAAGCATTGCGGAAAGTGGTGTTGCGCATGCCGAGCTGACGGGCCCTGGCGGTCATGGCGGCGGCGAAGGCGTCCTCGCTGTCGGCCAGATATTCGCCCACGGCGGCGGCCACGTCATTGGCGGATTTCACCGTCAGCGCGCGGATGGCCGTATCGACGTCGATGCGCTCGCCGGGGCGCAGGCCAAGCTTGCTTGGCGGGCGCGAGGCGGCATAGGCGGAGACCGGAATCCCGGCGTCCTTCTCGACGCGTCCTGCGGTCAGGGCCTCGAACAGCATGTAGAGCGTCATCATCTTGGTCAGCGAGGCCGGATAACGCGGCGATGTCGAGTTCATCTCGAACAGCTGCTTGCCGGTCCGTGCATCGACCACGATGGAGGCGTATTTCTGCGGCGCGGCCGGCACCGAAAGCACGGCTTCCGGCGGCATTGCCGTGGTGCAGCCGGCGACCATCGCGACCAGCGTGAGGATGACAGCGAGTTTCTGAAGCAGTCGGGACAATCGCGGGCCGTGAGGTAAAGCTGGCTGGAACGGAATTTGGCGCGGACCCTAGCTGAAGCGATGTGCCGCGTCCATGCGCTTCAATGCCCGTTGCCAGCGGCACGATGACCGGGTCATTCTATGCTTCGCTTCAAAACGGTGCGGAACTGCACGCGCAGCCATTCGTTCTAACGGCAACAGGAGGTCAAGATGTCAGAAATCGCGTCCATAGCTTCCGCTATCTTCAAGCGCGCCGGCAAGTCGGGCCGGTTCGTCGTCGCCATTGCCGGACCGCCGGGCTCGGGAAAGTCGACGCTTTCGGGAAAACTGAAGGAATTGTTGCCGGAGGGCGCGGCCGAAGTCGTCCCGATGGACGGCTTCCACTATGACGACGGCGTGCTGGAGCGCCGGGGGTTGCGGGAGCGCAAGGGCAGCCCCGAGACTTTCGACTTTTCCGGCTTCGAAACCTTGCTCAGGCGCATCAGGGCCGGTGACCCGGAGATCGCCATTCCGCTGTTCGACCGCAGCATGGAACTGTCGCGCGCGGCGGCAGCCATACTGGAGCCGCAGACACGTTTCGTGCTGGTCGAGGGCAACTATCTCCTGCTTGACGAGGAGCCGTGGTCGCGGCTGGCGGATCTATTCGACTTCTCCGTCTTCCTCGATGTGCCGGACACGGTTCTGGAGAAGCGGCTTCTGGCGCGCTGGAACACACATGGCCTTGCCGATGAAGAGGCGCGCACCAAAGTTGCCTCGAACGATCTGCCCAATGCACGGCGTGTATCGGCCAGGCGCCGCGCCGCCGACATGGTGGTCGGCGACGGCGAGGAGCTTTAAAGCATTTCTGCGACGCCAGATGGTTCCATCTGGCTGCAAAATGCTCTCTAGCCGCGTGTGGGAATTTCCAGTCCGGCCTGCACGGCCGGCCGGGCCAGCCCACGTTCCAGCCATTCGGCCACAGCCGGGAAATCGTCGAAACCAACCAGTTCGCGTGCTTCATAAAAGCCGATCAGGTTTCGCACCCAGCCGAGCATGGAAATGTCGGCAATGGTGTAGTCATTGTCCATGATCCATTTGCGGCCCTTGAGGCGCCCGTCGAGTACGCCGACCAGCCGGCGCGATTCGGCGCGGTAGCGCTCCAGCGGGCGCTTGTCGGCGATCTCGCGCCCGGCGAATTTGTGGAAGAAACCGAGCTGGCCGAACATCGGCCCGATCGCCGCCATCTGGAAGAACACCCACTGGATGGTCTCGTAGCGCCGCGCCGCGTCGGCTGGCAGGAGCTTGCCGGTCTTTTCGGCGAGATAGAGCAGGATCGCGCCGGACTCGAACAGCGCCAGCGGCGCGCCGTCCGGCCCCTTCGGGTCGATGATCGAGGGTATCTTGCCGTTCGGATTGAGCGACAGGAACTCCGGCCCCCACGTCTCGTCCTTGCCGATGTCGATATAGTGCGCCTCATAGGGCAGGCCGAGTTCTTCAAGAGCGATCGAGACCTTCACGCCGTTGGGCGTCGGCGCGGAGTAGAGCTGAATCCGGTCAGGATGCTGAGCGGGCCAGCGCGCGGTGACGGGAAAGGCGGAGAGATCGGCCATGGAAGAACTCCTGCGTGAGGTGGTGCCGGAATGGCGGATGCGGGACGTGCGGCATGTTATGGGCCGCAGTCCCGATCAATGACAAATCACACTGCTTTGAGCGCCAGAACGGCATTGGTGCCGCCGAAGGCGAAGGCGTTGGAGATTGCAGCGCGAACCTTGCGCTCGCGTGCCGTGTTGGGCGTGATGTCCAGATCGCAGTCGGGATCGGGTTCGCGGTAATTCGCCGTTGGCGGCACGATGCCTTCGCGCATCGCCATGACGCAGGCGATCAGCTCCAGCGCGCCCGACGCGCCGAGGCAGTGCGCATGCATGGACTTGGTGGACGATACGGAAAGCTTGTAGGCGTGGTCGCCGAACACGCGCTTGATCGCGGCCGTCTCGATCTGATCGTTGGCTTTGGTGCCGGTTCCGTGGGCGTTGAGATAGTCGATCTCTTCCGGGTTGAGACCTGCATCGGCAAGGCAGGCGCGCATAGCGCGTTCCGGCCCTTCGATGGTGGGCGCAACGATGTCGGACGCGTCGCCGGAGAAGCCGGAACCCGCCACCTCGGCCAGAATGTCGGCGCCGCGCGCCACGGCGTGGTCATAGCTTTCGAGAACGACCATTCCCGCGCCTTCGCCGAGCACCAGTCCTTGCCGGTCGGCCGAGAACGGGCGGCAGGTGTCGGGCGAGAGAACGCGAAGCGCTTCCCATCCCTTCAGGATGCCCCACACCATCGGCGCATCCGTGCCCCCGGCCAGCATGACGTCGGCGCGGCCGAGCCTGATCTGGTCCACCGCCGAGGCGATGGCGTGGTTGGAGGAGGCGCAGGCGGAGGTGACGCCGAAGACCGGCCCCCGAAGCCCGAGGCTCATGGAGACATGTCCTGCCGGCGCACCTGGCATGGCCTTGGGCACGGAGAAAATGCCGGCGCGCGACTTGCCTTCGAGCAGAATGGCCCGGTAGTTTTCCTCGATGACCTCCCAGCCGCACACGCCGACACCCACGATGGTGCCGATGCGCTGCGTGTTGGTCTCGTCGATGGAAAGGCCGGCATTTCGGGAGGCTTCGCGGGCGGCGATCACCGCAAGCAGGCTGAAGCGGTCCATGGCCACCAGTTGCTTGCGCTCCACGCCATGGTCGGGCAGCGTTTTGATTTCGCAGCCGCTGGCAACCCTGGTGTCGTGAAGTGCGGGATTGGAAATGGGTCCGATGGCCGAACGGCCGGCCCGCATTTCGTTCCAGATCTCCGCGGCACTGGTGCCGAGGCCGCAGAGACCACCCATGCCGGTGATGACGACGCGCTTGCGCATGAAGCTCCTGATCAGTTCTTCTTGGCAATCAGGGCGCGGACAGCCTCGATCATATCGCCGACATTCTTCAGGTTGCTCCAGGCGTCAACCGTATTCATCTCGATCTCGATGCCATACTGTTCCTCGAGATCGAAGATGATCTCGGTCAGCTCAAGCGAATGAATTCCGAGCGAGGTCAGTTCGGTCGTGACTGTGATTTCCTCGTCGCCCGGCTCGGCATGTTCCTTGATTTTGCCGATGATCTCGGTTGCCAACTGGTCAGCCATCGGGTTCCTTTCCTGTTCGTCCGGCGCGTTGCAACAGATTTCCCGTCGCGGCGACACAATCGTGTCTTCGGCAGACCCTTGTCTCTGATGCCCTGATCTCCGTATGGAGCAGGCTCAACCTTCTATAGGAAGGCGGGCCTTTAGAGGCAACAGCGTTATCGGAAGCTTTCGGGATGTCCGGCACTACGTACCGGCTGCGTTAACGAAAGAGATGTTTTTTCCCGCAATAATCCTCAGCTTTCGCGCCCGGAGGTGAAGTTTCGCCAAAGTCGTCGAAACCCGCAACGTTCCTGCTGCCGATGCGTTCCGGATTGAAAAGACCTTTTGCCGCCGCTGCTTGACGCAAAACTCACCCCTATATATCTAGTTTGCAGGCATACGGGCTTACCCGAACAGTACTGCGCCTGGGCGCGCTGGACCCCGACAGACCGGTCGCGCATGATCTGATGCGCTGCATTTTTGCGGAAAGTTGTCTTGATGAATACGGTTCCCACGTTGAATTCGGCTGACGCAAAGCCGGTCCAGTTCCCCATTCCGGCCAATGTCTACGCCGAGACCGTGGTGTCGGTGAAACACTATACCGACAAGCTGTTTGCCTTTCGCGTGACCCGCCCGCAATCGCTGCGCTTCCGCTCCGGCGAGTTTGTCATGATCGGCCTTCCGAATGCCGAGAAGCCGGTGTTCCGCGCCTATTCCGTGGCAAGCCCCGCCTGGGACGAGGAACTCGAATTCTTCTCCATCAAGGTGCAGGACGGCCCGCTGACCCAGCACCTGCAGAAGATTCAGCCGGGCGACACCATCCTGCTGCGCCAGAAGGCGACCGGCACGCTGGTGCTCGACGCCCTTACCCCGGCCAAAAGGCTGTTCATGATTTCCACCGGCACAGGCATCGCTCCCTTTGCCAGCCTGCTGCGCGATCCCGATACCTATGAGCGGTTCGAGCATGTGTTCATCACCCACACCTGCCGCGACCGCGCCGAGCTCACTTACGGTCAGGAACTGGTGGCATCGTTGCAGGACGATCCGCTGATCGGCGAGTTCGCCGCCGGCCGCGTCACGCTCTACAATTCCACGACGCGCGAGGAAACGCCGGTGATGGGGCGCATCACGGCGCTCATCGAGAGCGGCAAGTTCTACCGCGATCTCGGCATCGAGCCGCTGAACCGCGAAACCGACCGCGTCATGATCTGCGGATCGATGCACATGCTGCGCGACGTCAAGGAACTGGTCGAGGCACGCAGCTTCGTCGAGGGCTCGCTGAACAGCCCGGCCGATTTCGTGGTCGAACGCGCCTTCGTCGGCTGACAGGTTTTTTTCGGCAATTCAATTGAAAGCCCCGGTGCTCGCGCGCCGGGGCTTTTCATTTTGATGGGAACGCTGGCCGCACAAGGCCTCCCTATATGCGCTTGCCGTCCTGTCCGAAGCGATAGGTACCGGCCGGGTCAGGCGTGGCATAGAGCGTGGCGCCCGGCTCGGCATTGTAGACGCCGAACAGGCGCACCGTGATCAGCCCCGCCTTCTCGCAATCGAGATAGAGATTGGTGTCGGCACCCAGATGCTCGGCATGGATGACGGTGCCTTTCCAGTCACCCTTTTCCGGATCGACGCTGATGTGCTCGGGCCGCACGCCGATCGTCTTCACGCTTTCACCCAGCCTTGCGCCCTCGATGAAGTTCATCTTGGGCGAGCCGATGAAGCCGGCGACGAACTCGTTGGCGGGTACGTTGTACAGCTCCATCGGCGCGCCGATCTGCTCGATGCGGCCGCCATTCAGCACCACGATGCGATCGGCCAGCGTCATGGCCTCGACCTGATCGTGGGTGACGTAGATCATGGTCGCCTTGAGGCGGCGATGAAGCTGGGCGATTTCCAGCCGCGTGTTGACGCGCAGCGCCGCGTCCAGATTGGAGAGCGGCTCGTCGAACAGGAACAGGCTGGGTTCGCGCACCACAGCGCGGCCGATGGCGACGCGCTGGCGCTGCCCGCCCGACAGTTCCGCCGGTCGGCGCTGGAGGTAAGGATCGAGCGACAGCATGGCGGAGGCTTCCGCGACGCGCTTTTCGATCTCGGCGGCCGGCGTGCCGGCCTGCTTCAGGCCGAGCCCCATATTGTTCTTCACCGTCAGATGCGGATAGAGCGCATAGGTCTGGAACACCATGGCGATGCCGCGTTTGGCCGGCGGGGTCGCGGTCACGTCCTTGCCGTCGATGACGACCCGGCCCGAGGTGGCGTCTTCCAGCCCGGCGATGACCCTGAGCAAGGTGGACTTGCCGCAGCCCGAGGGGCCGACGAAGACGACGAATTCGCCGTCCGCCACTTCGAGGTCGATGCCTTTCAGCACATCGACCTGCCCGAAGGACTTTTTCACGTTTTCAATGTTCAGCGAACCCATGTGTCGTCCTTGTTGAATGTCGCGATCCCGCTCACAGGCGAACCGGTTTGCCGGTGCGCACGCTCTCGTCGGCGGCGAGACAGACGGCCAGCGATTTGACGGCATCGTCCATGTGGCGGGTGAGGTCGATGTCCTCGCGGATCGCCTTCAGCACGAAAGCCTGTTCGAGGTCGCACAGATCCTGATGGCCAGGCTCGCCCTGCATGGACAGCAACTGGTCCTGCTTTGCGAAGCGCCCGTCCTCGGCCGTGGCGGCGCTGTGCAGGCGGATGGTCGAGGTTTTGGTGTGGGTGTCGATGTCGTCCGATCTCGCACCCTCGGCCATGACGATCGACACGCAGCCATTGGGCGAGATCACGTCCTTCACGAAGAAGGCGGTCTCGGAAATCATCGGCCCCCAGCCGGCCTCGTACCAGCCGATGGACCCGTCCTCGAACAGCACCTGAAGATGGCCGTAATTGTACATGCCGGCATCGATCTCACCGGAAAGGCGCACGCCCATGCCGCGCACCTCGACCGGCTTCGCGTCGGTGATCTGGCACATCACGTCAAGATAATGCACGCCGCAGTCGACGATGGGCGAGGTCGTCTTCATCAGCTGCTTGTGCGTCTCCCAGGTGGCGCCAGACGATTGCTGATTGAGGTTCATGCGAAACACGTAAGGGCCGCCAAGCTCGCGTGCTTCCGCAATCAGCCGCATCCATGAGGGATGATGGCGCAATATGTAGCCGATCACCAGCTTGCGGCCATTGGCTTTAGCCGCATCCACCACTCGCTGAGCGTCCGCCACGGTCGTTGCCAGCGGCTTCTCCACGAACACATGGCAGCCCGCCTCGATGGCCTCGACGGCATAATCTGCATGGCTGTCCGAATAGGTGGCGATGCAGGCAAGCTCGGGCTTTTCCTCGGCCAGTGCTTCGCTGAAGGAGCGGCGGATCGCATGGCCGGTCAACGGAGCCGGCAGCTCGACATCGGAGCGGTTGACGAGCGCCGCAATCTCGAAGCCCGGATTGGTGGCGTAAGCCAGCGCATGGCTGCGGCCCATATTGCCGAGCCCGGCGACGACGACGCGAACGGGTCTGGTCTCACTCACTTGACTGCTCCGGAAGTGATGCCGCGGATCAGTTGCCGCGAGAAGATGAGGTAGAGGACGAGCACCGGCAGGATCGCCAGCGAAAGGGCTGCCAGCACCGCATTCCAGTTGGTGACATACTGGCCGATGAACATCTGGGCGCCGAGGGTCACGGTCTTGGTCGCCTCGGAGGGGGCGAGGATCAGCGGGAACCACAGGTCGTTCCAGATCGGGATCATGGTGAAAACGGCGACCGTCGCCATGGCCGGCCGCACCAGCGGCAGCACCAGCCGGAAAAAGATGCGGTATTCCGAAAGCCCGTCGATGCGCCCGGCATTCTTCAGATCATCGGAAACGCCGCTCATGAATTCGGTGAGAATGAAAATTGCCAGCGGCAGGCCCTGCGCGGTGTAGACGAGGATCAGCGCCGTCAGCGTGTTGACCAGCCCGGATGCCACCATCATCTGCAAGATGGCGACGGTGCCGAGGCGGATCGGGATCATGATGCCGAGCGCCAGATAGAGCCCCATCAGCCGGTTGCCGCGGAAGCGGTATTCCGACAGCGCAAAGGCCGCCATGGCGCCGAACAGCAGCACGAAGAACAGCGCGGCCACGGTGACGACAAAGCTGTTCTGGAAATAGAGGAAGAAATCGCCCTGCGTCAGCACCATGCGGTAGCCGACCAGATCGAAGGTTTCCGGCGTCGGTGGAGTGAGCGGCGAACCGAAGATCGCCTTGCGCGCCTTGAAGGAGTTGATGAGGATGACGAAGACCGGAAACAGCGCGATCACCGTATAGGCGATCAGGATCGCGTGGGCGGCGACCGAGCGGGGCAGCGAGGTGGTGGCGCGGCTCATCTTGGCCTCCTCAGAACTTGTAGCGGCGCAGCCGCGTCTGGATGAGGAACAGATAGAGGCATACGCCGGCCAGGATGATGAGAAACATCATGGTGGCGATGGCCGCGCCCATGTTGCGGTCGCCGACCTGAAGCTGGAAGCCGAAGAAGGCGCGATAGAGATAGGTGCCCAGAATATCGGTCGAGTAATTGGGCCCGGCAAGCGCCCCTTGCGCCGAATAGATCAGGTCGAAGGCGTTGAAATTGGCGACGAATGTCAGCACCGAGATGATGCCGATCGCCGGCAGGATCAGCGGCAGCTTGATTTTCCAGAACTGGGACATGCCGGTCACGCCATCGCATTCGGCCGCCTCGATCACCTCGTCGGGAATCGACAGAAGCGCGGCATAGATCAGCATCATCGGAATGCCGACGAACTGCCACACCGAGATCAGGCTGAGCGCGGTAAGCGCGTATTCTTCCTTGCCGAGCCATGGCGTGAACAGGCTTTTCAGGCCGACCAGACCGAGAAGATCGGGGGCCACGCCCCATATCGGCGACAGGATCAGCTTCCACGCGAACCCGACGATCACGAAGGACAGGATCGTGGGAATGAAGATGGCGGTTCGGTAGAAGGAAGAGAACCGGAGTTTCGGGCTGGAGAGCAGGGCCGCCAGCATGATGCCGATCGGGTTCTGCACCAGCATGTGGATGATGAAGAACCACACATTGTTGCCGAGTGCGTTCCAGAAGCCCTTCGACCAGTTGGGGTCGCCGAACAGGGTGCGGAAATTGCCGAGCCCGACGAAGGTCTGGTCGCCGGCGACATTGCGGAACAGTGAGAATTGCAATGTGCCGAACAGCGGCACGATCATGATCGCAGTGTAGACCAGCACCGCCGGCGCCAGGAACACGATGATGTGCCAGCGGAAGGGCTTTTTCGGTTTCGTGTCACTGGCCGTCATGGGCGGGGTCCGTGGTCGAAGGCTTTATCAGCATAGTCCCCTTGCGCCCTTCGGCGCCATGGGGCCGAAGGTTCTGGCTGGCGGGACATGCGTGAGAGCGGAATGGATCGCGCAGGATACCCTCCCCGGAAAGCCGGGGAGGGTTGCTTCCCGCTTATTCGGCCGGCTTGTACCAGCTGTCGAGGCCGGTCTGCAGCTTCTTGGCCGCCTCTTCAGGCGTAACCGTGCCATTGATCACATTGGCCGATTCAACCCATGTCTCGTTTTCAAGGTTGGGCGTGCCGCGCGACAGGATCTGGTAGGTCGAGCGGATGGTCGACTTGCACTTGTCGCGCCAGGACACGAATTCCTGCGCCAGTGGGTCTTCCATCTTCACCGGAGTCGAGTTCAGGCTGAAGAAGCCGGGCAGGGCGTTGGCGTAGATCTCGGCGAATTCAGGCGACGCCACCCAGGTGAGGAAGGTCTTCGCGGCTTCCGGATTCTTGGAAGCAGCGTTCAGGCCGATGCCGATATCGGTGTGGTCGGAGATGTAGCAGGTGTCGCCGGCAGCCTTCACCGGCGGCGGGAATGCGCCCATCTCGAAATCGACCTGCGTGTTGAACACCGAGATTTCCCACGAGCCGGCCGGGAAGATGGCGGCGCGGCCGAGCGTGAACAGGTTCTGGCTGTCGGGATAGGTCTGGGCCTCGAAGCCGTCGCCGAGATAGGGCTTCCACTTCGCCAGCGTGGCGAAGGGCTCCACCCACTGCGGATCGGTCAGCTTCTGCTCGCCTTTCAGCAGCGCCAGACGGCCTTCCTCGCCATGCCAGTAAGTAGGCCCGATGTTCTGGTAGCCCATGGTGGCGGCTTCCCACAGGTCCTTGGTGCCCATGGCGAGCGGAATATAGGTGCCATCCTCCTTGATCTTGTCGAGCGCGGCGAAGAACTCCTCTTCGGTCGCCGGCGGCTCGATGCCGAGTTCCTTGAAGGCGTCCTTATTGTAGATGAAGCCGTGGATCACCGAGGCCATCGGAACGCAGAAGGTCTGCTTGCCGTCATCGGTCGTCCATGCGGATTTGGCGACGTCGGAGAAGTTCTCCATGCCCGAAAGCTCGGTCAGGTCGGCGAGCTTGCCGCTCTTGAACAGGTCGAGCGAGGCGTCGAACGGGCGGCAGGTGATGAGGTCGCCGGCCGAACCCGCATCCAGCTTGGCATTGAGGGCGGCATTGTACTCGGTCGGAGCCGAGGGGGAGAAGACGACCTTGATGTCGGGATGCTTGGCCTGGAAGGCCGGGATCAGCTTTTCCTGCCAGATGGCGAGGTCGTCGTTGCGCCAGCTTTCGATGGTCAGCGTGCCATCCTGTGCGAAGGCTGCTGCCGAGCACAGAACGCTCGATCCAAGCAGCACTGCCGTAAGAAGTTTCGTTTTCATGCTCGTCTCCCTGTTGATCCCTGATTCTTTTCAGATTGCGCCGGCATGAACGGCACCTGCCGCGACAGGCCTCCACGCCGGAGCTTGGCAAATATTCGATAGGTAAGGAAAAGGTGCGCAAATCCGGTCGGCCAGTGGTCGATCCGGCGCATATGTCATGGGAAGCGATGGCCCCATGCTGTTTTCCCTCCCTTTTGTTCCTGCCAAAAAGATACCAAAAAAATACCACTTGTCCACATTGATTAACGATTTCAGGCGGCGTGCGGTAAGATATATTGAAAACGCTCGTATTTTCAGCAAATTATCAATGACTTCCGCAGAGCGTCCATCTTGTAAAAATTAACGCTTGGATATTGGTATTTAAGTGGTATTGTAATTTTGGAGGATGGCCGAATGGATTTCGTGCTTGGCATAGATGGCGGTGGAACCAGTTGCAGGGCAGCCCTTGCCGCGCCTGACGGGCGGGTTCTGGCCCGCGCCAGCTCGGGTGCCGCCAATATCCGCACCGACCTCACCAATGCCCGCACCCATATCGTGGAGGCCGCGCGCCGCGCTTTCGTCGAGGCCGGGCAGGACCCCGAATTGCTGGTCCGCACGCCCGCCGTGCTGGGGCTGGCGGGCGCCAATGTCGGCACCTATCGCCAGCAGTTGCAGGCCATATTGCCGTTTCGCGAAAGCCGGGTCGAAAGCGACGCCGAGATCGCACTGGAAGGCGCGGTGGGTTCCGGCGATGGCGCCATCGCCGTGCTTGGCACCGGCAGCGCCTACCGGGTGCGCCGCGGTGGCGTCTCGCGCCCCGTCGGCGGCTGGGGCTTTCAGGTCGGCGATCAGGCATCCGGCGCGCGCGTTGGCCGCGACCTTCTGGAGCAGACGCTGCTTGCCTATGACGGCATATGCGAAGCCTCTGCGCTGACGCGCGAGATCATGGCGGTCTTTCGCGACAATCCCGAGGATCTGGTTGAGTTCACGGTGGGAGCAAAGCCCGGCGACTATGGCGGGTTCGCGCCCAAGGTCTTTGAGTATGCGGCCGAGGGCGACGTGGTGGCGCGCTCCATCGTCAGCAAGGCCGTCGCCGATGTGGAAGGCGCGCTTGGCGCGCTGGACCTGCACGAAGGCGATGTGCTGTGCCTGCTCGGCGGGCTTGCCGGCCTTTATGCGCCGCTGCTTGCCGCACGCCACCAGCCGCTGCTGCGCGAACCGCGCGGCGATGCGCTGCTGGGCGCGGTCCGTATGGCCGCGCGCCGGTTCGGCACCTCCGTGGAGGCGGTGAATGGCTGAAGTGGCCGATCATCTGTTCGCGGATGTGAAGGGCGCACCGTCCGGCCAGCCGCTCTATCTGCGCCTGCGCCGCGCCATAGAAGAAGCCGTCGGCAGCGGCGTGCTCGGGCCGGGCGATGCCCTGCCGTCAGAGCGCGATATCGCCCTGCAGGCGGATATCTCGCGGGTGACGGTGCGCAAGGCGGTCAGCGATCTGGTTCGCAGCGGGGTTCTGGTTCAGCGCCATGGCTCGGGAACTTTCGTCGCGCCCCGGGTGGAGCGGGTCGAACAGTCTCTTTCAAGGCTGACCTCCTTTACCGAGGACATGGCCCGGCGCGGCAAGACCGTGCGTTCGCAATGGCTGGACCGGGGGGTGTTCACGCCCTCGCCGGACGAGATGATGGTGCTCGGCCTGGCGGCCAGGGAGCTGGTCGTGCGCATGTCGCGCCTGCGCATCGCCGATGGCACGCCGCTCGCCATAGAGCGCGCCTGCATGTCGGCGGCGATCCTGCCGGACCCGGAGCGAATCGGTGCCTCGCTCTATGCCGCGCTGGCTGAAACCGGACACCGTCCGGTGCGTGCGGTGCAGCGGATTTCGGCGGCCAACCTTTCCGGTTCCGACGCGGAATTGCTGGAAGTGCCCGCCGGATCGGCCGGATTGCGCATAGAACGCATTTCCTATCTTGCCAGCGGCCGCGTGGTGGAGTTCACACGGTCGATCTACAGGGGGGATGCTTATGATTTCGTGGCCGAGTTGCGTCTGAGTGCCCCCGCAGACGACAATGGAGTTCCTGCATGACGACGACACAGACCCATATGCGCCGCGAAGTGGAAGAGATTCCGCAGGCGGTTGCCCGGTTGCTCGACCGCTCGGGCGCAGTTCTGGAGCAGGCGGGCAAGGATTTGCGCCGCCGTGATCCGGCCTTTGCCATCACGGTCGCACGTGGATCGTCCAGCCATGCCGCGACCTATCTCAAATATGTCAGCGAACTGGAACTGGGCCTGCCATTCGCCCCCGTTGGACCCTCCGTAGCCTCGATCTACGGCGCGAAGCTGCGGCTGAAAGAGGCCGCGTGCATCGCGGTCTCGCAATCCGGCAAGAGCCCGGACATCGTTGCATTGGCGCAAAGCGCACGTGCACAGGGAGCGCTGACCATCGCCCTGACCAATACAGCGGACTCGCCATTGGCGCGCGACAGCGATCATGCCGTGGATATCATGGCCGGCCCCGAACTCAGCGTCGCCGCCACCAAGACGTTCGTCAACTCCATCGTTGCCGGTCTCGGTCTGCTTGCCCATGCTGCAGACGATGAGAAATTGCTGTCCGCCCTGAAGGCGCTGCCGGAGCAACTGCAAAAGGCCATCGACTGCGACTGGAGTGCGCTGACCGGCGCGCTGGAGGGCCGCAGTTCGCTCTTCGTGCTCGGCCGCGGGCCGTCGAGCGCGATCGCCAGCGAGGCTGCGCTCAAATTCAAGGAAACTTGCGGCATTCATGCCGAAGCCTACAGTGCAGCCGAGGTGATGCATGGCCCGATGGCGCTGGTCGGCGGCGGCTTTCCCGTGGTCGCGCTGGCGGCCCGGGATGCCGCCGAGCCGTCTGTCGCCGCTTCCGCTGATGCGCTTGTGGCCCGGCAGGGCGCGGTTTTCGCGACCAGCGCTCTGGCCGCTCAGGCGGCGCGTCTGCCCTTCGTTGCCACCGGCCATCCGCTCACCGATGCGCTGCCGCTGGTCGTGTCCTTCTATGCATTTGTCGAGGCTTTTGCGCGCCACAGGGGGCTGAACCCGGACATGCCGCGCAATCTGCGCAAGGTGACGGAAACGGTATGAGCGAGCGCTTCGCCCTCTGCGGGGCCAGAATATTCGATGGCCAGGTCTGGCATGACGATGCCTGCCTCGTCGTGGCCTATGGCGAGATCGAGGCGATCCTTCCGCCGGAAAGCCTGCCTGCCGATCTGAAGCGGGTGCAGGCGGGCGGCGCCATGCTGGCGCCGGGCTTCATCGACCTGCAGGTCAATGGCGGTGGCGGGGTGATGCTCAACGATCATCCCGATCTCGCTTCCATCGAAACCATTTGCGCGGCCCATGTGCCGTTCGGCACCACGGCTCTGCTGCCGACCCTGATCACCGACACGCCTGAAATCACCGCCGCCGCCATCGAAGCCGGACGGCAGGCTGCGGAAAAGCAGGTGCCGGGTTTCCTCGGCCTGCATCTGGAAGGACCGCACCTGTCACTGAAACGCAAGGGTGCGCATGATCCGGTATTGATCCGCAAGATGGATGAGGCCGACCTGAAGGCGCTGGTGGCGGCGGCCGGCATCGTGCCGGTGCTGCTGACGACGGTCGCGCCGGAATCGGTCAGCACTGCGCAGGTCGGGGCGCTGGCGAAGGCGGGCGTCATCGTCAGCCTCGGCCATTCCGACACCACCCATGCCACGGCCAGCACCTATGCGAATGCGGGTGCCTCGATGGTGACGCATCTCTTCAACGCGATGAGCCCGCTCGGCAGCCGCGAGCCGGGGCTGGCGGGTGCGGCAATCGACACCGGCACATTGTTTGCCGGGCTGATCGCCGATGGCATCCATGTCGATCCGGCGACGATGGCGATCGCGCTGCGCGCCAAGCGTGGACCGGGGAAGATCTTCCTCGTGACCGATGCCATGGCGACCATCGGCACGCACATGTCTTCCTTCACCCTGAACGACCGCACCATCTATCGGCGCGAAGGCAGCCTGAGGCTGGGCGACGGGACGCTTGCCGGGGCCGATCTTGACATGATTTCGGCGGTGCGCTTCGTCCACCACACGCTTGGCTTCGAACTGGACGAAGCGCTGCGTATGGCCTCCGCCTATCCGGCTGAGGCGGTCGGCCAGTCGCAGCACCTTGGAGGGCTGTCGAAGGGGATGCGCGCCAACATCGTCGCCCTCACGGAAAACCTCGAGGTCGCTTCCGTGTGGATCGATGGCGTGCGCGAATTCAGGGCCTGACGGCGCGTCCGCGATCTGGAATGGTTATGCTTTCTTCCGAATAGCAGAAACATTCCATCCTGTTAGTCTCACGCAATTCCGAACGCAGAACCGCTGCGCCCTTTTGCCGGAATTGCTCTAGCCGCGCGCTGCGTCCGCCGCCGTGCGGATCGCCTCGATATTGGTGCGGTAGGACTCCACCGTGCCGCCCTTGAATACGGCTGCACCCGCCACCAGCACATTCGCGCCGGCGGCCGCCACCAGCGGAGCCGTTTCAGGCGTCACGCCGCCATCGATCTGAATGTCGATAGGACGGTTGCCGATCATCGCCCTGACGCGCTTCACCTTCTCGACCACCGAGGGAATGAAGGCCTGTCCGCCGAAGCCGGGGTTTACGGTCATCAGAAGCACGAGATCGAGCCGGTCGAGCACATATTCGATGATGTTTTCGGGGGTACCCGGGTTGAGCGAGACGCCGGCCTTCTTGCCGAGGTTGCGGATGGTCTGCAGCGACCGGTCGAGATGCGGGCCGGCCTCTGCATGAACGGTGATGCCATCGCAACCGGCCTCCGCGAAGGCGGCGAGATAGGGATCGACCGGCGCGATCATCAGGTGGGCGTCGAAATAGGCATCGGTGCGATTGCGGATCGCCTTGATGATCGGCGCGCCGAAGGTGATGTTGGGCACGAAGTGGCCGTCCATCACATCCAGATGCACCCAGTCCGCGCCCGCTTCGACGATCGCCTCGACCTCGTCGCCAAGCTTCGAGAAATCCGACGACAGAACCGACGGTGCGATCAGGGTTCTTGCGCTCATGCCTGCACTCCTGCCTGTAGGGTTGAGCCGGGTGAGAATGACCCGGGAAACATTTGAGGTGCCTATAGCATCGCAGCCGAAACCGGACACAGCTTTTTTGGCATTATCCTGTGCTTGTGGGCACTGTTTCACGCTGATGGCCTACACTTCGTCAAAGTCCTGCCATATGTCAGCCAGGTATCACGTTCCGGAGGCGGTTTTGAACGGCGCGGTCTCGACAATCCGAAAGGGCATTGCCCGCACCTGCATCATGGGTGCGTGCCTCATCGTGGCGGGATGCGGCAACTCCATCGTGGAGCGGCAGGATGAGGTGGTGGCGTCGGCGCTGCCTTATGACAGCGTACCCTGCGACACGCTGTTCATGCACCGCGATACGCTCGCCGCCCAGTACGGATTGCCGCTGGACGCCAGACCCGTCTTCGTGCGCCAGCCCTACGGCATCGGGCCACTGACGCCGGATGTGCGCTCCGAACGCCGCCGCAAGGCCGAGGCCGCGCGCGGCGAGATTGACGCCATGAACAGGTCGCTGACGCGCCGCAAATGCGTGGAGCCCGCGCCGGTCCTGCCTCAGTAACCGGCTTCGCGGTCCACCAGATTTTCCAGCGTGCCGTCCCGCTCATAGGCGGCCATCTGCGCAAGCATCACCGGCACCAGATGCACGGGATCGGATGTGGCTGCCGCATGCGGGGTGATGAACACTTTCGGGTGGCTCCACAGCGGGCTCGTCTTCGGCAGGGGCTCGATCTCGAACACGTCGAGGCTCGCTTCCTTGAGCGTTCCATCGTCCAGCGCGCGCAGGATGTCGGCTTCCTTCTGCAGCCGGCCACGCCCCGCATTGATGAGCACCGCGCCTCCCAGCGCGTTGCGCCGGCGCAGTTCCTTCAGAAGCTTGTAGTCGATGATGCCTTTGGTGGTCTGCGTGAATGGCAAAAGAACCAGCAGGATGTCCGTGGCGTTGAGGAACGGCACGAGCCCGGCATCACCGGCATAGCTGGTCACGCCATCCATCCGGCGTTCGGAGCGCGACCAGCCATTGATGCGGAAGCCGAGCGGCATCAGCGCTCTGGCGGCTGCCCGGCCGAGATGGCCAAAGCCCATGATGCCGACCGAGACATCGCCGGCATTGCGCTGTTCGACATCGCGCCAGGCGCGCAGGCGCTGGTTTTCCCGGTATTGCCGGCCGTGACGATGGTGATCGAGCACGCGCCACACGACATATTCGACCATGTGCTGCGTCAGGTCTTCCGCAACCACGCGCACCACCGGCACATCGGTGGGGATGGTCGGATCTTCCATGATGTGGTCGACGCCCGCGCCGACCGAGAAGATGACCTTGAGGTTCGGCAGCCCGGCAAGCAGGTTCGGTTTCTGCTTCCACACGACAGCATAGGTGATGGACGGATCTGTGCCGGGTTCGCGCTCCAGAACGACGTCCCGCTCCGCTGCCACCAGATCGTGCCAGCGCTGGGGATGGAACGCGTTGACCGCAAGCAGAACGCGGCCCGTGCCTGATGTGTTCAAAATATCCTCCTAGTCCCTATTCCGAAACGACGCCCTCCGGAGCCGTCTCGATGCGGAAGGCGGCCGAGATCAGCGCCTTCGTGTAGTCGGTCTGCGGCGCCTCGAAAATCTGGGTCGAGGGGCCTGCTTCCACTACCTTACCATTGCGCATGACGATCACCTCGTTAGCGAGCGCGCGCACCACCTTCAGGTCGTGGCTGATGAACAGATAGGCGAGGTTGTGCTTTGCCTGCAGGTCGCGCAGCAGGTCCACCACCTGCGCCTGCACGCTCATGTCGAGCGCCGAGGTCGGCTCGTCCAGCATGACGAAGCGCGGCTTGAGCACCATGGCGCGGGCAATGGCGATGCGCTGGCGCTGGCCGCCGGAAAATTCGTGCGGGTAGCGGAAGCGCGTTTCCGGATCGAGGCCGACTTCTCTGAGCACGTCGACCACACGGTCGTCGCGCTCGTCGGGCGAGAGCTTCGGTTCGTGGATCTTCAGCCCTTCCTCGATGATCTCCGACACCGACATCCGCGGGCTGAGCGACCCGTAAGGGTCCTGGAACACGATCTGCAATTCGCGCCGCAGCGGCCGCATTTCATTGAACGACAGCGCGTCGATGTCGCGCCCGTCGAAACGGATCTTGCCGGTGGAAGAGATCATGCGCGCCAGGGCAAGACCGAGCGTGGTCTTGCCGGAACCGGATTCGCCGACGATACCCAGCGTCTGGCCCTCGCGCACCGTCACGTCGATGCCGTCCACGGCCTTCACATGGTCCACGGTCTTGCGGAAAAAACCCTGCTTGATCGGGAACCAGACCTTCACGTCCTCGCCGTGCATCACGGGTCTGGCGGCGGGGTCGGCGGTCGGCGGCTTTCCGCGGGGCTCGGCGGCCAGAAGATGGCGCGTGTATTCGTGCTGCGGATTGGCGAAGATTTCCTTTGTCGGCCCGGTCTCGACCACCTTGCCTTTTGTCATCACGCAGACCCGGTCGGCGATCTTGCGCACGATGCCTAGGTCATGGGTGATGAACAGCATCGACATGCCGTTGTTCTTCTTCAGGGTGTCGAGCAGCAGCAGGATCTGGGCCTGAACGGTCACGTCGAGTGCGGTCGTCGGCTCGTCCGCGATCAGCAGTTCCGGCTCGTTGGCGAGCGCCATGGCGATCATGACGCGCTGGCGCTGCCCGCCTGAAAGCTGATGGGGATAGGCGTCGAGACGCTTTTCCGGCTCTCGGATGCCCACTTCATTGAGCAGGTCCAGCGTGCGTTTGCGGGCCTGCGCGTCGCTCATGCCGCGATGCAGCTTCAGCACCTCGACGATCTGCTGCTCGATGGTGTGCAACGGGTTGAGCGAGGTCATCGGTTCCTGAAAGATCATGGTGATCTTGTTGCCGCGCACCTTGCGCAACTCGTTCTCGCCAAGCCGCATCAGGTCCTTGCCGCCGAACAGGATTTCGCCCGAGGGATGGCTGGCCGGCGGGTAGGGCAGAAGTTTCAGCACCGACAGCGCTGAGACCGACTTGCCCGAGCCGGATTCGCCGACCAGCGCCAGCGTCTCGCCCTTGCCGATGTCGAACGACACGTGATCGACGGCGAGCGAGGTCTTGCCGCCTTGCGAAAAGGCGACCGAGAGATCGCGAACGGAAAGGAGGGGCGTGCTCACCTGAACGTCTTCCTCGGGTCGAAAGCGTCGCGCGTGGCTTCGCCGATGAAGATCAGCAGCGAGAGCATGATCGAAAGAGTGATGAAGCCGGTGATGCCGAGCCATGGCGCGTTGAGATAGCGCTGGCCCTGCTTGAGCATCTCACCCAGCGAGGCCGAGCCCGGCGGCAGGCCGAAGCCGAGGAAGTCGAGCGAGGTCAGCGTCGAGATCGAGCCGTTGAGGATGAAGGGCAGAAAGGTCAGCGTCGCCACCATGGCGTTGGGCAGCAGATGGCGGAACATGATGGTTCGGTTGGAGACGCCGAGCGCGCGGGCCGCGTTCACATATTCGAAGTTACGCGCGCGCAAAAATTCGGCCCGCACCACGCCGACGAAGGCCACCCATGAAAACAACAGCATGAGGCCAAGCAGGATGAAGAAACCGGGCGGCAGCACCGCCGCCACGATCAGCAGCAGGTAGAGCACCGGAATGGCCGACCAGATTTCGATGAAGCGCTGGAACAGCAGGTCGACCCAGCCGCCAAAATAACCCTGGATCGCGCCGGCGGAGACACCGACGATGGCCGAGCCCAGCGTCAGCGTCAGACCGAACAGCACCGAGACGCGAAAACCGTAGATGACGCGCGCCATGACATCGCGCGCCTGATCGTCGGTGCCGAGCCAGTTCCAGTTGCCGACGATGCAGTCGGGATCCGCTGCGCCCTGCGGATACTGGGCGCAGCGTGTGGCGACATCGTAGCTCCACGAGGGCTTGGCGGGGGCTGCCTGCGGCACCGCATTGTTGACGGTGCGGTAGGAATAGCGGATCGGCGGCCAGATCATCCAGCCATTGGCCTCGATCTCGTCGCGGATCACCGGATCGCGATAATCGGTGACGGCATAGAAGCCGCCGAATTTCTCTTCCGGATAGGCGACGAGGACGGGAAAGAGAATTTCGCCCTTGTAGGAGGCGATGATCGGCTTGTCGTTGGCGATGAACTCGGAAAACAACGAGGCGACGAACAGGAACAGGAAAATCCACAACGACCAGTAGCCGCGACGGTTCGCCTTGAAGTTCGCCCAGCGCCGCTGGTTGAGCGGAGACAGAAACGGCCTGCGCCGTCTTGGTGTGACAGGCTGGGGCGCTACGCCTTCAGCACCCGTCTTCATGGTGGCCTCGACCATCACACGTCCCTCCGGTCGAAATCGATGCGGGGGTCGATCCAGGTGTAGGTGAGATCGGAGATGAGGCTGACGAACAGGCCGATCAGCGAGAAGATATAGAGGTTGGCGAACACCACCGGATAGTCGCGGTCGACCACCGACTTGAAGCCGAGGAGGCCCAGCCCGTCGAGCGAGAAGATATTCTCGATCAGCAGCGAGCCGGTGAAGAAGGCCGAGATGAACGCTCCGGGAAAGCCGGCGATGACGATCAGCATGGCGTTGCGGAAGACGTGGCCGTAGAGCACCCGGTGCTCGGAAAGGCCCTTGGCGCGCGCCGTCACCACATATTGCTTGCGGATCTCGTCAAGGAAGGAGTTCTTCGTCAGCAGCGTGTTGGTGGCGAAGGCCGACAGCACCATCGCCGTCAGCGGCAGTGTCAGGTGCCAGAAATAATCGATGATGCGGTCCGGCCACGACATCTGCGACCAGTTGTCGGAGGTGAGCCCCCGCAGCGGGAATAAGTCCCAGAACGAGCCGCCGGCGAACAGGATCATCAAAAGGATGGCGAACAGGAAGCCGGGGATCGCATAGCCGACGATGACGATGGCGCTCGTCCATGTGTCGAAGGCCGAACCGTCCTTCACCGCCTTGCGAATGCCGAGCGGGATCGAAATCATGTAGGAGATCAGCGTGATCCATAAGCCCAGCGAGATCGACACCGGCATTTTCTCGAGGATCAGGTCGACCACCGATATGTCGCGGAAATAGCTGTCCCCGAAGTCGAAGCGGGCATAGTTCCACAGCATCAGGCCAAAGCGTTCCAGCGGGGGCTTGTCGAAGCCGAACTGCTTTTCAAGCTTGGCGATGAATTCGGGATCGAGGCCCTGCGCGCCGCGATATTTGCTGGAGATGTTGCCGCCCCCGGCCTCGAAGCCGCCGGCCATGCCCATGTCGCCACCGCCGCCGGAACCGAGGCGGTCGCTGGAATCGCCCCCCTGACCGGTGAGGCGGGCAATCACCTGCTCCACCGGGCCGCCGGGCGCGAACTGGATGACGACGAAGGAAATCGCCATGATGCCGAAAAGGGTCGGGATCATCAGCAGCAGGCGGCGCAGGATATAGGCACCCATCAGGCGCTGCTCCCTTTTCTTCTCACGTCAGCCCTTGCCAATCTTCGCAGCCTTCTCAGGTTCGAACCACCATAGCGTCTCTACCGGAAAGCCGTAGTCGGGCTTGGTTTCGGGAAATCCGAACATGTCCCAATACGCGACCCGGTGATTCGCCACATAGTATGTTGGAATCCAGTCGAGCCTTGCGCGCAAGACCCGGTCGAGCGCGCGCAGCGCCGTAACAAGCTCCTCGCGGGTTTCAGCGCGCCCTGCCGCGTCGACCAGCGCATCGACGGCGCTGCTCTCCGTTCCGGGATAGTTACGGGTGCCGGGCCGCCCCGCGGCACGGGAATGGTAGAGCGCTTCAAGTGCTGCATGGGCAGGTGTCGCGCCGACCGATATGCGGGTCAGGATCATATCGAAATCGAAATCGTTCTGGCGCGCCTGATATTGCGCGGAATCGATCACGCGGACCGATGCGTCGATGCCAACCGCTTTCATGTTTTCAGCCCACGGCAGGAAAATGCGGGCAAGCCCATCGTCGTCGGCCAGTATTTCCGTCTTCAGGCGCTCGCCCTTATCGTTGACGACAAAGGCGCCGTCGCGACGCCATCCGGCTTCGCCAAGGAGTTTCATGGCCTCCCCGAGCAGTTTCCGGTCGCGTCCCGATCCATTGGAAACGGGCTGGATGGCCGGTTCCGCGAATACCTCCGGCGGAAGGTCCTTGCGCAATGGCTCCAGCAAAGCCAGTTCTTCGGGAGAGGGGAGGCCTTCCGCCCTGAACTCGGATTTCTCGAAATTGGACTGCGAGCGCTCATAGGCACCGGAAAACAGCGTGCGGCGCGTCCACTCGAAATCGAAACACAGCCCGATGGCGCGCCGCACCCGCACGTCGCGGAACTGGGGGCGGCGCTGGTTGAGCGCCACGGATTGCATTTCGGGCCATTTCTCCCCGTCGAACTCGCGTTTCAGCACGCGTCCGTCGGAAATGGCGGGGAAGTTGTATTCCGAGACCCAGGTGCGGGCGACGAATTCCTCGCGGTAATTGGTGTCACCCTTCTTGAAGGCCTCGAAAGCGGCATTGCGATCTCGGTAGAAGTCGATGCGCAGGCGGTCGAAATTGTACAGGCCCCGGTTGACCGGCAGGTCGCGGCCCCAGTAATCGGCCACCCGCTCATATTCGATGAACTGTCCGGCGGCGACCCGGCCGACCTTGTAGGGTCCGGAGCCCGGCGGCGGCGTCATGCGCCCGGCGTCGAACTCGTTTTGCGTATAGTAGGCCTTCGACAGGACCGGCATTTCGGCGGCCGTGAGAATGGTCTGCGGCGGCTGCCTGCCCGTAAAGGTCAGCCGCACCGTCTGCGGATCGAGTGCTTCTGCGGTGGCAAGCTCGACAAGCGGCAGCGCCAGTTGCGGGTGCCCCTTGTCCTTGTAGAGGAGCAACGTGAAGGCGGCATCCTCGGCCGTCAGCGGCGTGCCGTCATGCCAGCGCGCTTCGCTGCGCAGGTGGAAGTCGAAGCTGTTGCGGTCCGGCGAGATGGTGACGCTTTCGGCCAGCAGCCCGTAGAGCGCATCCGGCTCGTCCAGCGCACGCGCCATCAGCGTATCGAAGCAGAACTCCATGCGCGGCGGGGCATCGCCGCGCAGCGTGAAGGCATTCAGCGTGTTGAAGGTGAGCGGGTTCTGGTTGAAGGCCCAGTTGGGCGGCGGAAAATTGAAGGTGCCGCCCTTGGGGGCGTCTGCGTTCACATAGTCGAAATGGGCAAAGCCGGGCGGATATTTCAGCTCCCCGAAGGCCGAGAGGCCGTGAAGCTTCACGCCTGTCGGAGCGGTGGCGAAGGCCGGGAGGGGCAGCAGCGGCCATGCGGCCGCCGCACTCCCCAGCACGAGGAAATCGCGACGTGAAAAGGCGCTCATCACTGTGCGCTCTGGTATTTGGCCGCCAGCGCCTTTTCCTTTTCGGGGTCGATCCACCAGGACTCGACGTCGGCCCCGATATATTCGGGCTGCTTGTCCGGCATGCTGAACTTGTTCCAGTAGGCGACCCACAGGTTGGGACGGGTGAACTGCGGCACGACATAGTAGTTCCACAAGAGGACACGGTCGAGCGCGCGGGTGGCGGCGATCAGGTCGTCGCGGTCGGTGGCGAAGATCACCCGGTCGACAAGCGCGTCGATCACCGGATCCTTGATGCCGGAATAGTTGCGCGAGCCGGGCGTGCCGGCGGCGCGCGTGCTCCAGTAGTCGCGCTGTTCGTTGCCGGGGGAATCGGACTGCTGCAGCACCTGCGTGATCACGTCATAGTCGAAATCGTTTACCCGGTTCACGAACTGGCTGGTATCGACGATGCGGTGGGTGACGGTTACTCCGATCTTGCGCAGCATTTCGATGAACGGGCTGATTGTGGGGCCGGAATCCTGGCTGAAATCGAGGATTTCAAAGCTGAAGGGCTGGCCGGTTTCGGCATTGACCATCCGCCCGTTGCGGATTTCCCAGCCGGCCTCCTTGAACAGCGCCACCGCGTCGCGCAGGATCTTGCGCTCGGCCTGCGGATTGTCGAAACGCGGCAGGGCGAATTCCTTCGTGAACACTTCCGGCGACAGCTTGTCGCGGTACTGTTCGAGGATCTCCAGCTCCTTGCCTTCCGGAAGGCCCCGGGACGCAAAATCGCCGCCCATGAAATAGCTGGTGATGCGTGTGTTCAGCCCGAAGGACTGGGTGCGGTTCATCGTGTCGAAATCGAAGGCGTAGGACAGCGCCTGACGCACGCGCCGATCCTGAAACAAGGGCCGGCGCGTGTTCAGGACAAAGCCCTGCATGTTGGCGCGGGCGTTGGACACGAATTCCTTCTTGATCACGTCGCCAGCCTTGACGGCGGGAAAATCATAGGCGGTCATCCAGCGTCTCGCGCTGTTTTCGGAATGGATGTCCTTGAAACCGCCCTTGGTGAAGGCCTGCCACGCGGCATTGTTGTCGAGGAAATAGCGGTAGCGGCGCTGGTCGAAATTCTCGCGCCCGATCTTCACCGGCAGCTTCGCGCCCCAGTAGTCCGGCACGCGCTCCCAGATGATCTCCTGTCCGGGCTTGAAGCTTTTGATGCGGTAGGCGGCGGAGCCGAGCGGGGCTTCCAGCGTCGGGCGGGTGATGTCGCGCTTCTTGCCTTTGGCGTCGGTGCCTTCCCACCAGTGCTTCGGCAACACCACGAGATCGCCCATGATCTTGGGCAGTTCGCGATTGCCCTTCTGATCGAAGCGGAATTCGACCTCGCGATCCGATATCTTCACCGCCTCGGTGACGTTCTCGTAATAGCGGTTGTACATGGGGCTGTTGGCTTTCAGCACCCCGAACGACCAGATCACGTCGTCGACGGTGATCGGCTGGCCGTCATGCCAGCGCGCATCGGGATCGAGCCTGAAAGTCGCGGAGGAGAAATCGTCCGGATATTTGTAGGCTTCGGCGACAAGCGGATGGCTGACGCTGCCTTCGTCGGTCGCCTGCTCCATCAGCGTGTCGTAGAGCAGTCCGCCGCCGAACTCGGCCAGCCCCGAGGCCGGCGTGCCCTGCACGATATAGGGATTGAAGCTGTCGAACGTGCCGAGCACGGTGGTGTTCAGCGTGCCGCCCTTGGGCGCGTCGGGGTTCACATAGTCATAGTGCTGGAAGTTCTCGCCATATTTGGAGCCGCCGACCAGCGAGGAGGAGGTGTGCCATTCCTGCGCCTCTGCGAGGCCGGTGCCGAAAACCAGCAGGGTTGCGGCAACCCCGGAAAACAGCATGGCCGTCAGCGGAGCCCTGATATGGTGAAAACGCATCCCGATCCTTTCACAACTACAAGCCGCGCACTGTAGCGGATTCTCCTGACGAGGGAATCGCATCGTGCCGATAATGCATTGCCCAGCCTACAGTAGCAAAAAAGCCGGGCAGAACCCGGCTTTTTCAAGGATATTCAGATTACAAATTCGTTATTCGGCTGGCTGCCCGGCTGGCTGTTCTGCCGGCTGTTCTGCCGGCTGACCTTCCGGCGCTGCCTCACCTGCGGCGGGAGCTTCCTGAGCCGGAGCCTGCTCGGCAGGCGCCGCTTCGGCCGGGGCCTGTTCTGCGGGAGCCGCATCAGCAGGAGCCGTCCCGGTCGGAGTTGCTCCTTCGGCGGGGGCGGCTTCGGTGGCCTCACCTTCAGGAGCCGCGGCGCCGGCTTCAGGCAGCGGAACCGGGCTGTCGGCCTGCTCACGCATATAGGCAATGAGGTTCGCGCGCTCGTCGTCCTTCTTCAGGCCGGCGAAGCCCATGGCCGTTCCCTTCACGAAGCCCTTGGGCGAGATCAGGAAGTGGTTGAGGTTGTCGAAGGTCCATTTCTCGGAGCCGCCGCCGGCGAATTCCTTCATGGCACCGGAATAGGAGAAGCCCTCATGCGAAGCGACCGGGCGATCGACGATCGACCACAGGTCCGGGCCGACCTTGTTGGGGCCGCCCTTTTCGATCGAATGGCAGGCAGCGCACTTCTTGAACACGGCTTCGCCGGCTTTCGCGTCAGCCTTGGCCAGCAGGTCGGCGATCGGGGTCGCTTCGGCGGCGCCGCCGGCTGCTGCACCACCGGCGTCGCCTTCGGCTGCCTCGATGATGAAGCCGGGCTTTTCCGGCGCATGTGTGGAAAAGAGCGAGTTGGAAGCGATGCCGACAGAGAAGATGATGAATACGGTGCCGAGCAGTCCGCCCAGGATCTTGTTGACTTCAAATGAATCCATACGCCCCAGGCTCCCTTTTCCGGCGGACATGCCGTCCTCCGTCCGTCGGTAATACACGCTCCTGCGCGAGGAGCGACAAATCGGGCGGAAACTAGGTCTTTTGCTCAGCTCTTGCAACACCTATAAGGGCGCTTCCAGTGAGACCTTTTGACACTTTTCACCAGCTCTTTCGCGCAGTTTCAGCCTCATGACCACACTCGTCCTCATCCCCGCCCGCATGGCCTCGGCCCGGTTGCCCGGCAAGCCGCTGGCCGATATAGCCGGCTTGCCTATGATCGTGCATGTGGCGCGCCGCGCAGCACAGACCGGTCTCGGTCGCGTGGTGGTGGCGACGGACACTGTCGAAATCGCGGATTCCGTGGCCGCGCACGGCTTCGAGGCGGTGATGACGAGGGCCGATCACGAGTCTGGTTCCGACCGCATCTTCGAGGCGCTGACGGCGCTGGACCCGCATGGGCAGGTGGAAACAGTGGTGAACATTCAGGGCGATCTGCCGACGCTCGATCCGGCCATCGTTTCTGCAACGCTGCGTCCGTTCGAGGATCCGGCGGTCGATATCGCCACGCTTGGCGTCGAGATCGTGCGCGAGGAGGAGAAAACCAATCCGGCCGTCGTCAAGATCGTCGGCTCGCCGCTGTCGGCCACGCGCATGCGCGCGCTTTATTTTACCCGCGCCACCGCGCCGTGGGGTGAAGGGCCGCTCTATCATCATGTCGGGCTTTACGCCTATCGCCGCGCAGCCCTTGAGCGCTTCGTGGCGCTGGGGCCGTCCTGTCTTGAAGGGCGCGAGAAGCTTGAGCAGCTGCGCGCGCTCGAAGCCGGCATGCGCATCGACGTCGAGATCGTGAATTCCGTTCCGCTGGGCGTCGACACGCCCGCCGATCTGGAACGCGCCAGAACCATTCTTTCCAGCTGACAGGGCTCAAAATGCCAGAAAAGACCAACAAGATCGCTTTCCAGGGCGAGCCGGGCGCCAATTCCGATACCGCCTGCCGCAACGTCTATCCCACCATGGAGCCGTTGCCGTGCCCTACCTTTGAGGATGCGTTCAACGCGGTGGAGACGGGCAAGGCCGATCTCGCCATGATCCCGATCGAGAACACCATCGCCGGGCGGGTGGCGGATATCCATTACCTGCTGCCGGAATCAAGGCTGCATATCGTCGGCGAGTATTTTCTGCCGATCCATTTCCAGCTCATGGTGCTGCCGGGCGTCCAGCGTTCCGAGATCAAAACCGTGCACAGCCATATTCACGCGCTTGGCCAGTGCCGCAAATTCATTCGTAAGAACGGCTGGAAGCCTGTCGTGGCCGGTGACACGGCCGGCGCTGCAAAACTCGTCTCCGACGTCAGGGATCGCACCATGGCAGCCCTCGCGCCGCGCCTGGCATCCGATCTCTACGGCCTCGACATCATTCAGGAAAATGTCGAGGACACCGAGAACAACATCACCCGCTTCGTCGTCCTGTCGAAGACGAAGCAATGGGCGGAACGCCGCGACGACGTGCCGATGGTCACCACCTTCGTCTTCCGGGTGCGCAACGTCCCGGCCGCGCTCTACAAGGCCATGGGTGGTTTCGCCACCAACGGCGTCAACATGACCAAGCTGGAGAGCTACCAGATCGGCGCTTTCACCGCGACGCAGTTCTATGCCGATGTGGAAGGCCACCCGGACGATGTGAGCCTGAAAAACGCGTTGGAAGAACTGCGCTTCTTCTCGAAGGAAGTGCGCATTCTGGGCGTTTATCCGGCCAACGAATTCCGCGCCACGCAGGATGCCGATGCCTGAGGGCGCGGCGTTTCAGAGCTGCTTTGAATACCAGCGGTCTGCATAGGGATTGTCGTTGAAGCGCGCGACTTCCCCATATCCCTCGCGCTCATAGAGCGATTGCGCTTCCGCCAGTACGCGGTTGGTGTCGAGGCAGACCGCGCGCGCGCCGAGCTCGTGGGCAATGGCTTCAAGCTGCCGCAGCAGGCGCATGGCAAGCCCCATGCCGCGCGCTTGCGGTGAAACCCACATGCGCTTGATCTCAGCCGTCTCCTTATCGAGCAGGCGCACCGCGCCGCAGGCGAGCGGGCTGCCGTCCAGACGGGCGAGCAGGAAAGCGCCACGCGGGCGGATGAATTCCTCGCTGCTGGCCGTGCTGCCGCTGCTCGTGTCGAAGCCGTCCTGAAAGCGCGATGCGACCTCGGCCACGTAGAGATCGAGGCAATGTCTTGCATCGGCGCTGTCGGGATCTTCTTCCGCGATTTCAACGGAGGCGGCGGCCAGAAGGCGCTCGGTCTCGGCCATGGCGGCGATGAGTCGCTGGCGTGCTGCCGGCGAAAGCGGCTCCAGCAATGCCAGAGCCTGCTTGTCCGACAGGGCGTCATAGGCGCGAAGTTCCTCACGACCCCTGCCGGTCAGAGTGACGAAGCGCGCGCGGGCATCGCCCTCCTGCGCGCCGACGGTAACAAGCTCCTGCGTTTCCAGAGAACGCAGCATGCGGCTGAGATAACCAGAATCGAGACCAAGCCGCTGGCGCAGATCACCAAGGGCAGCCCCGGCCGATCCGATCTCGAACAGCAGCCGCGCCTCGCTGAGCGGCCGGCCACGGCTGTGATAACTTTCCTCCAGCACACCGACGCGGCGCGTAACGGAGCGGTTGAAACTGCGGATCTGGGCGATGTGATTAGTGTCCATTGCCTGACTTTAGTCAGGCAATGGTGGCGCTGCAATAATTATCTGACCAAAGTCAGATAATTATTGCTGTTCCGCCCATGCCCGGATGAGGTGATGGGCGATGGCGCCGGAAGGCGGGACGACGAGCTGCTGCGGATGCGTGCGATGCAGCATGGCCAGCACCTCGTCGCGGCTGAACCAGCGGCAATCCTCCAGTTCGTCCATATCGGCGCGAATGTCCTCGTTCAGCGGTTCGCCGTAGCAGCCGATCATCAGCGAATAGGGAAAAGGCCATGGCTGGCTGGCGTGGTAGATGACGCGTCCGAGCCGTATGCCGGCCTCCTCGAAGGTCTCGCGCCGCACCGCTTCCTCGATGGTTTCTCCGGGTTCGATGAAGCCTGCCAGCGAGGAATACATGCCGGGCGCGAAATGGCGGCCGCGCCCCATCAGGCATTTTTCGGGGGTGACGGTGAGCATGATCGCCACCGGATCGGTGCGCGGGAAATGGTCGGTGCCGCAGGTCGGGCAATGGCGGCGGTATCCGCCGCCGCGCATCTCAGTCTTCTGTCCGCAGCGTCCGCAGAAGGCATGCGTGTGGTTCCATGTCAGCAGCGATGAGGCCTGCGCCATCGCGCCCAGCGTTTCCTCGCGGATCAGCCCCTGAACATAGACCGTTCGATGTTCCAGCATTTCGAGGCCGTCGAAAGGCTGTTCGGGTTCGAGTTTTGCGTAAAGGGCAAGGGCGGGGCCATGCGCGGCGACGCCAAGCAGGATCGAGGCGGCGGGGTCGAAGCCAAGCTGGCTGCACTCGGCCACGGTGAACCATGGATCGAAACCTTCGCCATCCGGCTTGAGCAGGATGCGGCCTTTGCCGATCAGCATGATTCGCGCAGTCTGGGCGGTCAGTGCCCGAATCACGCAATCGTCGGGGCGGCGTTCCGACTGGCGATCGATCCGGTTGCCGGCGAAGCCGACGAACTGGCTGGGCTCGCGAAGCGGTGCATCGAAAAAGGGAAAACTCATCGGCAAAGGGTCCGGCGCTGTGGAAAAAAAGGGGCGGCTTACAGCGCTGCCTTCACGGTTTCGATGAAGCGGTGAAGGTCCTCGCCCGCATAGGGTTCGCGCGCGCCATGACCCCAGACCGGACCCGGCCATGCCGCGTCGTTCTCGTTGCGCGCGACCACATGGACATGAAGCTGACGCACGATATTGCCCAGCGCGCCCGTGTTGATCTTGGTGCAGCCGGTCACGCGCTTGAGACCCTGCGCGACCATATTGGTCTCGAATGTGAGCATGGCCTGATCAAGCGGCGTGATATCGTGGATTTCTTCTGCGCCCGGCCGTTGCGGTACGAGGATCAGCCAGGGGAAGCGCCGGTCGTTCATGACCCTGAGCTCGCACAGGCCGAGCCACATCAGCGGCTCGCTGTCGGCTTCCAGACGCGCATCGAGCGCAAATCCGGCGTTTAGCCCGCGCAACATGGGCATCCTCCCTTGAACCGGACAGGCCGGAAAACTGCGGATTGGAAAGGCATCAGGCCTTCGCGTCTGCGGACGGTATTGCGAGCTTGTTTGCGCTGCAAGCGTTTCTGGCGGAAGAGTGCCATGGAATTTGCACGCGCACTTGCAATTCGCGGTCGAATTGCCGATATGGAAACCGGGAGGTTGGTGGTGGACGGTCCACTCGCCAACCGGGTCAGGTCCGGAAGGAAGCAGCCCTAACGAGCCCGGAACGGGTCATTGTTCCAGCCTCCCGCCTTTCTTCGCCATCTTCGCGTTCATGACGGCATGCTCATTGACTGTGTCGGGGCGTGCGGGCGAAACTGGCTTTGCAGACGGCCGCTTCCGGTCGCGGTCCCCAGATGCTGGCTTGGAGCAGTGCCGATCGATGAACGACGCCGGAACAAGCGACGCAGATATTTCCGCAGCCGGGAAGGCGCCCGCCCCTTATCGGGTGCTGGCCCGCAAATACCGGCCTTCGGATTTTTCGCAGCTCATCGGTCAGGAGCCGATGGTGCGCACCCTGACCAACGCCTTTTCTTCCGGACGCATCGCGCAGGCATGGATGCTGACCGGCGTGCGCGGCGTGGGCAAGACGACGACCGCCCGCATTCTCGCCCGCGCCCTCAATTACAGAACGCCCGAACTCGACCGCCCGAGCGTCGACCTTTCGGTGCCGGGCGAGCACTGCCAGGCCATCATGGAAGGCCGCCATGTCGACGTGATCGAGATGGACGCCGCCTCCCACACCGGCATCGACGACATTCGCGACATCATCGACCGGGTGCGCTACGCCCCGGTTTCCGCGCGCTACAAGGTCTACATCATCGACGAGGTGCACATGCTCTCCACGCAGGCCTTCAACGGCTTGCTGAAGACGCTTGAAGAGCCGCCGCCGCATGTGAAATTCATCTTCGCCACCACCGAAATCCGCAAGGTGCCGATCACCGTTTTGTCGCGCTGCCAGCGCTTCGACCTGCGCCGCATCGATGCCGGCCAGCTGGTGAAACATCTGGGTGCCATCTCGGAACAGGAAGGCATTTCCATCGACGACGAGGCGCTGGCGATGATCGCCCGCGCGGCCGAGGGCTCGGCCCGCGACTCGCTGTCGATCCTCGATCAGGCCATCGCCCATGGTGGCGGCACCGTGTCGGCGGAGGCGGTGCGCGCCATGCTGGGCCTTGCCGATCGCGGCCGCATCATTGATCTGTTCGAGCATCTGATGAAGGGCGACGTGGCGGCAGCCCTTGGCGAGTTCAGGGCGCAGTACGACACCGGCGCCGACCCGGCCGCCGTGCTCACTGACCTTGCCGAGTTCAATCATCTGGTGACGCGCCTGCGTTTCGTGCCGGATGCCGCCGCCGATGCGTCTCTCTCGGAAGCCGAGCGCAGGCGCGGCGTCGAATTCGCCGCTGCGCTTTCCGTCAAGGTGCTGTCGCGCACCTGGCAGATGCTGCTCAAGGGCATTCTGGAGGTTCAGAGCTCGAACCGCCCGGTCAGCGCCGCCGAGATGGTGCTGATCCGCATTGCGCATGCCGCCGATCTGCCGACGCTGGACGAAGCGCTGAAAACGCTCGACGGTCAGCAGGTTTCCGCCCCGCGCGCACCAACGCCGGCACCCCGGCCGACGCCTTCCGGGAACGGCCCTGCCGGTGTGGAAAGCAGCGCTCCGGCAAGTGCCATGGCGCAGGCGCCCATGCCCGCAATGATGCCATCCTCATCGGGTGGAGCGCAGACGATGCGGCTGGTCGAGACCACGCCGGAGCCTGTTGCTTTCGCGCCTCCACAGGCAGAGCCGGAGCCGGCGCAGCCTGCCGTTTCCGTCAAATCCATCGACGACATCGTCGCGCTGGCCGACAAGCATCGCGAGCTTGCCTTCAAGGTGCTGATCAAGCGCTATGTGCGGCCGGTGCGCATCGAGCCCGGCCACGTTCAGGTCAGCCTGACGGAAGACGCCCCGCGCACGTTGCTCAACGACCTGACCGTCAAGCTCAAGACATGGACCGGCCGCCACTGGGTGGTGTCCCTGTCCAAGGAGGAGGGCGGCCAGACGCTCTTCGAGAAGGAAACGATCCGCCGCGAGACGGCACTTCTCGATGCCCGCAGCGATCCGGCCGTGGCGGCGGTGCTTGCCCGCTTTCCCGGCGCGAAGATCATCGACGTGCGCATTCCCGACGCTTTGCAGGCCGAGGCGGCGGAGGACGACACGCTGCCGGAACCGGAAGCCGACGAAGACGATTGAGAGCTTTGGGCCGGATCGGCACGATCAGCCGCGCCGGCACAGGAAACACCAGACGCAAAGGATATCGCGATGAAGGATCTGCTCGGCCTGATGGGCAAAGCCAAGGAAATGCAGGCCAAATTCCAGTCCATGCAGGAGGAGATCGCCACGCTGGAGGCGAGCGGTCAGGCCGGCGGCGGCATGGTCAGCGTCACGCTCACCGGCAAGTTCGAGATGAAGTCGCTGAAGATCGACCCCTCGCTGCTGAAGGAGGACGAGGTGGAGATTCTGGAGGACCTGATCCTTGCGGCGCACAACGACGCCAAGGTCAAGGTCGAGCAGGTCATGCAGGAAAAGACCAAGGCGCTGACCGCCGGTCTGCCGATTCCGCCGGGCATGAAGCTGCCGTTCTGAGGCCTGTGGAAGGCGCCGGACCGGCCTGTGCTGTCGACTGGCGTGTGCCGCTTGAAGCGTGTCGCGATCTTTCAGATTCGCTCGTCACGCTTCAAGTCGTTGTTTTTACGCATGTCGTTATCCCGAAACCGGTTCCCACTTTCGGGCGACGTGCTTTAAATCTCGTTGCTGCCATCTTTTCGCCTGAAACTGTCTCATTCTGGGGCGCTTCCGGGGATGTGGCGGCGACAGGAAGAGGGGACGATTATTGATCGTCAAGCGATGGAATATGCCCGCTCTGCTGGGCGCGGCAGGATCATTCATGCTGCTCGCCGGCTGCAGTCAGACCTCGCAAAGTCTTGCTCTGCAGGATGTGACGACGAAATCCCAAACCTCGGCCAGCAAGACCTACAGCTATCGCTACACCGAAAAGGACCGTGAGTGCCTGCAGCGGGCGATCTTCTTCGAATCGCACCGCTCCAGCCGTGACGGCATGATCGGCGTCGGCACCGTGGTCATGAACCGCCTGAAATCGGGCAAGCACGGCGACACAATTTGCGAGGTGGTAGGCGCGCCGCGTCAGTTCGCACCCGGCGTTATGACCCGGCCGATGAAATCCAAAGCCCTGCCCGATGTCGTGGAAGCAGCCGATGCGGTGCTCAAGGGCGAGCGTCACCCGAAAATGAAGGACGCCATGTTCTTCCATACGGCCGGCCTCAAGTTCAAATACAACAACATGCACTATGTGGCGGTGGCCGGCGGCAACGCCTTCTATGAAAAGCGTGGCCGCAATTTCGAGCCGCTGCCGCCGGATTCGGAGTTCCTCGTCGCCGCGGCAACGCCGCAGGCCGCCAATCCGCCTTCCATCGCAGTGGCGAAGCAGGACGTGCCGGTCATTGCTCCCGCCGCCGCTGCGCCGGTCGCTGTCGCTTCCGCCACGCCCGTCCAGCCTTCGCAGCCGGATGCCGACCTGATCACCACGGCCTCCATCTCCGATGCGGACCAGCCTGTCATGGCTTTCGAGCAGACGCCGCAGGACACCAGCGCCATCGGCTCGCTGATTGTCAGCCAGGCGCAGGCCTCGGGCTACTGACGCGCGGCAACACGTCGTCGTGTCTCCCACTTTGCGGAGACATGCTTTAAAACCCGGCTATGTCCAAGCGAATCGCCGGCCCCGAAATCGAACGCCTCATCCAGCTTCTGGCCAAGGTGCCAGGGCTCGGGCCGCGTTCCGCGCGCCGCGCAGCACTGCATCTGATCAAAAAGAAGGATCAGCTTCTGGCTCCGCTCACCGCCGCCATGGGCGAGGCGCTGGACAAGGTGCGCGTGTGCTCCACCTGCGGCAATGTGGACACCTCCGACCCCTGCACCATATGCAGCGATCCGCGCCGTGACCCCGCCACGCTGATCGTGGTCGAGGACGTGTCGGACCTGTGGGCGCTGGAGCGGGCCGCCGCCATGAATGTGCGCTATCATGTACTGGGCGGCACGCTGTCGCCGCTGGATGGCGTCGGCCCCGATCAACTCAACATCCGCACGCTGGTGGACCGGGTTGCGGCCGGCGAGGTGAAGGAGGTGATCCTCGCCGTCAACGCCACCGTCGAAGGACAGACCACCGCCCATTACCTGACCGACCAGTTCTCCGATCTCGACGTGAAGGTGACGCGCCTTGCCCACGGGGTGCCGGTCGGCGGCGAGCTCGACTATCTGGATGAAGGCACGCTCACCGCCGCCTTGAAGTCACGAACTGCGTTCTGATCCGGGGGCTTTCCCATGAAGCGTCGCATCATCTCCCTTTGTGCCGGTGTTGTAGCGGCCCTGCTGTGCGCCACCGCAGTTTCCGCCGCACCCGTGGATGACCAGTTCCGCGCCTGGCTGGCGAACGATCTGTGGCCCGAGGCGAAGGCCAAGGGCATATCGAAGAAGACGTTCGACGCTGCATTTGCCGGCATCAGTCCCAATCTCAAGCTGCCCGATCTGGTGATGCCGGGTGAAAAGCCGAAGACGCCGAAGACCCAGCATCAGGCCGAGTTCGGGGCGCCCGGCGCCTATTTCGCCGAAAAGACCGTGGGTGGGGTGACCGCGGGCGGTCGCGCCCGTGCTGACACCCATGCCCGCACGCTGGCCGCCGTCGAGCAGCGCTTCGGCGTTCCGGGTCCGGTGGTGCTGGCCATATGGGGCCGCGAGTCCGGTTTCGGTGCTGCCCGCATGCCTTACGATGCCTTCGAGGTGCTGGGCACCAAGGCGTTCATGGCCACCCGCAAGGATATGTTCCGCAAGGAGGTGCTGGCGGCCCTTGCCATGGTCGAGCGTGGCGCTGTGGGCCGCGCGGCGATGAAATCCTCATGGGCCGGTGCGCTTGGCCAGCCGCAGTTCCTGCCGTCGTCCTTCCTCGAACATGCGGTGGACATGGACGGCGATGGCCGCGCCGACATCTGGAACTCGGTGCCGGATACGCTGGGCTCCATCGCCAACTATCTCGTGCACCACGGATGGCAGAAGGGACGCGACTGGGGCTTCGAGGTCGTCGTGCCCGACAATGTGTCCTGCGCTCTGGAGGGACCGGACATCGGCAGGCCGATCGCGAAATGGGCCGATATGGGCATCCGCCGGGTCAACGGCAAACCGTTCCCGGCGCATGAAGCGAAGGCCGAGGGTTTTCTCCTGATGCCCGCCGGCCGCAATGGTCCGGCCTTCATCGTCACTCCCAATTTTTATGTCCTCAAGGACTACAATATGAGCGACCTCTATGCGCTGTTCATCGGCCATGCCGGCGATCGCATCGCTTATGGCGACAAGGGGTTTGCCGGCCGCTGGGGATCGGTGGACAAGCTCTACCGCTCCGACATCGCCGGCCTGCAGCGCGCGCTGGAACAGAAGGGTTACGATGTCGGCGGGGCCGATGGATTACCCGGCTTCAAGACGCGGCGTTCCATCGGCGACTGGCAGGCGAAGAATGGCCGTGCCGCCACCTGTTTTCCCGATGCCGGGCTGGTGCGCGCCCTGAAGTGACGCGGGCGTGATTGCGGCCATAACAGAGCCACAATCCGGGTCGCCAGAAGAGGGCAGAGGATAATCCCGCGAGCCCGCCCATGCGTTTCAGACGCCCTGTCATCAGCAGCACCGCGCTTTCGGTTCTGGTGGCCATTTACGTTCTCTTCCTGACCAACGCCACTTACTGGAGCCGTATCAGCGCCCGCTTTGCTGACGAGCCGCTCAATCTGGTGCTGCTGAATGCGGCGGTTCTGCTCGTCTACGTCGTTTTCCTGACCATCTTTTCCGCACCCTATGTGATCAGGCCCATGTTCATCATGTTGGTGATGATTGCGGCGGCGGTATCCTATTATACCGACAGGTTCGGCACGATCATGGATCGCGACATGATCCAGAACGTCGTTCAGACCACTCTGCCGGAATCGAGCAACCTGATCACGGGGCAGATGGTTCTGCATATGCTGCTTTTCGGGGTGCTGCCCAGCCTGTTGATCGCATGGGTGGGCATAAGGCACCGGCCGTTCTGGCAGAAGGTCAGGGTCAACACGGCGGTCTGTATTGGGCTGGTGGCGCTCGCGGCCCTGCTGATCGGGAGCAACCTGCGCGCCTTCATTCCCTTCTGGCAACATGACCGGCACGAAACCATGGCCTATCTCAATCCGGCTATGGCGCTGGTCGGTGCGGTTGACTATGCCCAGCGCCAACTGCGCGACCTCAACATTGAGGCGCAGCCCTATGGCCGCGACGCGCGGATGGGGCCAAGGGTGGCGCAGGGATCGGGAAAGCGGCTTCTGGTTCTGGTGGTTGGTGAAACTGCCCGTGCGCAGAATTTCAGCCTCACAGGCTATGGCCGCGAAACCAACCCGATGCTGGCGGCCCGCGATGTCATCGCCTTCACCAATGTCACCAGCTGCGCCACGGCGACGGCCATTTCCATGCCCTGCATGTTTTCCCATCTCGGCCGCGACAACTATTCGCGGCGCGCCTTTCTCGGTTCCGAGAATCTGGCCGATGTGCTCCGGCATGCGGGGCTTAAGGTCGAATGGTGGGAAAACAACACGGGGCCGAAAAACGTCGCTGATCGCATCCCCGTCGAGATGGTTGCCAACACACCCGATCCGGCCTTGTGTGCGGGCGGGGAATGTCTCGATCAGGTCCTCATCGACCGTCTGCGCGAGCGGCTTGTGACCTATGATGGCAATGGGGTTCTGATACTTCATGTCATGGGCAGCCACGGCCCGGCCTACTTCCGGCGCTACCCGCCGGAATTCGAGCGGTTCAAACCCGTCTGCCGCACTTCGGAACTGAACGATTGCTCATCGCAGGAACTGCTGAACGCTTATGACAACACCATTCTCTATACGGACTACATTCTGGCGTCGGTGATCGACCTGCTGAAGCAGCGCGATGATCTGGAAACGGCCATGTATTACATGTCCGACCATGGCGAATCGCTCGGCGAGAACGGCCTCTATCTGCACGGCGCGCCCTACATGTTCGCGCCCGAAGAGCAGAAGCGGATACCCTTCATCGCATGGTTTTCAGACAGCTTCGCCCGTCGGGACGGGCTGGATGCCGCCTGTCTGCGCGCGCGTGCGGGCGAAGAGCTGTCGCATGACAACATGTTCGATACGGTGCTTGGCCTGATGGATGTTCAGACCGATATCTACAATCCCGCGCTGGACGCTTTCGCGGCGTGCCGTTCGCCGGCCACATCATCTGTCATGCCGTGAACGGAAGCCAGAATCTCGAACGAGCGGACGCGCGCCGCATGGTCGAATATCTGCGCCGTCACCATCAGCTCGTCCGCGCCTGTGCGGCGGATGAAGGCATCGAGCCCAAGCCTGACCTTTTCGGGCGAGCCGACAATGGCGCAGGAGAGCGCATTGTTGAGCATGGCGTTTTCCTGTGCGCCGATGCGGGCCGTGTAGTTTTCCACCGGCGCCGGCAGCTTGCCCGGCCGCCCGCTGCGCAGATTGACGAAAGCCTGCTGGAGCGATGAGAACAGGTAGCGCGCTTCGTCGTCGGTTGGTGCGGCCACGACATTGAGGCCGAGCATGACATGCGGCTTCTGCAGGTGTTCGGAAGGCTCGAAGCGCGAGCGGTAAAGCTCCAGCGCGCGTTCCATTTCGGCGGGCGCGAAGTGCGAGGCGAAGGCGTAGGGCAGGCCGAGCATCGCTGCGAGCTGGGCGCCGTAGAGGCTGGAGCCGAGGATCCAGACCGGCACCTTTTCGCCTTCGCCGGGAATGGCGCGCACCCGCTGGCCTTCCCTGACGGGATCGAAATAGGCCATCAGTTCCACCACATCGCGCGGGAAATTGTCGACCGAGGCGTCGAGATTGCGGCGCAGCGCCTGAGCGGTCAGCATGTCGGTGCCGGGTGCGCGGCCAAGCCCCAGATCGATGCGGCCCGGATGCAGCGCCGACAGCGTGCCGAACTGCTCCGCAATGATCAGCGGTGCGTGGTTGGGCAGCATGATGCCACCGGCTCCCACCCGAATCGTGCTCGTGCCTGCCGCGACATGGCCGATCACCACCGCAGTGGCGGCACTGGCGATACCGGGCATGTTGTGATGCTCCGCCAGCCAGTAGCGCCTGTAGCCCAGCCTTTCGGCATGGCGGGCAAGGTCTAGCGTGTTGGTGAGCGATTGCGCGACCGTGCCGCCGTCGGTAACAGGCGCGAGGTCAAGGACGGAGAGTGATGTCATCTCGGGTTCCCATATCATGTGCCGTCGGATATAGGGAGCGTGCCTGCGCATCGCAAATGTGCCAGACAGGTGTCGTCGCAGTGCAACATGCCGGGAATTCATGGCAGACATGCCGTTTTGGCGCTTGAAGTCTGGCGCTTGGCCCGTATGTAAGGCACGCGAACCGATTTCAGGGAAGTAAAGTTGGCTATCTACAGGGAAAAAGACATTTTCGAGCGGCGCAATGCCGCAAATGATGCAAAGAAGGCTCTTCTTGAGCGTTTCAAGCAACGTCCGGCGGAAGATGATCCGCGTGTACTGGCTCGCAAGGCCGAGCGTGAGGCAATTCTCGCCGCCCGTGCCGAGCGCGAGGCCGAGAAGGCCAAGCTGAAGCAGGAAAAGATGGCCCGTGAGGCCGCTGCCCGCGCCGAGGCCGAGCGTATCGCGGCTGAGGAAGCGCGCGTTCGTGAAGCTCAGGAAGCTGAAAGGGTCGCAGCAGAGCTGGCGCTCGAAGCCGAGCGCAAGGCGAAGCGCGACGCGCGCTACGCTGCCCGCAAGACCCGTGGCGGCCGCGTGCCTCCCGGGTTCACCGGCCGCTGATCAGACAGCAGAACGAAATTGAAAAGGCCGGCCCTGCAAAAGGGCCGGCCTTTTTGTATGCCTTCAGCTGGCCAGTTTCGGGCCGACGATGCTGCAAACGCTCGGGCCGATGCATGCCGTTTGGGCTTCTGTTTCTGGCTTGACGAAAAGCGAGATGTGGCCCAGCGCGATGCCCACTGTGCCGATCTCTGTCCGGCATAGCCGGTAGCGACGGGGATATGCTTTAACTCTGGCCCGGGAAGCACGGCTCAACCGATCATGGAAAGCGCGGTGTGAACCGTTGGCAGCGGTGTTGTGAAGCCGTCGGCTTGTTTTGTAGAACCCTTCCCGTGTCGAAGAAACCGGCAAGAATGAGCAGGAGCCGGCTCATGGAAAGCTCCGTCTGATGACGGGGTGCCCAAACCGGCTGCCCGGATATCAGGTGCGGTTCGCCTCGCCGCGGGAGTGGACAAAACTGCTCGCTTCGCCGTTCAGACCGCGGCTTGCTCCAGCTGTGCCGCGCTTAAAGCGGTATGCCCTGAAAGCCGTGTGGCCATCTCGCACACGGACAAGGAAAGTGTTTCGGTTCTGTCAGATCAAGGCGGGAATGCGCGCTGCTGAAGGGCGCAGGCAAGAGCCTGAAGCGCTCCGCGATCACGCGGAATCGGGCGCCATGCTTCCGGATCTCCATCTTCACGCATGCCATTCCCAAACCTGCCCGCAACCGTTTTGGCCACATGCTTCAGTCGGCATCCTCCACGATGCGTAGTCGCAGTTGTCCGGTTCTGGATGTGGCCGCAGGGGCACTTGCGGCCTCGTCGGCACCGGAGCCGGTCTGTCCCGCATTGCTGCTCAGTTCGAGCGCCTCGATCTTCTGTCCGCGCTTCGTCACTTTGGAGGCTGAGACGAGGATTTCATCTATGTCCCGGGTGGCCTGACCGAAATGCGTCTGCAACCGGCGCACGCGCTCATCCAGCCGCGCGACGTCCTCCATCAGGCGGATCACCTCGCCCTGAATGACATGGGCCTGCTCGCGCATGCGCGCATCCTTGAGGATCGCCTGTATGACCTGGATCGACAGCATCAGCAGCGATGGCGAGACGATGACGATGCGGGAGCGGTGGGCGCGCTGCACGAGCGCCTCGAAATTCTCGTGAATTTCGGCGAACACCGATTCGGAGGGCACGAACATGAAGGCCGTGTCCTGTGTCTCGCCCTGAATGAGATATTTACCGGCAATGTCACGGATGTGGATTTCGACGTCGCGCCGGAAGGCCTGTGCCGCGGCCTTCTGCGCCTCCGGCGTTTCGGCCGCGCGAATGGCGTTCCACGCCTCCAGCGGAAACTTGGCGTCGATCACCAGCGAGGGCGCGTCGTTCGGCATCCTGACAAGGCAGTCCGGCCGGTTGCCGTTTGAAAGCGTGGCCTGAAACTCATAGGTGCCCATAGGCAGCCCGTCGGCGACGATGGCCTCCATGCGCGACTGGCCGAAGGCGCCGCGCGTCTGCTTGTTGGAAAGGATCGCCTGAAGCTGCACGACCTGCCCGGCCAGCGCCTGTATGTTACCCTGCGCACTGTCGATGGTGGCCAGCCGTTCCTGTAGCCGCGAAAGGTTTTCGTGCGTGGTGCGGGTCTGTTCGCTGATGGTCTGGCCGAGCCGCCCGCTCATGGCATCGAGCCGCTGGCTGATCGATTGCGTCAGTTCCGCCTGCCTCGTGCCGAATACTTCGGCGATGGCGCCCATGCGGCCCTGCATCTCGGCCTGGCTGCGCAGGATTTCCACCATCCGCGCCTCCGCATCGCGGGCGTTTTCTGCCGCTTCCGACACGGCAATGGCCCGGGCCCGGGAAAACCGCAACAGCGCGACGATCATCGCCACCGACAGGCACAGGAATGCAACGGCGCAGAAGGCCAGCACCTGACCAAGCGTGATCGTGGTGGCGCCAAGCTGGATGATGGTTTGAGAAAAGATGTCGCTCATGCCGGCAT
Organism: Aquamicrobium sp. YD-1-mutant5; assembly: GCF_059509755.1. Taxonomy (NCBI): domain Bacteria; kingdom Pseudomonadati; phylum Pseudomonadota; class Alphaproteobacteria; order Hyphomicrobiales; family Phyllobacteriaceae; genus Aquamicrobium; species Aquamicrobium sp. YD-1-mutant5. The sequence continues at coordinate 432,071 of NZ_JCAKKP010000004.1, forward strand.
GATAACAGAATTGCTCCTCTTCACCAGATCAAAACGTGAACAAGCATTGACCTTCACGGTTGACGGCGCATTGGCGAGGTCTTAGGTGAGCAGGATGACGATCAAGCCGCTCATCATCCTTCCCGATCCCTTGCTGCGTCAGGTGTCCAAACCGGTCGAGCGCGTCGACGATTCGCTGCGCAGGCTGGCCGACGACATGCTGGAAACCATGTATGACGCCCCCGGCATCGGCCTCGCCGCCATCCAGATCGGGCTGCCGATGCGGTTGCTGGTCATCGACCTCGCCAAGGAGGATGACGAACCGGCGCCGCATGTCTTCGTCAATCCCGAAATCCTGGAAAGCAGCGACGAGCGCTCCGTCTACGAAGAGGGTTGCCTGTCGATCCCCGAATATTACGCGGAGGTCGAGCGCCCCGCATCGGTGCGGGTGAAATATGTCGACCGGGACGGCAGGGAGCAGGAGATCAAGGCCGAAGGGCTGATGGCGACCTGCCTTCAGCATGAGATCGACCATCTCAACGGCGTGCTGTTCATCGACCACATTTCAAAGCTCAAGCGCGATATGGTGATGCGCAAGTTCCGCAAGCTGGCGCGTGACAAGCCGGCTCCGAAGCTCGTAGGCTGAAACCATGGCTTTGCGCGTCGTCTTCATGGGCACGCCGGAGTTTTCGGTGCCCACGCTCCGCGCTGTTGCCGAAGCAGGCCACCAGATCGTCGCCGTCTATACCCAGCCGCCGCGCGCGGCGGGTCGGCGCGGGCTGGAACTCACGCCTTCGCCAGTCCAGCGCGAAGCCGAAAGGCTCGGCATTCCCGTTTTCACGCCGCTTTCGCTCAAGTCCGCAGATGAGCAGGACGCCTTTCGCGCACTGAATGCCGATGTGTCGGTCGTCGTCGCCTATGGCCTGCTTCTGCCGCGCGCCATTCTGGAAGCGCCGCGCTTCGGCTGCCTCAACGGCCACGCCTCGCTTCTGCCGCGTTGGCGCGGCGCCGCCCCCATCCAGCGTGCCATCATGGCAGGTGACACCGAAACCGGCGTCATGGTCATGCGCATGGAGGAGGGGCTGGATACGGGCCCCGTCGCCCTGACCCGCAAGGTTGCCATCGGCGCGGACATGACCGGCGGTGAACTGCACGATGCGATGATGCCGGTCAGTGCGGAACTGATGGTGGAGGCGCTGGCGAAGCTTGAAGCCGGCACGCTCGGCTTCGTGCCGCAACCTGAGGAAGGCGCGCTCTACGCCAGAAAAATCGACAAGGCCGAAACCCGGATCGACTGGAGCCGCCCGGCACCTGAGGTCCACAACCACATTCGTGGCCTGTCGCCGTTTCCGGGAAGCTGGTGCGAGTTCGGAGCGGGCGGCAGGCCGGAACGGCTGAAGCTGTTGCGCTCGACGCTGGCTGAGGGAGCAGGCGAGCCGGGCACCGTGCTCGACGATGCGCTCGCCATCGCCTGCGGCACCGGCGCGGTGCGGCTTGCCGAAGTGCAGCGGGCGGGCTCGCGCGCCGTTTCCGCCGGCGAATTCCTGCGTGGGGCGCGGCTGGACGTCGGAACCAGGCTCTCATGAGCATGATCCGCCCCATCACGGTTCGCCCGGCCGTTCCCGAAGATCGGGCAGCCATTCGTATTGTCGAGGCAAGGGCATTCGGCCGCGATGACGAAGCCGATCTGGTCGAGGCCCTCGTTGCCGCCGGTGATGATGTGCTTGAACTGATCGCAGAACAGGATGGGCGGATCGTCGGCCATGTTCTGTTCACGCGTCTGAAGGTCAGGGGCGCGGCTCAGGACATCAGCGGCGTGGCGCTCGCGCCGCTGGCCGTCCTGCCGGAATTCCGGAAAGCCGGCATCGGCAGCGCTCTGGTCGAAGAAGCGCACAGGCTTTTGCAGGGACGCGGCGAAACGCTTGCCGTGGTGCTCGGTGATCCCGCCTATTACCGGCGCTTCGGCTACAGCCACACGCGCGCGGCCGCTTTCGACAGCGTGTTCCAGTGCGCGGAGCTGATGGCGCTGGCATGGGGCGATGCCCCATTTGAAGGCCGGCTTGTCTATGCGCCTGCCTTCGGCGCCGAAGCGGCCGGCTGAGGGCATCGCCATGCCACGCTATCGTCTCGATCTCGAATATGACGGCAGGCCCTATGCCGGCTGGCAGCGGCAGGCCGATCACCCTTCGGTGCAGCAGGCGATAGAAGAGGCGATCTTCAGGCTCAGCGGCGAAAAGGTGTCGATCGGCGGTGCTGGCCGTACCGATGCCGGCGTTCATGCCACCGCGCAGGTCGCGCATGTCGACCTGACGAAGGAGCGGCGGGCGGATACGGTGCGCGATGCGCTCAATGCGCATCTGCAGCAGGCTGGTGAGCGGGTGGCCATTCTGCGGGCGCAGATGGTAAGCGACGATTTCGACGCGCGCTTTTCCGCGCTCGGGCGGCATTATCTCTATCGCATCTCGAACCGCCGCGCCCCGCCCGCGCTGGAGAAGGGCAAGGTGTGGTGGGTGCCGAAACTGCTCGACACGGATGCCATGCACGAGGCCGCCAGAGAGCTTCTCGGCAGGCACGACTTCACCACCTTCCGATCCGTGCAATGTCAGGCCAACAGCCCCGTTCGCACGCTCGACCGGCTGGACGTTACGCGTCTCGGCGACGAGATAGAGATACGGGCCTCCGCCCGCTCCTTCCTGCACAATCAGGTGCGTTCCATGGTCGGTTCGCTTAAGCGCGTCGGCGATGGCGGCTGGACGGCCGCCGACCTCAGGGCGGCGCTGGAGGCGAAAAATCGCGCTGCCTGCGGGCAGGTGGCGCCGGCCGACGGGCTTTATCTGATCGGCGTCGATTATCCTGAAAGCTGAAAGTCAGGCAAAGCCCGGGCAGCGACCGGATTCAGGTCGGTATCTCGATGCCCAGCAATGCCTGAAGGGTGAATATGACGATCAGCGAGGCAACGAACATGCCCGCAAATACAGCGGAGCCGACCGCAGCTCCCTTGCCAATGGCGGCGTTGGTCATCCGCCAGCTCAACACCATGGCGATGATGAACAGCAGCAACGCTGCCAGCATGAGCGTATCGACCGCACGAGGCATGAAAAGCTTCAGAAGAGTGCCGGGCAGCTGCAGCCATGCGATGATGGCCGACGCCCAGTTGCTGGCCACCACATAGTGCACGAAGCGGTTGCCGATGCCGGCATAAGGCGCCACCAGAGCCAGGCCCACCAGAGGCAGGACCCAGCTTCCCAGGTCGACCATGGCCAATCGTATCGCCATTGAAAAACGGGCTGAAACGGAAAGCGGGTCGGCAATGTCGTTTGCCACTGCAACCCAGCCGATGATCAGGGCCGGAGCGGCAACCAGCAGAGCCTGAAAAGAGTTCCAGAACCCTTCCGCCGACAGGTCGAGCAGCCGCAACCCATCCGGCTTGCCCCTCATGAGGCGCCAGGCACCGGCAAGCGATCTCTGAATTTCGTCTGCCGGCAGCATGATCTTCAGTGCTCTCCGAACCAGTTTCCGATGAACTGCCTGTATATGCGCGTCAGCGTTTCCAGATCGGCCAGCGGCACCCGCTCATCGACCATATGCATGGTCTGCCCGACAAGGCCAAATTCGACGACCGGGCAGTAATCCTTGATGAAGCGCGCATCCGAGGTGCCGCCGGAGGTAGACAGGGCAGGGCGGTTTGCAGTGACGCTCTCGACCGAGCGGGCAAGCGTGCCGATCAGCTTCTCGTCATGAGTGAGAAAGACATGGCTTGGATTGTCGCGCCACACCAGCTCGAACTCGACGGGTTCCTTGCGGCCCTTGCGATATTTGCGGCGGCGGCTGGCTGCATCGAGGCGATTGTGGATTTCCGCCTGCAGGCTTTCGACGCTCCAGTTATCGTTGAAGCGCACGTTGAAGGCAGCCGTCGCGCGCTGGGGGATGACGTTGGTCGCCGCGTTCCCGACATCGACCGAGGTGACTTCCAGATTGGTGGACTGGAAGCGTTCGGTGCCGGTGTCGAATTCGGGGGACAGCAATGCATCGACAAGCGTCATCAGCCCGCGCACCGGATTGTCGGCAAGATGCGGATAGGCGGCATGGCCCTGCCGTCCCAGAACGGTCAGCGTCGCCGACAGGGAGCCCCGCCGGCCGACTTTGATCATATCGCCCAGCCGGTCGGGGTTCGTCGGCTCGCCGACGATACAGGCATCCCATGTCTCGCCTTTTGCGGCAGCCCATTGCAGCAGCTTGACGGTGCCGTTGATGGCGGGGCCTTCCTCGTCTCCGGTGATCAGCAGCGAGACCTTGCCGCTCGGCGCATTTCCATCTGCGATGGAGCGCGCGAGCGCGGCGATGAAACAGGCGATGCCGCCCTTCATGTCGACGGCGCCGCGCCCATACATCTCGCCATTGGCGATATGGGCGGCAAAGGGCGGATGCGACCATGCGCTCTCATCGCCGACGGGCACGACGTCGGTGTGCCCCGCAAACATCAGGTGGGGCCCTTCGCCGGTCTGGCTGGCATAAAGATTTTCAATGTCGGGCGTGGCGCTTTCGGAAAACACCGGCCGTTCCACGGTGAAGCCGAGTGGCTCCAGCATTTCCTGAAGTGCGGCCAGCGCTCCGCCTTCCGCCGGGGTGACGGAGGGGCAGCGAAGCAGGGCGGCGAGATTTTCAGCGGGATCGACAGGAAGCTTCATGGCGCCAGCCATAATGTATTTTATACCGAAGTGGAATGATCAGGCAGGCGAGTCCGGATATCGGCCATATCGGTTGGGACCGGGCTGGCCCGGAAACAGGCACAGCACCAGAAAGACCACGAGCGATATCACCGGCACGAACAGAATGAGGGCCGCGAGGCCCGGCTTGTCGAGGTCGTGCAGCCGCTTCACCGCAAGCGCTATATTGGACCAGAGAGAGGCAACAAAGGCGATGAGAGCCAGCATGGACCACATCACGCTTTCGGGAGAGCCTTCCGGAGAGAGCAGGAAGCGGTAGAGCGGAAAAGCCTGCACAACCGCAACCAGCAACCCGCCGAGAAAAAAGGCAGCCCGGCCGACACGCCCGGAGACGCTGAAGAAGAGCCAGATGAATTTCTGTTTTTCAGGCACTGCCTACCATTCTGTGGCTGGTGGAGGGGTTTCCCCTCCACAGGGTCCGGATACCGTCCGAGGTTTTGAGGTATCAGATGCGCTGCTGAGGATCGCCGCTGCGACGGGCAAGGCTGTCGCGGATCTGGCCGAGACGATCATACATGCCGAAGATGACGATGTAGAGCTCGCACAGCACGCGCCACATCAGCAGCCCGAGCACGGCCGTGACCAGATACATCAGACCCTGGAACAACATGCCGTTGAACAATGCGAAGAGAAAGCCGCCAAGGCCGCTCAGAATGCCGACGACGATGCCGATCCAGTAAACAATCTTGATGACGGTGGTCGTCACCAGCTTTTCAAACCCGAAAAGGTCGCTGAACTGCATTTTTATCTCCTGATGATGTGCAAATAATACCAGAATTTGGAGGGCAAAGCCCTGTGTCAGTCGCGCAGCAGTTCGTTGATCGAGGTCTTCGAACGGGTCTTCTCATCGACGCGCTTGACGATCACCGCGCAGTAAAGGCCCGGACCCGGCTCGCCATTGGGCAGCGGCTTGCCCGGCATCGTGCCGGCCACGACCACCGAATAGGGCGGAACTTCGCCATAGAACACCTCGCCGGTGGCGCGGTCGACGATCTTCGTCGACTTGCCGATGAACACGCCCATGCCGAGCACGGAACCTTCGCGCACAATGCAGCCCTCGACCACTTCCGAACGCGCGCCGATGAAGCAGTTGTCCTCGATGATGGTGGGGCCTGCCTGCATCGGCTCCAGCACGCCGCCAATGCCGACGCCGCCCGAAAGATGCACATTCCTGCCGATCTGCGCGCAGGAGCCGACTGTCGCCCATGTGTCCACCATGGTGCCGGCGTCGACATAGGCGCCGAGATTGACGAAGGACGGCATCAAAATGACGCCGGGCGCCACATAGGCGGAGCGGCGCACCACGCAGTTGGGCACGGCGCGGAAGCCTGCCTTCTCGAAATCGATCGCGCCCCAGCCGTCGAACTTGGAGGGAACCTTGTCCCACCATGTCGATTCGCCCGGACCGCCTCTGACGATCTCCATCGGGTTGAGGCGGAAGGAAAGCAGCACGGCCTTTTTGAGCCATTGATTGACGTGCCAGGAGCCGTCGGTCTGCTTTTCGGCGACACGCGCATCGCCGCTATCGAGAAGGCGCAGCGCTGTTTCCACCGCGTCTCGAACCTCGCCGCGTGTCGAGATCGATATGCTTTCGCGATCTTCAAAAGCCTGATCTATGGTCTTTTCGAGGTTTGCCAGATCGGGCTTCGGCATCTATTGCTCCTGCACGCGCTTTGAAGGGGTTGTTCTTAACCGGTTGGAAAGCCGGGCGGACCCTATTTGAAGGTATGAAGAGGGTCAATTGCGGTGGTGCTCAGAAACTGCCGGCATTTTGGGAAATCGGATGATGAATCCAGAAGAAAAGACAGGCTGGACGCCTCTGCCGCACTCAGACGAGGATCTGGAACGGATGCGCAGCGTCCCGGATACGCCCCAGACCCGCGCGGCGACCTATCGTCTTGCCTGGGACGACGAGGATTTCATGACGCGGCGCGAACTGCGGCCGGTGCGTCTTCAGCTCGAACTGCTCAAGCCTGAAATGATTCTGGCCGAGCGCGGCATCCGCTCGACGGTGATTCTCTTCGGCGGCGCGCGCCTGCCTGAACCGGGCGGCGAGGCATGGGCGGCCAAGAACGAGACGCAGAAGCGCAATCTCGAACTCAACAGTGTCTATTATGACGAGGCCCGCAAGTTCGCGCGCCTGTGCTCGCAGCATTCGGCGGCCACCTACTATCGCGAATTCGTGGTGGTGACGGGCGGCGGGCCGGGCGTGATGGAAGCCGGCAACCGCGGCGCCGACGATGTCGGCGCGCCTTCGATCGGGCTCAACATCGTTCTGCCGCATGAGCAGGCGCCAAATCCCTATGTGACGCCGGAGCTGTGCTTCAACTTCCACTACTTCGCGATCCGCAAGATGCATTTCGTCATGCGGGCAAAGGCCGTCGCGGTCTTCCCCGGCGGCTTTGGAACCATGGACGAATTCTTCGAGACCCTGACGCTGATCCAGACCGGCCGCATGGAGCGTGTGCCGGTCATCCTCTTCGGCAAGGACTTCTGGCACAAAGCCATCGACCTCGAATTCCTCGCCGAGCAGGGCACGATCAGCCCCGGCGATCAGGACATCATCGATTTCGTGGATACGGCCGACGAAGCCTGGGAGATCATCAGGAAATTCTACAGGCTTTGAGGCCTTACGTCATTTCCTTCATATCGGCGACGGCGGGGCTCTCCCGCCGGTCTTCCGCAACGTGCCAACGACGTGGAAGATGAGAATGACCTTGGCCTCTTCCCATGCTTCGAGCCTGAAGATCAGCATCGCGAGCTGGATGAGGATGGCGGACAGGAACAGGAAATCGTAGCGGGTGACGAGCCCGGTATCCCCGTCGGGCCACAGCCAGCGGGTCAGGATCAGCAATCCCAGCATCGCACCGCCGAAAAGGCAGGCCCAGGCCTGTTTCAGCCCGAACACGAGAAATTCAACGAGTGCGTCGCTGATGCGATGACGCGGCAGGCCGGCGAGGAAGCGATGCGCCGCCGCGTCGATGCGTTTCTCAAGACCCGTGAAATGCCTATCTGGCTGCAATTATTTTTTCCAGAAAGCCGGCCAGATCATCGGTGACATAGTCGACGTCGTCTTCGTGATCCGGGTCGCTTTCCCATATTTCGGAGAAGGTCGGCTCGAAATTGTTGGGCACGACGAGAACCGTGGTCATGCCCATCTGCTTCGGCACGGCCAGATTGCGGGCGATGTCCTCGAACATCACGGCATTGTCGCCGATCACGGAGTGCAGCGAGGTAAATTTCTCGTAGGTCCTGACATCCGGCTTGGGGGTCAGGTCGGCGGCGATGATGTCGAATATGTCGTCGAAATGGTCAAGAATGCCGAGCTGGCGCGCGGCGCGCTCCGCATGCGTGCGGTCTCCGTTGGTGAAGATGAAGCGGCGGCCCGGCAACTGATGGATGGCTGCGCCCAGAACCGGATCCGGCACGAGCCACGAATAGTCGATGTCGTGGACCTTCATGAGGAAGTCGTCGGGATCGATGTTGTAGCGCTTCATCAGCCCGTTGAGCGTGGTGCCGTGTTCCCGGTAGAGTTCCTTCTGAAGCACACGCGCGTCTTCGCGCGACAATGTCAGCAGTTCCGATACATAGGATGTCATCCGCACATCGATCTGCGAGAACAGATTGGTGTGGTGCGGATAGAGCGTGTTGTCGAGGTCGAACACCCAGTCGGTGACGTGGGCAAATCTGGAAGCGTCTGGAATCTGTGTCATGATCGGCCTTATGGCATAAAATCCAATTGCTGGGTGTATATTCATCAACCGTTCAGGCACGATGAAGTCCATACACGAACTGGTGGGGCAAATTTTTGCCAGCTTGGAAATCTGAAGTTCAGAACTTGTTGCCATAAGACCGGCAATCGAGGGGTGGGTATGCGTCGTGTAATCTTCAAGGGCTTTTGCGTAGCGGTCGCCTCGGCGGGCGGCTCCGTCCTTGTTGCCGCGCTGGTGCTGTCGTTTTTCGACGCCACCGTCGGCAGCCTGGGCCTTTTGATGTGCATCGTGTGTCCTCTCGTCATCGCCTGGCCGGCGAGTGCCCACATGTTCTGGCAGAACGAGAAGCTTCAGGCGGCCCATCGCGATCTGTCGCGCGCACATGCCCAGCTTGCCGCGGCGCATCGGCGTCTGGCGGAGAAGGCGCGCCATGATGACATGACCGGCATGCTCAACCGCGAAAGCTTCTTCGGCGTTCTGGAGCGCTCGCGCCGGAAGACCGACTCCGGCGCCCTGCTGATCATCGATGCCGACCATTTCAAGTCGGTCAACGACCGGTTCGGCCATCTGGCCGGCGATGAGGCGCTGCTCCAGATCGTGGCTGCCCTGCGCGGCGGCGTGCGCAGCGGCGACGTGCTTGGCCGCATCGGCGGCGAAGAATTCGCGGCTTTTCTCGTGGGGGCGAACGCTGAAGAAGCAACCCGCGTTGCCGAGCGTATTCGCCAGCAGGTGGAGATGATTCGCTTCCGCGTCGAAGGCGACCGGATCATTCCGCTCACCGTCTCCATCGGAGGCACCGTCTGCGTGCCGGGTGCAAGCGTTTCGGAAATGATGCGCGCGGCAGACCGGCGGCTCTACGAAGCCAAGAACCGGGGCCGCAATCTGGTGATCTTCGGCTCCGACAAGAAGGACACCGAGGCGGCCTGAAAGCACCGCATGGTGCCTGAAAGAAAAAACGCCACCTGAAACAATTCCGGTGGCGTTTCCCAAAAAAGCTGTCAGGGCACGATCAGCGTGCCCGCGCCATGTTCTGTGAACAGTTCGAGCAACACGGAATGGGCTGTCTTGCCATTGAGGATGACCACGCCTTCCACGCCACGCTCGATCGCCTCGATGCAGGTTTCCACCTTGGGGATCATGCCGCCGGAAATGGTGCCGTCGGCGATCAGCTTGCGTGCCTGTGACACGGTCAGTTCGTCGATCAGCTTCTTGTCCTTGTCGAGCACGCCGGGCACGTCGGTCAGGAACAGAAGGCGGGTGGCGTTGAGCGCGCCCGCGATGGCGCCGGCGAAGGTATCGGCGTTGATGTTGTAGGTGTGGCCGTCACGGCCGGGCGCGACCGGGGCGATCACCGGGATCATTTCCGAGCGGGCCAGAAGGTCGAGCAGGGTGCGGTCGACTTCCACCGGCTCGCCGACAAAGCCCAGATCCAGTACGCGCTCGATGTTGGAATCGGGATCCTTCACGGTCTTGCGCGCCTTCTGGGCGAATACCATGTTGCCGTCCTTGCCGCACAGGCCGATGGCCCATTCGCCTTCGGCGTTGATGAGGGCGACGATCTCCTTGTTGATCGAGCCGGCCAGAACCATCTCGACGATCTCGACCGTCTTCTGGTCGGTGACGCGCAGGCCCCCCTCGAATTTGGATTCGATGCCCATGCGCTCCAGCATGGAGCCGATCTGCGGACCGCCGCCATGCACGACGATCGGGTTGACGCCCGACTGCTTGAGCAGGGCGATGTCGCGGGCGAAGGCGCGGCCGAGCTCGATGTTGCCCATGGCATGGCCGCCATATTTCACCACCACGGTCTTGTTTTCGTAGCGCTGCATGTAAGGCAGCGCCCGCGAAAGAAGCGCTGCCTGCATTTCGGCGTTGGCGTCCGGTTCCGTCATTCGTCCAGTTCCCATGGCTTGAAGGGTCGGCGCGTCTTAGCTGGAAACCGGGGCGCGGGCAAATGTCATGAACGGCGATCGCTGCCGTTTTCTCAGGCTTTGCCCGAGGACGGAGCGGCCTCCTCGCCCTGCCGGCGCGCCATCAGGGCAATGCCCAGTGCAAGGGCTGCGACCAGCGCCGCTGCCAGCCCATAGGCCACCAGCGCGCCCGTGTCGAAGGCGGCGCGGGCCGCATCCGTCAGCCGTGCAGCGGCGTCCGTCGGCAAGGTTTCGGCTGCAAGCAGCGCCTGATCGATGCTGTCGCGCACGAGCGAACCCGGCGCGATCTCCGCAGGGGTCGTCAGCGTGAGGCTGTAAATCGCCGCCACCAGGCTGCCAAGTATGGCGACCCCCAGCGTGCCCCCCAGCTCATAGGCAACCGATTCGACGGAGCCTGCCATGCCGGCGCGGTTCTCCGGGGCGTTGATCATGATGGCGGTGGAGGCCGCCGACATGGCACCGCCGGCGCCGAGCCCCAGCAGGGCCAGCACCGCCGCCTGCCACAGGAAGGGGGCGTCTGCCGACAAGGCCAGAAGCAACAGGCCCAGCGCCGTCATGGACATGGTTGCGGCCAGCATGCGCTCCATGCCGACCCGCATGAGCACGGACCCGGCGAGGGGGCCGGCCACGATGGCGGCAACAGCGATCGGCAGCAGGAACAGGCCTGCCTGCAAAGGCGAATAACCGCGTGAGAGCTGCAATTGCTGGCTGAACACGAATTCCACGCCCATCAGCGCAAGGCTGGCGATGAGCGCGGCCGCGGTGCCGGCGGCAAAGCGCCGGTTGCGAAACAGCGTGAAGTCGATCAGCGGGGAAGGCAGCCCAAGCTGGCGCCGGCAGAACAGCCAGCCGAACAGCAGGCCTATGCCGGCAGCGGCGAGCGCCTGCACAAAATCGGCGTCGGGCTTCATGGCTTCCTTCAGCCCATAGATCAGGCCGACCAGCGCGACGGTCACCAGCGCCGAGGTCCACAGATCCCAGTGGCGTTCCGGGTCGCCGGGGTAATCCGGCACATAGCGGCGGGCCAGCACCAGCGCGACCAGCACCACCGGCACGTTGATGAGAAACACCGATCCCCACCAGAACCAGCCAAGCAATGCGCCGCCGATCAGCGGACCGATGGCCGCGGCACCCGAGGCGATCGAGCCCCATATGCCGATGGCGATGGCGCGTTCGCTGTCCTCCTGAAAGGTAAGGCGCAGCAGGGAGATCGTCGCTGGCATCATCATTGCCGCGCCGATGGCGAGCAGGGAACGCGCCGCGATCAGCAGCCCGGCGGTCGGTGCGAAGGCAGCCATCAGCGAGGCCGCGCCGAACACCACCAGCCCCCACATGAAGACGCGGCGATGGCCGATGCGGTCGCCGAGCGTGCCGAAGCCCGGCAGTAGTCCTGCCATCACCAGCGAATAGGCGTTGATCATCCACAGTTTCTGGGAATTCGTCGCGTCGAGATCATGCACCACGCGCGGCAGCGCCGTGTGCAACACCGTCATGTCGATGCTGATCATAAAAAGCGCACTGGAGACGATAGCCAGCACGATCCACCTGGAAGACATAGGAACACCTGAAGCGTCGGTTTGAATAATTCAATACGTATGTATTTATAAGACGCCTGAATCCATTCCGAATCTGGCGGAAATCAGGCATCCTTTTGTAAATTTGTCAGCATGCTGTCGATTTCGTTCTCCAGTCCCTTCCAGGCTGCATCGGTGAAGGTCATAAATCCAAAGCCGCGCATCATGAATGCGCCTTCCACTGCCATCAGTGCCGTAAGCAGGCGTCGGTGATCTTCGCGGGCAAAATCGAGACCATCGAGGCGCGCAGTACATTCCCTGCGATAGCGTTCCATCTGCTCGGGTGACTGCATGAGAACCGCCATCATGACGGCAGAGCGATCAAGGGAGGCCTGATCGTATTCCTCCTGCTGGATGATCTTTATCTGGGCGCGTAGTATGGTGGCATGGTCGGTGCTGCCGCCGGTCATGGCGGCCACCTGCGCGTCGTAGTCCTCGCTCCAGCGATCATACATGGCGGCGAGGAGATGCTCCTTGGTGGCGAAGCTGTATTGAACACCGCCATTGGTGATGCCCGCTGCGCGGGCAAGGGCCGCCACGGTCAGCGCTGCGGCACCGCGCTCGCGAACGATGGCCTCGGCGAGGTCGAGCAGCCTGTCACGATCGATTTTCTTGCGGCGGGACATGGCAGATCCCGTCAGGACCAGTTGAATTCGAGCGTCTCGCGGAAGGCGTAGCGCACGATATGGGCTTCCACCACCCGGTTGAGCTCGGGCAGGCGCTCTGCATCGTCGGCTTCGATCCGGACATCCAGTTTGTCGGGGCTGGCGGTCAGCGTGATAACTTCACCCTCGGCGAATTTGATACGTCCTTGCTGCGGATCGAAATTCACCTCGAAGCGATGGGACCAGTGCTTGCACAATTGCTGCAGGTAGCGGCTGCCATTCTCAGTGGCGACGATTGCGCTGGATACCGGCATGGTGAACCTTTCTTATTTTGATCGGCAAACTCAGATTTTCATTCCATACGTACGTAATGCATTTTGCACATGCTTCAATGACTTTCGGCCAAGGTGACTATTGCCGCGGGGCCGTGATACGCACATGTTCTGCATAACGGTCGGGAGCGTGAATGATCAGCGAGGAGCAATTTCTGACGTCGGTGTTCTGGGCGCGTGAACTGCCGCCCGACGAGCAGGAGCGGGCACGGCGCGGCATCACCTTTCGCGCCATCGAATCAGGCCGCTATTTCATTCATCGCGGCGACCGCATCGACAACTGGATCGGCGTCGTCAGCGGCCTTCTTCGGCTGGGTTCGATCACCACCTCCGGCAAGGCCGTGACCTATGCCGGCCTGCCGCCGAGCTGCTGGTTCGGGGAGGGCTCCCTGCTCAAGGACGAGCCGCGCCAGTATGACGTTCTGGCACTCCGCCGCACGCAACTTGCCCTGCTCAATCGGGCCACCTTTTTCTGGCTGTACGAGAACAGCGTCGCCTTCGACCGGCTTCTGGTGCGCCTCATCAACGAGCGGCTCGGCCAGTTCATCGCGCAGGTCGAGCATGACCGCACACTTGATTCGGCTGGCCGTGTGGCGCGCAGTCTGGCGTCGCTGTTCAACCCGGTGATCAGCCCCTTCATGGGCACGCAGATCGAGATCAGCCAGGAAGAAATCGGCCTGCTGGCGGGCGTGTCGCGACCGGTCGCCAACCGTGTTTTGCAGGAACTGGAAAAAGCCGGCCTGCTGCGCAGCGAGGGCGGCACGGTAACGATACTGAAGCTGGAAGAGCTGCGCTTCTACGGCGAATAATCCATCGCCTTCAAGGAGTTATGTGACCAGCTTGTTCATCGGAGCCGCAAAAGTCACACATATCTCCGTTAGAATACATTCAACAATGCGTTCTGTCTGTCAAGGCGGCAGTTGAAAAACTGCGTCTGTGCTTGCAAGCTCTGTTCAACAGTCGGGATCAGCACCCGCGACAAGGCATCGGGTCGAAGGAGGAGCCGCTTTTCGGTTTCGTCCGTTGCTTCGTCAAAGTGCTGGAACGTCCTTCATGCACTCATCAGGCTGAAGGGCGGTCCGGCAGGACATCAGGAGGAGTTGCCTTGGCACCAGGGAGTGAGATGCCAATGCCCGATACGTTTGCCAAGCTCTTGTGCGAGCACGCTCGTGTGCGGCCTGACCGCCCGGCGATGCGTCACAAGGATCTGGGTATCTGGCACACATGGACATGGCGCGAAATGGCCGAAGCCATCCGCGCCTATGCGGCGGGACTGCGCAATCTCGGTCTTGAGCGCGGAGCGACGGTTGCCGTGATCGGCGAGAACCGGCCGGCCATGTACTGGACCATCCTTGCAGCCCAGTGGCTGGGCGCCATTCCGGTGCCGGTCTATGCCGATGCCGTTGCAGACGAGATGGCCTATGTCCTCGACCATGCCGAAGTCGGCTTCGCCGTGGTGCAGGACCAGGAGCAGGTCGACAAGATCCTGACGATCCAGGAGCAGGTGCCGAAGCTGCGCGTCGTGCTCTATGACGAGCCGCGCGGGCTGCGCGATTATGATCACAGCCGCCTTCACGCCGTTGCCGACATCATCGAAAAGGGACGGAAGCTGCTGGCCTCCGATGCGCAGTTTGCCGCTGCCATCGATGCCGAGCGCGATCGCGGCAGCGCCGATGACATCTCCATCATTCTCTACACCTCCGGCACCACCGGGCGTTCCAAGGGCGTGCTCCTGTCGGCCGGCCGCTCCATCGCTGCCGCGCGCGATACGGTGACGTTCGACAAGCTCACGGATCGCGACGAGGTTCTGGCCTACCTGCCGCTGGCCTGGGTGGGCGACCACTATCTCAACTATGCGCAGTCGCTGGTGTCGGGTTTCTGTGTCGCCTGTCCTGAAAGCCGCGAGACGGTGGAAACGAACCTTCAGGAGATCGGGCCGAGCTTCTACTTCGCACCGCCGCGCGTGTTCGAGGCGCTGCTGACCCGCGTCACCATCCGCATGGAAGATGCCGGCGCGCTGAAGCGGCGCATGTTCAACTATTTCATCGGTTTTGCCCGGCGCTGGGGCGAGAAGATTCTCGATGGCGAAAAAGTGCCGTTTACCGCACGCCTCGGTTACGGGCTCGGCAATCTGCTGGTCTATGCGCCGCTGAAGAACGTGCTCGGCTTTTCCCGCATCCGCGTGGCCTACACGGCAGGCGAGGCGATCGGTCCCGACCTCTTTTCCTTCTACCGCTCGCTCGGCATCAATCTGAAGCAGCTTTACGGCCAGACCGAAGCCTTCCTCTATGTGACCGCCCATCCGGACGGCCATATCCGCGTCGGCACGGTGGGACCGGCGACGCCGAATGTGGAAATCCGCATCAACGAGGATGGCGAGGTTCTGTATCGTTCGCCCGGCCAGTTCATCGGCTATTACAAGGACGATGAGCGCACTGCCGAAACCGTGACCGAGGACGGCTATGTGCGCACCGGCGATGCCGGCTTCTTCGACGAGGACGGCCATCTCACCATCATCGACCGCGCCAAGGATGTGGGGCGTCTGCGCTCTGGCGCGATGTTCGCGCCGAAATACATCGAGAACAAGCTGAAGTTCTTCCCGAACATCAAGGAAGCCGTGGCTTTCGGGCAGGACAGCGACTTCGTCACCTGCATGCTCAACATCGACCTGACGGCGGTGGGCAACTGGGCCGAGCGCAACAACATTCCCTATGCCTCCTATCAGGAGCTGGCGCAGCGCCCCGAGGTCTACGCCATCTGCGCGGGACATGTGGAGGAGGTGAACCGCTCGCTGGCCACCGAGCCGCGCATGGCCGCCGCCCAGATCCGCCGTTTCCTCATTCTGCACAAGGAGCTGGACGCCGACGACGGCGAGATGACGCGCACCCAGAAGGTGCGGCGCGGCTTCATCGCCGAGCGCTACAAGCCGCTGGTCGATGCGCTCTACAACGGCGCCGAAGCCGCCGACATCTCGACGGAAGTGACCTTCGAGGACGGCCGCAAGGGCGTGAT
This sequence comes from Aquamicrobium sp. YD-1-mutant5, assembly GCF_059509755.1. Classification (NCBI taxonomy): domain Bacteria; kingdom Pseudomonadati; phylum Pseudomonadota; class Alphaproteobacteria; order Hyphomicrobiales; family Phyllobacteriaceae; genus Aquamicrobium; species Aquamicrobium sp. YD-1-mutant5. The sequence continues at coordinate 447,944 of NZ_JCAKKP010000004.1, forward strand.
CTCGGCGCGGGTGAAGATTGCCGATGCCGCGACCGTCGAAACCGGCACGCTGGAGGCCGCGGCATGAGCAGCACCACCAACGCCAAGGGGGAAACCCTGCTTGCCGTGGACGGCGTGTCGCTCGCCTTTGGTGGCGTCAAGGCGATCACCGATGTCTCGTTCGATATTCGCAAAGGTGAAATCCGCGCCATCATCGGTCCCAACGGCGCCGGCAAGACCTCGATGCTCAACGTGATCAACGGCTTCTATCATCCGCAGCAGGGCCGCATCACCTACAAGGGCCAGACCCGTTCGCGCATGCGCCCCTATCAGGCCGCCAGCCAGGGCATTGCCCGCACCTTCCAGAACGTCGCGCTGTTTCGCGGCATGTCGACGCTTGACAACATCATGGTCGGGCGCACGCTGCGCATGCATCGCGGCCTGTTCTGGCAGATGCTGCGCTTCGGCCCGGCGATGCGCGAGGAGATCGACCATCGCCGCCATGTCGAGGACATCATCGACTTCCTGCAGATCGAGGCGATCCGCAAGACGCCGGTGGGCAAGCTGCCCTACGGTTTGCAGAAGCGCGTGGAGCTTGGCCGGGCGCTCGCCATGGAGCCGGAACTGCTGCTGCTCGACGAGCCGATGGCCGGCATGAACATGGAGGAGAAGGAGGACATGTGCCGCTACATCCTCGATCTCAACCGGCATTTCGGCACCACCATCGCCCTTATCGAGCACGACATCGGCGTGGTCATGGATCTGTCCGACCGGGTGGTGGTTCTGGAATACGGACACAAGATTGCAGACGGAACGCCTGAGGAGGTGAAGGCGGATCCGAAGGTCATCGACGCCTATCTGGGCGTCGGACACTGAAACGCGAGGATACGCCACGCCGTTCGTGACGGCGCTGTCGTCGATCAGGGAGGATCGATGCTCTACAATATATTCATCGACCCGTTCGTGCAGATGGTGCAGATGCCCGATCTGCTCGTGCAGACCCTGTGGGAGGGGCTGGTCTCGGGTGTGCTCTATGCGCTGATCGCGCTGGGCTTCGTGCTGATCTTCAAGGCATCCGGCGTCTTCAATTTCGCGCAGGGCATCATGGTGGTGTTTTCCGCACTTACCCTTGTCGGCTTCTACGCGAAATTCTCCTCATGGGGCTTTTCCGGCCACGCCGCCGCCTTCCTCGCGCTGCTTCTGGCGGCCGGCGTCATGCTGGTGCTGGCCATGCTGGTCGAGCGCGTGGTGCTGCGCCCGCTGGTCAACCAGCCGGACATCATCCTGTTCATGGCTACCTTCGGCATCACCTATGTGCTGATAGGCTTCGGCGAGATCGTGTTCGGCGGCGACCCCAAGCAGATGATCGCCAATGAATTGTTCCTGCCCAGCGGTTCCGTCGATATCGAGATGCTGGGCGGTCTGGTGAGCCTGCAGAAGATCGACATCGCCGCCGCCGTCATCGCCTCGCTGATGATCGTGGGACTGGCGCTGTTCTTCCAGAAAACGCGCATCGGCCGTGCCTTGCGTGCCGTCGCCGACAGCCACAAGGCAGCGCTTTCGGTCGGCATTTCGCTCAACCAGATCTGGGTGATCGTGTGGTTCGCTGCCGGCCTTGTCGCGCTGGTGACCGGCATCATGTGGGGGGCGCGCTCGGACGTCTCCTTCGCGCTGGAGATCGTGGCGCTGAAGGCGCTGCCGGTTCTCGTGCTCGGCGGTTTCACCTCGGTGCCCGGCGCCATCGTCGGCGGGCTCATCATCGGCATCGGCGAGAAGCTCGGCGAGTTCTACTGGGGCCCGCTGCTCGGCGGCGGCATCGAGAGCTGGCTCGCCTATGTGATCGCCCTGGTGTTCCTGCTGTACCGGCCGCAGGGCCTGTTCGGCGACAAGATAATCGAACGGATCTGACACGATGTTCTATCGCGAAACCGGCCAGTTCAAGCAAAGCTACGCGGCAGACTCCGCAGTCTTCCCGATCCTTCAGGACCGCTACGGCCTCGCCATCATCATGGCCATCGCCTTTGTCCTGATCCCCATGTTCGGCAGCGAGTTCCTGCTCGCTTCGGTGATGATCCCGTTCCTGATCCTGTCCCTCGGAGCCATCGGGCTGAACATCCTCGTCGGCTATACGGGGCTTTTGTCGCTCGGCACGGCCGGCTTCATGGGCGTGGGCGCCTATGCCACCTACAAGCTTTCCACGCTGTTTCCGCAGGTGAACATTCTGGTGTGGATCCTGTGCTCGGGCTTCTTTTCGGCCGGCATCGGCGTGCTGTTCGGCCTGCCGTCGCTGCGCATCAAGGGGTTCTATCTCGCCGTCGCCACGCTTGCCGCGCAATTCTTCCTGCAATGGTGCTTCGTGCGCGTGGCCTGGCTCTACAATTACAACCCGTCGGGCGCCATCGAGGTGTCGGGCCGCACCCTGTTCGGCATCGCCATCACCGGGCCGATGGCCACGCCGGTCAACCGCTATTACGTGGTGCTGGGCGTCGTGGTGGTGATGACGCTGATTGCCTCCAACATCGTCCATGGACGCATCGGGCGCACATGGATGGCCGTGCGCGACATGGACATTGCCGCACAGCTCATGGGCATCCGTCTGCTGCCCGCCAAGCTGCTCGCCTTCGCCGTCTCGTCCTTCTACTGCGGCGTGGCGGGGGCGCTGATGGTGTTCCTGTGGCTGAGTGCTGCGGAGCCATCCGCATTCGACATCAAGCTGTCGTTCCTGCTGCTGTTCATGGTCATCATCGGTGGTCTGGGCTCCCTGATCGGCTCCTTCATGGGCGCTGCGCTGATCCACATATTGCCGATCGTCATCCGCGCGCTGCCGGAATCGCTGGGGTTGCCGGTGGCTGCGGCCACTGTCGAGCACCTGACCTATCTGATCGTCGGCGGGCTCATCATCTTCTTCCTCATCGTCGAGCCGCACGGACTGGCCCGGCTCTGGCAGATAACAAAACAGAAGCTTCGCGTGTGGCCGTTCCCTTACTGAGGGGCGGTGCACGTGGTGGGAGTGGAAACCGGAGGAGAATGAAAATGTCACTGAAAAAAATGATACTGGCACTTTCAGCCGCATCGATGCTGGCGATGCCGGCCATCGAGGCGGCCAACGCAGAAGATTCGATCTACGTGCCGCTGTTCACCTATCGCACCGGAGCCTTCGCCGGCTCGGGCGCGCCGATCGCCGACGGCATGCACGACTATCTCACCATGCTCAACGAGCGTGATGGCGGCATCGGCGGCGTCAAGCTGGTGATCGAGGAATGCGAGACCGGCTATGACACCAAGAAGGGCCTCGAATGCTACGAGGCTGTGAAGCCGAAAAAGCCGGTCATGGTCAATCCGTGGTCGACCGGCATCACGCTGCCGCTGATCCAGAAGGCCGGTGTCGACAAGATCCCGGTGCTGTCCATGGCTTATGGCCTGTCGGCCTCGGCCAAGGGCGACGTCTTCCCGTGGATCTTCAACCCGCCGGCGACCTACTGGGACGGCTTCACGCAGATCCTGAACTACATCGCCGATCAGGAAGGCGGCGGCGTCGACAAGCTCAAGGGCAAGAAGATCGGGTACATCTATCTCGACGCCAGCTTCGGGCGCGAGCCGCTGCCGCTCATCGAACAGCTGTCGAAGGAACTCGGCTTCGAGGCCAAGCTCTATCCGGTGGCTGCCGCCGACATGCAGAACCAGTCGTCGCAGTGGCTGAGCGTGCGCCGCGACCGGCCCGACTACATGATCCTGTTCGGCTGGGGCGCGCTCAACTCCACTGCTGTCAAGGAAGCGGTGAAGACCAACTTCCCGATGGAGAAGTTCATCTCCGTGTGGTGGCCGGGCGAGGATGACGTGCGCGGTGCCGGCGATGGCGCCAAGGGCTTCAAGACGCTGAACTGGCATGCCGCCGGCACGGATTTCCCGCTTATCCAGGACATCCAGAAATATGTCGTCGATGCGGGCAAGAGCCAGGTCTCGGACAAGGCCAAGGTCGGGCAGGTGCTGTACAACCGCGGTGTCTACAACTCCATGCTGATCGCCGAGGCTATCCGTACCGCGCAGGAGGTCACGGGCAACAAGGTGGTGACCGGCGAGGACGTACGCCGTGGTCTGGAGAACCTCAACATCGACGAGGCGCGCCTCAAGGAGATCGGCCTTGAAGGCTTCACCCAGCCGCTGAAGCTCTCCTGCAACGACCACAACGGCCATCAGTCCAACTTCGTGCAGAGCTGGAACGGCACCGCATTCGAGAAGGTGACCGATTACATCGCGCCGATGAGCGACAAGGTCATTCCGCTGCTCGACGAGGATGCGAAGTCCTACGCCGAGAAGAATGCGCCATGGCCTGAGCGCACCGAGGCCTGCGACGCCTCGTAAGGCTCACGCTTTCGCCAGCTTCCCTTCCCCCGCCAGCCGGGGGAAGGGCCCCAATCCGGAGCTGACCCATGTCTGAACCTGCCACTGCCGATACTGTTTCCCGTCAACCGGACCCGGCGCCGCCGATCCTGTCGGTCAACAATATCGAGGTCATCTACGATCACGTCATTCTCGTGCTGAAAGGCGTGTCGCTGACCGTGCCGAAAGGCGGAATCGTCGCCATTCTGGGCGCCAACGGCGCCGGCAAGACGACGACGCTCAAGGCCATCTCCAACCTGCTCCATTCCGAGCGTGGGGAGGTGACGAAGGGCTCGATCGAATTCGACGGCGAGCGCATCGACAAGCTCAGCCCCAACGAGCTGGTGCGGCGCGGCTGCATTCAGGTGATGGAGGGCCGCCACTGCTTCGGCCATCTCAGCATCGAGGAAAACCTGCTGACCGGAGCTTTCACCCGCCGCGACGGCCGGGTAGCAGTGCGCGACGATCTTGAGATGATCTACAACTATTTCCCGCGCCTGAAGCAGCGGCGCAATTCGATGGCCGGCTACACCTCCGGCGGCGAGCAGCAGATGTGCGCCATCGGCCGCGCCATGATGAGCCGGCCGAAGATGATCCTGCTCGACGAGCCGTCCATGGGTCTTGCCCCGCAGGTTGTCGACGAAATCTTCGAGATCGTGAAGGACCTCAACACAAAGCAGGGCGTGTCGTTCCTGGTGGCCGAGCAGAACACCAACATGGCGCTGAAATACGCCACCTACGGCTACATCCTGGAAACCGGACGAATCGTCATGGACGGTGCTGCCGATGCGTTGCGCGACAATGAAGACGTCAAGGAATTCTACCTCGGCATTGGCGGCGAGGGGCGCAAGTCGTTCCGCGACGTCAAGAGCTACAAGCGCCGCAAGCGCTGGCTGAGCTGAGCAGCCGATACCAGTCGCACAGGGCCCCATCCCACAGGCCCTGTCAGAGAAGCCGTCAGAAAGGCGATGTCCCCCATGCCTGCACATTTCGATGCCGAGGAAACCCGGGCTCCGGAAGTTCGTGAAAAAGCCCTGTTCGGGGCGCTGCGTACCCTGCTTGCCGGCGTGGTCGAGACAACGCCCGCCCTGCGGCAGCAACTGGATGGCATATCCATCGACGCGATTGCCGACCGCAAAGCGCTGCAGAGCGTGCCGGTGATCCGCAAGGGCGATCTGGTGGCCCTGCAGGCCAAGGCTCCGCCCTTTGCCGGGCTCACGTCCGTTTCCGCCGGCAGGCTGAAGCGGCTGCTGGTCTCGCCGGGCCCGATCTTCGATCCCGAAGGCCACGGCAAGGACTGGTGGGGCTCGGCGCGCGCCCTGTTCGCCGGCGGCATCCGCAGCGAGGACATCGTCCACAACGCGTTCAGCTATCACCTCACGCCCGGCGGCTACATCATGGAATCGGGTGCCCATGCGCTGGGCTGCGCGGTCATTCCAGCCGGTGTCGGCAACACCGATCAGCAGATCGAGGCGATCGCCGCCTTGCGGCCGTCCGGCTATGTCGGCACGCCCGACTTCCTCAAGATCCTGCTCGACCGGATCGCCGAAGCCGGCATCGAAAACCCGATAAAGCGCGCTCTGGTTTCGGGGGCAGCCTTTCCGCCGTCGCTGCAACAGGAGGTGGCGGGGCGCGGCGTCGATGCCTATCAGGCCTATGCCAGCGCCGAGCTTGGCGTCATCGCCTATGAGACGTCCGCCCGCTCGGGCCTTGTCGTCAATGAAGGGCTGATCGTGGAGATCGTGCGCCCCGGCACCGACGAGGCGGTGGCCGAGGGCGAGGTGGGCGAGGTTGTGGTGACGCGGCTCAGCGCCGAATATCCGCTTCTGCGCTTCGGCACTGGGGACCTTTCCCGCATCGTGCCGGGCGTGAGCCCGTGCGGCCGCACCAACCAGCGGCTGGCCGGCTGGATGGGACGCGCCGACCAGCGCACTAAGGTCAAGGGCATGTTCGTCGATCCGGCCCAGATCGCCGCGATCGCGAAAAAATATCCTGAACTCGGGCGGCTGCGGCTGGTGGTGACGCGCGAGGCGGAGCAGGACCACATGGTGCTGAAGGCAGAAGCCGGGGAGGCGGCCACGGAATTGCCGGCAATTCTCGAACAGGCCTTGCAGGCATCGACCAAGATGAAGGGCAGGGTGGAAATCGTGCCTCCCGACAGCCTGCCGAATGACGGCAAGGTCATCGCCGACGAGCGCCCCGCCGGCTAAAACTTCCAGCTTCCGGGGTTGCGGTCGGAACGATAGGCGGTGTCGCCCGCAGACGACATGTCAGGTGATCCGGTGTCGGTTCAATCTTGAGCTGATTTGTCCACTTGATTGCGAAACGTTCCTGACCGATGTTCGGCCCGAAAAGCATCGACTGCCGCCATGTTGCCTTCACGACATGGCGGGAACGTGGTGCAGGGAAGACCGCAGGACGCAACCAATGACATCGCCCGTTGCAACCCAGGCCGACAAAGCGCATTCCCCTGCCGGAGATGAGCGCGACATGAGTTTGCCGGACGAGACACAGCGCAGCGAACCAACAGCGGTTTCGGCACCGATGCGCGGCCTGTTCCTCGCCCTCGGGCTTCTCTTTGTGGCGCTGGGCTTTGTCGGAGCGTTCCTGCCGGTGCTGCCGACCACGCCGTTCCTCATTCTGGCTGCGGCCTGTTTTGCCAAATCATCGCGGCGGCTGGAGCTCTGGCTTCTCGATCATCCGCGCTTCGGACCCACGCTTCGCGAGTGGCGGGTGCGCCGCGCCATACCGCGCAAAGCAAAGTTCATGTCGCTCGCCGGCAGCAGCCTAGGCTTCCTTCTGTTCTGGCTGGGGAGCAATCCCGGCCCGCTTCTCATGGTAGCGGTGGCATCGCTGATGCTGTTCGGTGTTGCCTATGTGTTTTCCCGGCCATCCTGAAGCCGCTTTGACAAGCCGATTTTCTCCGGCGCCATCTTCAGCACCATATCTGCTTTGACGGCGCGCCCGATCTTTTCATCTTCACGTGCAGGACAAGGCTCCAGCGCGCTCGTTGCCTGATGCAATCTCCGGCAGGGCGTGCGCGACCCGGGGCTTTTCGTCCTTTCCGGTCTGGCCGGGCGTCTCTCGTTCCGCAACAATGCGATGCATCCGGACTTCCGTATTCCCTTGCGGAAGGTGATCGGACCCGCGCCACACAACCGTACGCCAGCATGAATTTCACGTGGCGGAACGAGAAATTCCACAGGTGCGGCAATTTATTATATAAAAAGCGTAGACAAACACTTGAACCGGGAACCGGCTAGTCCTATCTGGGCGGTGTGTCGGGTGTTCTCCTCCCATTGCGCCCGGCACGTTCCCCTCTGGAAGGTTTTAACTTTCCATGCTTGGCCGGGCCTTTAGGTCCGGCCTTTTTTTATGCGTTCTCCAAAAAAACAAAAACGGCGCCGAAGCGCCGTTTGAGTGGAAAGCTTACGAAGCCCGCCGAAATCAGTTGCGGGTCTCGGTGGAGAAATGGCCGCACCAGTCGCTGGCCGTAACCACCGGCCACAGGCCGCGTGCGTTCGGCTCGGGCTGCGTCACCGGCGGGTTGAAGCGGCACAGGCCGGCATTCTCGGCAACCTTGGTGCTGTTGGCGATGTGGTCTTCGTAATAAGCGCAGCTATTGCACGAAACGGACTGGGCCATGGGTATCTCCTTCTTTCGGTATTTCAGTCGGATTTAAAGTTGAGCTTTGGTATCCGAATTTAGAATTATTCTAAACTAGAAATCGGGATAAGCGCAAGCGTCGTTTTCAGGGGTGCGACAAGAAAGACGATCCCATGCCCGAACGGTGCCGTCTCGCCGGCGGACACATTTCGTGCCCGGCGACTGAAGCAAACATGATGGTGAGAAGGGCCTCAGGCCGCTCAGGGAGCCTTGCCGGTTCCCTTGCGCGCCTTCTTTGAAGGGCGCACATAGATTTCCAGCCTGTGACTGACTATGTCGAAACCGTGCTGCCGGGCGATCTCATCCTGCAGCCTTTCAATCTCATCGGAGCGGAACTCGATCACGTCACCAGTCTCGACGTTGATCAGGTGGTCATGATGGTCCTGATCGGCTGTTTCGAAGCGCGCCCGGCCGTCGCCGAAAGTATGCTTCTCCAGAACGCCCTTTTCTTCCAGCAGGGACAGCGTGCGATAGACAGTGGCGATCGCGACGCCGGGACTGATCTCGCTGACGCGACGATGCAGTTCCACTGCATCCGGATGATCCGTCGATTCGGCCAGAACCTGCATGATGACCTTGCGCGGTCCCGTCAGTCGAAGACCATGCTCCTTGCAAAGGTCGGCGATGTCCTTGCTGAATCTCATATCTGCTCTTTGCGATGCATCCGGACCGTAAAAGGCTTCTGCGGCACTCAGGATAGACCTACCCCGTATAGGACGACCTTTCCAGTGACGGCAAGGCGCACTGGCACCGCGCAAAAAGAAAGGGCCCCGAAAACGGGGCCCAGATATCATCTTGCCAGACTGGTCTACTCCGCCGGTTTCGGCTTCTTCCGGAACAGCGCTGCCAGATTGTCCCACAATTCGATCTTCACGCCCTGACGCTTCATGATCAGCGCCTGCTGGAGGATCGAGAGCAGGTTGTTCCATGCCCAGTAGATGACCAGACCTGCGGGGAAACCTGCCATCATGAAGGTGAAGATGACGGGCATCCAGTTGAAGATCATGGCCTGCGTCGGGTCCGGCGGGGCCGGGTTCATGCGCATCTGCAGGAACATGGTCACGCCCATCAGCAGCGGCCAGATGCCGATATGCAGCATGGCGGGAACCGTATAGGGCAGCAGGCCGAACAGGTTGAACAGCGAGGTCGGATCGGGTGCCGCCAGATCGTGAATCCAGCCGAAGAACGGCGCGTGGCGCATTTCGATCGTGATATAGAGCACCTTGTAGAGCGCGAAGAACACCGGAATCTGGATCAGTACCGGCCAGCAGCCGGCGATCGGATTGATCTTCTCCGTCTTGTAGAGCTCCATCATCGCCTGCTGCTGCTTCATCCTGTCATCCGCGTATTTTTCGCGGATTTCCGTCATCTTCGGCTGCACCTTCTTCATGTTGGCCATCGAAGCGTAGGACTTGTTGGCCAGCGGGAAGAAGATGAGCTTGACGACGACGGTGGTGGCGAGGATCGCCAGACCGAAATTGCCGAGCATCTTGTAGAGCGTGTCGATCAGCCAGAACATCGGCTTGGTGATGAAGTGGAACCAGCCCCAGTCGATGAGCAGGTCGAAGCGGCGGATGCTGCGCTCTTCCTCATAGGCATTGATGGTCTCGACTTCCTTGGCGCCGGCGAAGATCAGCGATTCGACCGTGGCCGACTGACCCGCTGCAACCGGTATAGCGTCGCTGAGGAAATCCGCCTGATAGCGCGGCCGGCCGTCCTCGAAATAGGCGAAGCGCGGCTGGAACGGCTGCTTTGCAGTCGGAACCAGCGTAACCGCCCAGTACTTGTCGGTGATGCCAAGCCAGCCGTCGCTGGACTTGCCGGGCGTGTACTGCTTGTCGTCCTCGACGGCGGAATATTTGTGCTCCTGCAGCCCTTCGGTGCCGGTCACGCCGATCAGGCCTTCATGCAGAACGTAGATCGAGGCGGTGGTCGGCTTGTCGAAGCGGGTCACGCGTCCGTAGCTGAACAGGGTGATGTCGCTGGCGCCGCTGTTTTCCACGGTGTCCGACACCGTGAACATGTAGTGGGCGTCGATCGAATAGGTGCGCTTGAAGACAAGGCCCTTTTCGTTCGTGTAGGTGAGGGTGACGGGCGTGGCCGGTGTCAGCGAGGCACCTTCCGGTGCCGTCCACACGGTCTCCGGCCCCGGCACAGAGCCGGTTGCCTCATTGCCGACGAAGCCAAGCTCGGCATAGTAGCCATTGGGCAGCGCCGCGGGATTGAGCAACTCGATCTCGGGCGAATTCCTGTCGACCGTCTCGCGGTAATCCTTGAGCTTGAGATCGTCGAGGCGTCCGCCGGTCAGATTGATCGAACCTTCCACGCTGGGCGTCTCGATCCTGACGCGCGGGGTGCCGGCCAGCGCCTGCTCGCGTCCGGCGGGTGCCGTCAGCCCCTCGGTGCCGCCAGCGCCGGGAATGGCTCCTTGTCCGGGGGAAGCCTGACCAGAGGTCTGGCCGGGCGTGGGCACATCGGCGCTCTGTTGGGCCTGCTCCTGCCGGGCCTGCTCGATCTGAGCCGCCTCGCGCTGCTGCTCGATGCGCGGGTTCATATAGAAGACCTGCCAGAGCACCAGAATCAGCACCGACAGCGCAATGGTGATGAAGAAATTGCGATTGTGTTCCATCATGAACCCTATCGTGATCCGCGGATCCGCCGGGAAAGTTCGGCCTTGAGTTGGTCGAATGGCGCGCCGAGCGCATCCAGGCGGCCGACGATCACATAATCATTGCCGCACGTCATGTCATGTGCGGCATGGGTGCGCACGGCTTCTTTCAGCCGCCGTCTGACGCGATTGCGTATGACGGCATTGCCGACTTTCTTCGTAACGGTATAGCCGACGCGTGGCGCAGCAGTGTCGCCCCGATCGAGAACCTCAACGAGAAAAAACCGTCCACGGCGCTTTTCACCACGCCGCACGGCCAGAAATTCCGCACGCTTGAGAAGCCGCCCGGGCTGCGGTCCCGAAGGCTTACAGTCGCCGGGCAACGAACTCGCTTCCGTCAGGCGCTCAGCCGCTTGCGACCACGATTGCGGCGGGCAGCGATGACAGCACGACCACCATTGGTGGCCATACGGGCACGGAAGCCGTGGCGGCGCTTGCGAACGAGCTTGGAGGGTTGGTAGGTACGCTTCATTTATTTAATACCGCGGTGTGCGGCCCTTCTTGATTCTGTCATGGTTAAGACAGGAGCTATGCCCGGCCTGCACGCACAACCAAGGTTGCGCCGGGAGTGCAGGCCCGAGCGTGAGCGGCTTATATGGATTGGGGGCCATCGAGTCAATCAGCAGGACTTTCCGGCGCGTCACTCTTTCCGGCCATGCCGGAGCACAGACAAGACTGCCGGGTTCCGCTATCATGAAAAGGTGGCCGCACAGCCCCTGAATGTGGAGACGGATGACTGAGAACCTGCAAAGCGGGCAGGACGAACCGATGCCGGCACGGCATGCGGTTCCGCTCGCGCGCGGGCTTTCCACCAAGCTGCTGCTGCTGACGGTCGTTTTCGTGCTGCTGGCGGAAACCCTCATCTTTCTCCCTTCCGTCGCCAGCTATCGCGTCAGCTGGCTGCGGGACCGGCTGGCGACGGCTGCGGCGGTTTCCATCGTGCTCGTGCAGGGCGATCCGGCCGATTTGTCCCGCGAGGCACAGGATGACGTGCTGACGGCCATCGGGGCCCGGGCCATCGCTGTCAGCGATGGCGGCGTATCGCGCCTTCTGGTGGTGGCCGACATGCCGCCGGAGGTCGACACCCATATCGACATGGCGAATGTGGGCATGTTCGGAGAAATCGCCGGAGCGCTGGACACGTTGCTGAACGGCGGCGACCGCATGCTGCGCGTCTATGGGCCGGCCGGCGACGATGCCCGCGAATTCGAGCTGATCATGCCGGACAACGCCCTGCGCGCGGCCATGCTCACCTATGCGCGCAACGTTGCCCTGCTGTCGCTGCTGATCTCGGTGTTTGCGGCGATGCTCGTCTATGCAGCCATGGACCGCATCATGGTGCGCCCGATGCGCAGGCTCGCGCAGTCCATGCTGGATTTCTCGGCAGCACCCGATGACCCGGCGCGCGTCATCACTCCGGCCGCGCGTGCCGACGAGATCGGCTTTGCCGAACGCGAGCTGTCCCACATGCAGGAAAGACTGCAGAAGATGCTGGCCGAGCGCCGCCATCTGGCCGATCTCGGCCTTGCCGTTTCCAAGATCAATCACGACATGCGCAACATGCTGGCCTCCGCCCAGCTCATCTCCGACCGTCTGAGCATGTCGAAGGACCCGACGGTGCAGTCCTTCACGCCGCGGCTGTTGCGGGCGCTGGACCGCGCGGTGTCCTATTCGGAAGGCGTGCTTGCCTATGGCCGCACCCAGGAGCCGCTGCCGGCGCGCCGGCTGGTCAACCTGCATCCGCTGGTGGAGGATCTGCGTGACATCGCGGGCGCCGATAGCGGCGTGGATTTCGTCAACGCCGTGCCGTCCGGCTTCGAGATCGATGCGGATCCGGACCAGCTTTTCCGCGTGCTGACAAATCTTGTCCGCAACGCGGTTCAGGCCATGATCGCCGAGGCCGAACGCATCAATGTGCAGCGGCTGACTGTGTCGGCCGAGCGGCAGGGCGGCGTCTGCCGCATCATGGTGAGTGACACCGGTCCCGGCCTGCCGCCCAGGGCGCGGGAAAATCTGTTCTCTGCTTTCCGGGGCGGGGCGCGGCAGGGCGGCACCGGGCTCGGCCTTGCGATCGCGCATGAGCTGGTACGTGCCCATGGCGGTGTTCTGGAGCTGGTCGCCAGCGAAAGCGGCCACACCACCTTTGCCATAACCATCACCGATCGCCCACTGCCCTTCAGTCGCACAGCCGAAGGTGCACGCAAGCGCGGCTGAAACGCGGTGAACTTCCGGTCCTGTGGGCGATGTGAAGAAACTTTGAAATGCCGGCTTGCAATTCCCGGAATCAGCCGCTAGTGAAGCGGCACGTTCGCGGCAGGTTCTTAAAGCCAGTCGCTAGGTTGCCCAGGCGACCTGATGCGCGCCCGTAGCTCAGCTGGATAGAGCACCAGACTACGAATCTGGGGGTCAGAGGTTCGAATCCTTTCGGGCGCGCCATTTCAGAACAGAACTCTGAACGCCGAACGCCGCCGATTTTCCACTTGAAGCGGCAACCAGCGTTCGCAGTAATTCCGACTTCGATCCCATGATGCGAACCTCGTCGTCGGCGACCTCGACGCGCTGCGCGAGAGCGCGCAGGTGGTCGCGGCGGTAGCCTCCACCGTCGAGCCGTATCCGCTCACGAGCCTTGCGGGCGAACCCCTTGAGCATGTCGGGGCTGACGCCCTGATTGCCTGAACTGTCGAGTGCGAGCTGCGTGCGCTCGGCGTCGGCGGCGGCCTGATCCCGCAACGCCTTGAGGCTCACCATACGCTCTTTCGCCATGGCGTCGTCCTTGTCCACCATGCCCGCTTCGATGGCGTCAAAGAGACGGCCGAGCCGCTGGTCGGCTTCCGTGATTCGCCTGTGAAGCTCGGCCAGATGCTCGCGACGGCGCTGGGCGCGCTCCTGCCGCCGGTCGATGACGCTGGCGAGGACAGTTTTCAGTCGCTTGGGCTGGAGCAGGCGATCCCGGATATGATCGGCGACCAGATGGTCCAGCTTGTCCATCGGGATCGTGCGGCCCTTGCAACCGGTCTTGCCCTGCCGCGCCTTGGTCGAGCAGGTGTAATAACGGTATGTCGCGCCTGTGCTGCCTTGGCCGGTGCGAAGCGTCATCGCGCCCCCGCATTTGGCGCAGAAGCAGATGCCGGTTAGCAGCGTCGGGCCGCTGGAGACACGCGCGGGCGTCACCATGGGATTGCGGGATTTCAGGCGGGCTTGCACCGCATCGTAAATCTCGCGTTCGATCAGGGGCGGCACCGACATGATGGCGACTTCGCTCTCCGGCTTCTTCTCCCGGTCCTTGTGCGAGCGCGTGTTGAACCTATGCTCGCCAATGTAAGTGGTCCGGGTCAGGATGGCGTGGATTTGCGCCAGTCCCCAACGCCCGCCGTCGCGGGTGAAGAAGCGGCGCTCGTTGAGATAGGTGGCGATGGCCTTGACACCCATCGCTCCGGACGTGCCGTCGCCTTCAAGGAACAGGCGATAGATCAGCCGCACGGTGTCGGCGTGCAGCGGGTCGATCTCCAGCTTCTTCTTGGTCTTCGATCCCCGTTGCTCGGCCGCGACGATGCGATAGCCGATGGGCGGCCGTGCGCCGTTCCAGAAGCCCTGTCGGGCATTCTCGTTCATGGCGCGCAGAACGTGCTTGGCGTTCTCCTTGGACTGATACTCGTCGAACAGCGCCATGATCTGCCGCATCATCTGGTGCATGGGGTCATCCCCCATCTCCTGCGTGATGGACACGAGCTTGACGCCGTTCTTCGCCAGTTTCCTGACGTAGAACTCCATCTCGAAGTGATCGCGGAAGAAACGGCTGAACGAGTGGACCACGACAATATCGAACGGCGCGGGCTTTGACGTGCCGGCCTCGATCATGCGCTGGAACTCGGGGCGCTTGTCGTTGGTGGCGGTCGCACCCGGCTCAACATATGTCTCAACGAGCTGGTAGCCGCGTTGTTCGCAATAGGCTTCGCCCTGCCGCTTCTGGTCGGGAATGGAAATATCGTGCTCGGCCTGCCGGGCGGTTGAAACGCGCAGATAGAGGGCGGCCCGCACCCCGTTCGAGAGTTGGGAGGCGGTCATGGCAAAAGCCTCCTTCTCACATCATCGGCATGGCCCGAAAAACTCATCGAAAAGATCGCCGAACCATCGCTCGAACACATCCACCTCGGCCTCTGTGACGGGAACGTCCTCCGGCCAGTCGTCGGTGACGGTCCAGTCGGCAAGGTCATGCTTAACCGACCGTCCGACGCGCGACGGCGTTTGCGGCTTGGCGTAGTCGTAAAGATCGTCGGGAAGTGCGTCGGTTTCAATGCGTCTGCGACGGTCAAGGCTGCGATGGGTGTGTGTCCTAGACATACCCACATCATCGCTCGGCCCTTCCATATCCAGAACGACCCGTTCGCCGCCGATTGCCGTCTTTCACCGTCCCCTCCGACCGACGCTATAACGCTCATGTCTCTTTCCTCCTTCCGGTTCGGGGAGAGGCAGCCATGCCGAGGAACACGGTCATAGCCTGGTTGAGCCTCACCATGTCCTCGTCATCGAGACGCCCGACACGCGCGCCCATCTTCGCCTTGGGAACAGTGGTGATCTTGTCCACCATCAGGCGGCAGCGGGAGCGCAGGCCGTTGCGCTCGTTCGGTTCCACAACGAGGCGGAACAGCGGCGCATCGATCGGATCGGTGGTAAAGGCGCAGATCGTAATTGAGTCGGTGGCGTCGAAGTTATCGTCCTGCACGATCACGGCGGGGCGCGGTTTGCCCGCGTAGTCCTTGCCGCCCGAGACTGTCCAGACTTCGCCACGCCTCATTCATCGTCCCAATCGGAAATTGCGTCGATGAACTCTTGATCCTCGCGCGCATGATCGCTCCCGGCGACCGCCTGCGACTGGCGATGCGCCTGTTCCCGGAAAGAGGCTGCACGCACGTCCGGCACCCAAATCTGGATAGGCCGCAGTCCCTGCGCGCGCAGCCGGTCACGGTGCTCGCGCACCTTTACCCGCACCGGCTTGGAATTGGATGCTGTGACCATGATCGGCCTCCATGTCTATGGTTACATGTAACCTATCATAGTCCATTAGCTATGACCACCCCTTTTGTTCGTTTCGGCATGGGAGCGCGACAGCGCCCCCAATCCGTACTTGTCTGCTTCCCAAGCCTAGACCGGGGCGACGGCAGGCGGTCAAGGCGGACGTGTAGCGTCCCCGCGCAGCGGCTTGGCCTTGAGGGCCTGACGGCGATCCGGTTTCATGCTTCCGGCAGCAAGACCATCACGCCGTCATGTGCTCCGATGCACTTGGGCGCTCTCCCGTGCCGAAATGCCGAAAACTGGACGATTTGCGCCTTTGGTGCCGGTCAAAATCCAGTAAAGCCAAGGCTTTGCACGAAACCACGGCACCAAGGGGGTCAAAAATGGGGTGCCACTCACGCACCACCTAAGCAGTGTGCAGACAACAATAATTTTCAGAAGCGGCCCGACATGGTGCCGTCTTCTTTTATCTTGCCCTCGTAAAATCCCGCCCTTCTCGCCCAAAATCCGCAGTTTCCGATTTTGCGCTGAACGCGCCGATTTCCTGCATTGGCACCGCAAAGAAATCCGCTGCCGAAGGCACATAACCGCGACCGCCGATCTGCATGGGAACGCAGGAAACGCCTTGATAAAAATGTAGGCAGTACGCGCCACGACTTGCGGCAAACATGCCAGCGGATTGTTTGGATCGTGACGGCGAAAGCGCCGTCAACGCGCCGTCGCGCTACGCTCATGGTGCGGCATTGCCGCCGCCAGATTGCAGGTCCGCTGGTCAGTGCAGGCGGGCACGTTCTTCCTCAGCGGCCTGCCCAGTATCCGCCGGCGACCTGTTCTCGTCATCCATCGAGCGTGCGAAAGGTGACTTTCCCACCAGCCCCGCGTCCATCGCTAGATCTCGATGCAGCGCGATACGCGCTACTGCGGTCCAATCCTTTAAGCCGCAGCCGTTCGACCGTGGAGTTGCTCTGGCAGAGCCACGCGGTCGCTGTCAGGATGTATAGCTAATGTAGTTGAGCCACGCAGCTTGAAACTGATTCGCCGCTATTTGTCACTCGCACAAGGTATGGAATGGTCGAGGAAACCCCGAAGCGCATTGTCGATAATCCTACCACGCAGGAACTGAAAAAGGTTCTGCCGCTGGTAAAGGTGATGTCCGCTCTCTCTGGCGCAGCGGATGCAATTGGCATCAAATCGGAAAAATTAAGAGACCTTGGCAGGATGGCCTCGGATGTTCTCTCACAAGCCGAAGTGCTTGATCTTCCAGACCGCTTTAACGCGGCTTTCGCCAATGAGGGCTGGGTCGCGACAAGCTCGATGTCCCTCGACATGATGCGCAGCGCTCTAGAATTGCATGATGCGGGTGAACCGGAAAAAGCAAATCAAGCGATACAGGAATGGTTCACGGAAGAGACCATCCGTCTATTCGCAATTACCCGCGCAAAGCGTTTCGACGCGACCATCGGAAGGTGGCATCAACTAAATGAAGCGCTCAGCCTGACTTTAGAAGAGCGTTATGTCTCGGCGGTGCCTTTGATTTTGATCGCCTGCGATGGATTCGCGTCTGATATTCTTGGAACCAGTCCATTTGAAAAAGAGGCAGACCTTTCAGTATTCGATTCTATCGCTGGACATCCCACGTCCTTGCCGTCCCTAATAAAGTTGCTCACGAAAGGCGTACGAAAGTCCTCGGATGACAATCTCAGCCTACCCTTAAGGCACGGCATTCTTCATGGTCGGTCACTTGGATATTCCAATAAGCTTGTCTGCATGAAGGCATGGATGCTGATGATTGCACTCGTTGATTGGGCTACAGACAAAGATTCTGAGGCGTTTAGAAAGAAGGAACGCGAGAGAAAAGAAAATTTTAGTTTTCGCGAGTTTGCGGAAAGGTCCCGCAAACACCAAGCTGACAGAGAAGCTTTGGAAGCCTTCGTAACAAGAGAGATAACCGCGCCATTTCCAGAGGACCTTAATCCCAGTTCGCCTGAAGCCGCGATTATGACGTTCTTGTCCGCGTGGCAGAAAAGGAACTTCGGCACTATGGCGAAACTGGCTGTTAGAAGCGCCGGTGAGCCCATTAATAAAGTTGCAGGCGATATGCGGCGAGATGCCGATCAAGTTGCTCTTACTTCCTTTGAACTGCACAGCTTCACCCAAAGCTCCCTGATGGCTGCCTCCGCTGTTGTGTCCATGCAGGGAAGGACATTATCCGGTGATGTCGGGGGAAAGTTTAGGATTCGCGCTTGGCGTTACACCGCCGAGGGCGACTTTGCGATGCCGACAGATGATGGATATTGGGTAGTAGCCCAAGGCTGCATCTTTGACTTGATGCACGAGCGCATCATCGAATCCGCCGAGAAAGAGAGTTAACGGCGAGAGCTATCCAGCGGCAAGTTCGCCGTGGTCGAGCAGTCCCATGAGTTTACGTTAGTCCCGTGGCGGCCGGTCATCGACCACCAACTCGGCCGCGAGGTCATGGGCGTCGTGCAGGGCGGATCGGTGTCGTGGCAGATCGCTAAGGCGAGAGGACTTGGAATCTAACCCGCGCATCCGCTTCAACGCGACCACGAGGACTGGCAGGAGCGTTTCACTTTACCAGCCATCGGAACGCGCGCCGCAAGAATGCTTGGCCGTTCTTTTCGACAGGCGTTCCGTGTGCCATCAGCACTTTCTCGGCCGGCCATGCCAAGACCCGTTTCAGTGCCTCGCGCGCGAGCGAGCGATTGGTAAAGGCCACACGAAACTTGCGAGGAACCGATGGTTCCGAGCCTACCATAAGGTCGAGTTTCGCTACTACGGCACGCCAGCCAGAAAACCAACCGGCAGGCATTTGCTGAATAAGATCGGTGAAGATTACGGTGCCGCTGTTCCGGTGAAAAAATACCACCTCATTTGTTATCGCGTTCCCCGCCACTAGAACGTGGTCGACTTCTTCGGACCAAGATGGAGTCGGTGTGCCGTCTAGATCGCCATCAAAAGCTAAGTCTTTGCGCTTCTCTCGCAGGCCGGGAGCAGCGTAGACCCGCGCATCTGGATATGCGTGCTTCCAGTCCGCAATGAACAGATGATGCAGCGAGTTAGGTGCGATCAGAAAGCGGACCTTTCCGATAGCGTCAACGTCGGCTCGAAGACTGTCGGTCAATGCGATTGGAGACCATATGAAAAGGTCTTCACCAGACAACCTTATGACGGCCATGCGAGTTGGGTAGTGAAATCCGAGCGCGGCGACGACTTCGGAGCCATCGGCCGTCCATATCTCATGTCCAAACTTTTTCAGCATGATCGACCCTGCCATCGGAGAACTTTCTAGGTTGCCGAAGGCCGGGGCTGCTCGCCGATGCCTTCAATAACGATACGGATGAGGCGTTTGATATCATTCTCGCCGAACGGTCTCCCAGAAAGGGCCGTGAGCATTGCTTGCGCGTAGATGCCGAGCAGAACGAGCGACATGAAATTGGGATCGTCGTCCTTGCGTATGACACCCTGCCGCTGGCCAAGGATGAGAATGTCGCGGACAAGCCGCTGAAAGGTAGGGCGGCCGGTAGGCGGTTCGAGAGATGGCCGCTCGGCGGGCGCGAGAGCAAGCCGCGCGAGGGAGGGGTTGGCTAGGCACCAGCCTGCGCTGTCCAGAAGGACCCTCTCCAACAGCGGGATGACATCCTCGTTTGCATCTATACGTGCGCGATAATTCTCATCCCCGGCTTCCACGCGGGCAATGAGTTGCAGCGCGATTTCCTCTTTTGAGCTGAACAGGTTGTAGACGGTCTTGCGGGTCAGTCCCGCGCGCGTGGCGATTTCTTCTACTGCCGTGTTCGCAAACCCCGACTCCCGAAACGCCGCGTCGGCGGCGTCGAGTATAAGCTGTCGAGATCGTTCCGTTCGCTTCGGCGTTGCCATGTCTATACTATCGTGTAAATTTACACACTTGTAAAGATATATTGCTGTGTGGCGCACGGATCGTCGTTTGTGTGCCAGCTTCACCAGCAGGACGGACATGAGAAATGCGGAGGCGACTGCGAAAGAACGCTAACCCGAATGAACCCTCGGTGTTGCTCGGTGGGCGTATCCCCATGGCGTCACTGATCCAGACGCTCGCCGTGGCCGAGTATCTGAACTTCCGCCACGCCGCCAACGCGCTCGGCGTGGCGCAATCCAGCGTCAGCGCGCGAGTCAAGGCGCTGGAGGAAGACCTTGGCGTCCTTCTGTTCGAGCGTCATGCTCGGGGCGTCCGGCTCACCGAGGCTGGACGCCAGTTCGTGGAGCACGTCGCTGCCGGCGTTGAGCAGCTAGACCATGCGGTGAAGACGGCCGGCATGGCAGCGGCAGGAGAAAATGGCCGCCTGCGTATCGGCATCCACGCGCTGATCCCCCACAGCTTCCTCACGCAATTGATCGCGCGGTATCGGGCAGAGCATCCCGGCATCGAGGTCGAAATCACCGAGGGCACGGCCCGCGATGCGGTGATGCAGCTTCGCGCCGACCGGCTGGACGTGGCGTTCGTCGCCGGGAAGCTCGAACTGCCCGACTGCCATACCCGGCCGATCTGGACCGAACCGCTGGTTGCCGTGCTGCCGGACGGGCATCGCCTTGCCGGACAGTCGGAAATCACTTGGGCCGATCTGGTCGGTGAGACCTTCCTTGTTCGCTATGGCGGCACCGGCCCACAGGTTCACAACCATATCGTACTGCGCCTCGCCGGGCGCTGGCCTGCGCCGTCGATCCTACGCTTCGACGTGGAGCGCGGCACGTTGCTGTCCATGGTCGGACAGGGCTTCGGCGTCACCATCGTCGGGGCCGCCACGGCGTTGCTGCCGACGACCGGCATCATCTTCCTTCCCTTCACCGATGAGCCGGAGCCGGTTGCCTTTACCGCCGTCTGGTCGCCATTCAATCGCAGCGCCATCCTGAAAAACTTGCTCAACCTCGCAAGCAATATGAGCCGATCACGCAAGAGCGCATGATTTGTAGCCTGCCGGCCTCAATCTCCAAATCCTTCGCATTCCGATCAAGCATGTTCAGCATAACAGTCGGCTAGGCTCAGGACCTATTAATTTGGTTTGATCTGTGATTCACGGTCTTTGCTGAAGGAGGCCGTGATGGGTGATTTGTTTCTGCTGAGCGAGTGCCAGATGGCGCGCATATCGCCGTACTTCCCGTTGTGGCACGGGGTTCCGAGAGTAGATGACCGGCGGGTTGTGAGCGGGATCGTCTACGTGATCCGCAACGGCTTGCA